>VXMR01000045.1 GCA_009841005.1 Gemmatimonadales bacterium
CCGGAGCCCGCGGTGGCCGACAACCCGGAGCCCGCGGCGGACGCCGGATCGGAGGGCGCCGAAGCGGCAGTTGTCGGAGAGGTGGAGTCAGAAGAGAAGTGACCACAAGGGGCCACTTCGGTGGCCCTTTTTTTTGGGAAGGAGATATGGAGACCATGACGCAGATCACGGCCGGGGCGGTGAAGGCTCTCCGCGACCGGACAGGCGCCGGGATGATGGACTGCAAGCGCGCGCTGATCGAATCGGACGGAGATACGGAGCGGGCCGTGGACCTGCTCAGGAAGGCGGGCGCGGCAAAGGCGGCGAAGCGCGTGGCGCGTGCGGTTTCGGAGGGCACGATCCGCATCGCGATGCGCGACGGGTCCGCTTCGATGGTCGAAGTGCTGAGCGAAACGGACTTCGTCGCGCGCAGCGAGGCGTTCGAGGACTTCTCGCGGGACCTGGCGGACCGGCTGCTCGACCTCCCGGTGCCGGACGGGGAGACCGTGCAGGGCACCGCTCTGCTTGAGCTCGAGGGGGGAGACGCGATCGAAAGCCGCCTTAACGAGCTGCGGGTGCAGGTCGGAGAGAACGTCCAGGTCGGACGCGCCGTGCGCTATGATCTCGGCGCGCACGGGGCCTTCGCATCCTACGTCCACTTCGGAAATCGCATCGGCGTGCTGCTGGAGGTTTCGGACTCCGGCGATGCCGCGACCGAGGCGGCCCGCGGGGTTGCGATGCATGCCGCGGCCACGAATCCCCGGGGCGTGTCGCCGGACGACATTCCGGAGGCGGAGGTCGAACGCGAGCGCAAGCTGCTGACCGAACAGGCGCTGGAGCAGGGCAAGCCGGCCTCGATCACGGAGAAGATCGTGGAGGGCCGCATGCGCAAGTTCTATGAGGAGAACGCGCTCCTCTGGCAGGCCTACGTGCGGGATCCGGACCTGACGGTGAAGGACGTACTGCGCAAGGCTGGAGAGGATCTGGCCGTTCGGCGGTTCGTCCGCTTCGAGGTGGGCGGCTGAGTTCCGACCGGATGCCCGGGGGCGCGGCCGACCTGAAGTATCGCCGCGCCCTCGTGAAGCTCTCCGGCGAGTCGCTCGCCGGGAACCGGGGGTTCGGCATCGACCCGCCGGTCATCGAGGAACTCACGCACGAAATCCGTCGCGTCCACCGGAGCGGCGTGAGTCTCGGGCTTGTCGTCGGCGGCGGGAACATCATGCGCGGCACCGTGGCGAGCGCGCGCGGCATGGATCGGGTGAGCGCGGACTACATGGGCATGCTCGCGACCGTGATCAACGCGATGGCGCTCCAGGACATGCTCGAACAGTCCGGCGTGGAGACCCGCGTGATGTCCGCCATCCGGATGGAGGAACTCGCGGAGCCCTACATCCGCCGCCGCGCGCTGCGCCATCTCGAGAAGAGCAGGGTCGTGATCTTCGCGGGAGGTACGGGAAATCCGTATTTTTCCACCGATACGGCGGCCGTGCTCCGGGCGATCGAAATGGAAGCCGACGTGATCATGAAGGCGACGCGGGTCGACGGTGTGTACACGGCGGACCCGGAGACCGACCCGGAGGCCTCGCTCATCGACGAGATCGGCTATCTCGAGGTGATGACCCGCGAACTCGGCGTCATGGACGCGGCGGCGATCTCCCTGTGCAAGGAAAACTCGCTGCCCATCGTCGTCTTGAACATCAAGCGCCCGGGTGCAATCCTGGCAGCGTTGCGAGGCGAGAGGATCGGGACCCTCGTCGCATAGCGCCCGGGTCCCGACGGATTCGCGAAGATCGGAGGGGACGGTGCCGGAGGAGACGCTGGAGAATGCGGTCCTGGCGATGGAGAGCGCGATCGAGGCGATCGCGCGGGAATTCGCCACGGTTCGTACGAGCAAGGCGACGACGGCGATTCTCGACGGCGTCAGGGTCGAGGCCTACGGCTCGATCGTGCAGTTGCGGCAGGTGGCGAACGTCAGCGCCCCCGAGCCGACGATGCTCCTCGTGCAGCCGTACGACCCGAACATCGCCCAGGATGTCGCGCGCGCGATCCAGAGCGGCGACCTGGGGCTCAACCCTTCGGTGGACGGGGCCGTCGTCCGGGTCCCCATTCCACCGCTGACCGAGGAGCGCCGGCGCGAATTCGTCAAGATCCTCCACCGGATGGCGGAGGAGGGGCGGGTCTCGATCCGGCACGCGAGGCACGAAGCGCGCGACCGGCTCCTGAAGATGCAGCGGGACGGGGAGGTCGGTGAAGACATCGCCCGCCGCACGATGTCGGAGGTCCAGACGCACACCGACGAGTACGTGAAGAAGATCGATGCGATGCTCGCGCGCAGGGAAGCGGAGGTGATGGAGGTTTGAGCGGATCCAGGGACGTCACGGGCGCTCTGCGCGCATACGTCGCCGGGCGGGATCGCGTCTGGGAGCACGGGCGCAAGCTCGGCCGATCCGGGGCGGCCTCCGCGGACGCCTCTCCGGAGCCCCCGCGCGAGATCGCGTTCGGGGAGTTGCCGGCACGACCGAAGTTCGGCGTCTCCGTGGCCGAGGAACTGGACTTCCGCCGCGGCCCTGCGGCGTGGAGAGACCGCCCCCCTCACGGAGAGTCCTGACGCCCCGCGCCGAAGCCCCGTCAGCTCCGGGCGCCGGCGTCGCCGCGCGCCTGCGGGGTGTGCTCCGCGCGGCTCCGGAACTTCTGCCGCGAGGCTCGCGCGTCCTCGTGGCTTTCTCCGGCGGATCGGACTCGCTCGCGCTCCTGCACCTCCTCCGCGCGCTCGGCGAGTCCTGGCCGCTGAAGCTGAGCGCGGCCCATTTTGACCATGGACTCCAGCCGGAAAGCGCCGCATCGGCGTCGAGGGCGGCGGAAGTCTGCCGCCGGGCCGGAGTGCCGTGCGACGTGGGCCGGACGAACGGACTCGCGGGCGGCCCGGCGGAGTGGCGGGCGGCCCGATACGCGTTCCTGGCCGACGCGCGGCGTCGCGCCGGGGCGGATCGCGTCGCCCTCGCACACCAGCGCGATGACCACGTGGAGACGGTATTGATGAACCTCCTGCGCGGCCCCGGCTTTCGCGGGCTGGCCGGCATCCCCGCGCGCCGCGCCGCGTTCGTGCGCCCGCTGCTCGGCTTCTCGCGAGAGGAGCTGAGGGGCTACCTGCGAGCCACGGGACGGGAGTGGGCGGAAGACCCCGCCAACCGGAATCCCCGCTACCGCCGCTCGCGGATGCGGCACGGGCTGCTCCCGGCGCTGGCCGCCGAGGAGCCCTCCGTCCGCGCACTGCTGGCGGAACTCGGACGGAACGCCCTGGTCGCCGAAGGCGGGCTGGAAGCGGCCGCCCGGCGCCTCCTCTCCGCCGCGGGATACCGGGAAAGCGCCGACGGAGCCCAAATTGCCCGGCCTCGATTGCTGGGATATGATCGGGCGGCTCGCGGACGCATGTTGCGGCACGTCGCCCGGGACATGGGTTTCCGAGTGTCCCGGCGCGGCACCCGGACGGGCGCAGCCTTCCTGGACGCGGGGGAAAGCGGACGCGGAGTGGACATCGCGGCGGGCCTGCGGGTCGAACGGGAGTTCGATCGGATCCATGTGCGACGCGGGCGAGAGGTGCCGCTCGACCACGAACTCGACATCGATCGGACGCGGGCGCGGCGGGCGGGTCGCGGGCCGCTCCGCCTCGGCGGGAACGCCTGGGAGGTGCGCTGGAGCGCCCTCGAGGGCACGGAACGCTGGGCGACCGCCTTCCCCGTCGACAGGATCCGGTTCCCGATCCGCGTACGGGGGCCGCAACCCGGAGACCGGATCCGCACGCGGGCCGGGT
The DNA here is from genome assembly GCA_009841005.1 of Gemmatimonadales bacterium. GTDB lineage: Bacteria > Gemmatimonadota > Gemmatimonadetes > Palauibacterales > Palauibacteraceae > Palauibacter > Palauibacter polyketidifaciens. The sequence continues at coordinate 3,791 of VXMR01000045.1, forward strand.
CGCGAAAGGTCGCGAAGCTCCTGATGGAGTGCCGCGTGCCGGCCTCGGATCGTGCGGGCGTGCCGGTCGTCGTGGACGCCGACCGGAGAGTGCTGTGGGTGGCCGGACACTCCCGGGCGGCGGTGGAACCGATCGACTCCGGAGGAGCGTGGTTCGCCATTGGATTCACAGAGCGCCGGGACCGGAACGATGACAGCCGCGGAACGTGAGTTCGAGGAGTACACAGGGGGCGAACCGCTCGGACGCATCGTCTACTCCGCGTCGGAGATCGCGGCCCGCGTCGCCGGCATGGGAGCGGAGATCGCCGCCGCGTACCCGCCGGATGCCGATATCCTGCTGCTCGGACTGCTCAAGGGGTCGTTCGTGTTTCTCGGCGACCTGGTCCGCCAGATCCGGCGGCCGCTGCAGGTCGACTTCCTCGTCGCGTCGAGCTACGGCACGGGCATGAAGAGTTCGGGCAGCGTCGAACTGCTCTACGACCCGCGGGCCCCGATGGCCGGCCGGCACATCATCATCGTCGAGGACATCGTCGACAGCGGCACCACGCTGAACCAGTTGTGCGGCGGGATCGCCGATCGGGATCCCGCGTCCGTCGAGATCTGCGCGCTCCTCCACAAGCGCATCGCGCCGGATCTCGATTGGGAGCCGCGGTGGGTTGGCTTCGATGCACCAAATGAGTTCCTTGTGGGGTATGGATTGGATCATGGGGAGGATTTTCGTCACCTTCCGTTTATCGCGTGTCCCCGTACGTGAGCCGCAGGCGGGACGGCCGCAGGCGAGACATCGGAGCTTGAACAGGTCGGAATAGATCAAAATGAGACAAGAACAGCCGCAGAGGCCGGACGGCAGCGATTCCTCGGGCCGCATGCACCGATGGCTCAGGACGGCGTCGTTCTGGGCCCTGCTGATTCTGATCCCCGTCGCCCTCCTCCAGTTCATGGGAGGCGCCAGAGAGGGTCGGGAGACGCTGAGCTACACGCAGTTCCGCGAGCAGATCACGCAGCGGAACGTGGAGTCGATCCAGGTGCGCCTCGGAACCGGCGAGGTGGAGGGCAGTCTCAGGAGCGCGATCACCGTCGACGAGACGGAAATCGCGAACTTCCATCTCCTGCTGCCGACGCGGGAGATCGGCGACGCCCTGATGAGCGAACTCCTAGAGGCGGACATCACGATCGAGACGCTTCCCGCGCGCAGCAACTGGCTCAACGTATTCATCTCGATCCTCCCCTGGATCTTCATCATCGGGCTCTGGCTCTTCGTCATCCGGCAGATGCAGGCCGGAGGATCGCGGGCGTTCAGTTTCGGGAAGTCGAAGGCCCGGCTCCTGAGCGGCGACACGCCGAAGATCACCTTCGCCGACGTTGCGGGGTGCGATGAGGCGAAGGACGAACTGCAGGAGATCATCGAGTTCCTCAAGGATCCGCGGAAGTTCTCGCGTCTGGGAGGACGCCTGCCGAAGGGCGCGCTCCTCGTCGGACCGCCGGGGACCGGAAAGACGCTCCTCGCGAGAGCCGTCGCCGGGGAGGCCGGCCGACCGTTCTTCTCGATGTCCGGTTCCGACTTCGTGGAGATGTTCGTCGGCGTGGGCGCCTCGCGCGTGCGCGACCTCTTCGAACAGGGGAAGGCCCAGGCGCCCTGCATCATCTTCATCGACGAGATCGACGCCGTCGGACGCCACCGGGGGGCCGGTCTCGGCGGCGGGCACGACGAGCGGGAGCAGACGCTGAACCAGCTGCTCGTGGAGATGGACGGATTCGAGTCGACCGAAGGGGTGATCCTCCTCGCGGCGACGAACCGGCCCGATGTGCTCGATCCCGCGCTCCTGCGTCCGGGTCGTTTCGACCGCCAGATCGTCGTCGACAATCCCGACATCAAGGGGCGCGAAGGGATCTTCCAGGTGCACACGCAGGACATCCCGCTGGCCGACGACGTCGACCTCGCGGTGTTGGCGAAGGGGACCCCCGGGCTCTCGGGCGCGGACATCGAGAACGTCGTGAACGAGGCCGCCCTCATCGCGGCGCGGGACGACAAGGATCGCGTCTACATGGAGGAGTTCGAGCGGGCCAAGGACAAGGTCATGCTCGGTACCGAGCGCCGGAGCATGGTGATCTCCGAGGAAGAGCGCCGCGTCACGGCCTACCACGAGGCGGGGCATGCCGTGGTCGCGCTCCGCGTCCCGGGTCTGGACCCGCTCCACAAGGTCACGATCGTCCCGCGCGGACGTGCCCTCGGGATCACGGCCTCACTCCCCGAGGAGGACCGCCACAACTACACCAAGGAATGGCTCGAGGGCCAGCTCAAGATGCTCTTCGGCGGGCGCGTGGCCGAGGAGATGATGTTCGGCGACGGCAAGATCACGACCGGCGCGGGTAACGACATCGAGCGCGCGACGGATCTCGCGCGCCGCATGGTCACGCAGTTCGGGATGTCGCCCGCCGTGGGCGCGATGTCCGTGGGGGACCGGGAACAGGAGGTCTTTCTCGGTCGGGACCTCTCTCAGCGCCGCGAGGTCAGCGAGAAGACCGCCGAACTCGTGGACGGCGAGATCAAGCGGATCCTGGATGAGTCATACGCCGCGACGCGTGGCGTCCTCGAAGAGAACCAGGCGCTGCTCGAGGCGATCGCGAAGGCGCTGCTTGAGCGGGAGACGCTCGATTCGGAAGACATCAAGCTGCTCGAGGAGGGCAGGGAGCTGCCGGCCCTGGTTTCGGAACCCGCCCAGCCGGCGCCGCAGCCGGCGGCCATCGAGCCGGCGCCGCAGCGCGAGCGTCCGCTGGAGGGTGCGGGGGGCGAGCCCGCCCCGGCGCCGGCCTGACGGGGCTGACGGGGCGCGGCGCGCGGATGGGGCTCTCGGCGGTCGGGCCGGCGCGCACCTGGCGGACGGGCGATCGCGAGATCTCCCTGGAATCACCCGTGATCGCGGGGATACTGAACGTCACGCCCGATTCGTTTTCGGATGGCGGCCGGTACACCGAGCCGCGGAAGGCGATCGCGCGAGGTCGGCAGATCGCGGAGGAGGGGGCGGCGATCCTCGACATCGGGGCCGAGTCCACCCGCCCCGGCGCCGACCCGGTGCCGGCGGACGAGGAGTGGGCCCGGCTCGAACCGGTGCTCCGCGGACTGCGTGACCTTCCGATCCCCATCTCCGTGGATACACACAAGCTCGAGGTGGCGGAGCGGGCGGTGGACGCGGGCGCCGCGGCGATCAACGACGTGACGGCCCTGCGCGCCGATCCGGCGCTGGCGGGGCTCGCGGCCCGGACGGGCGTGGGGCTCGTGCTCATGCACATGCGCGGCACACCCCGCACCATGCAGCTCGACACCGACTACGGCGATGTCGCGGCGGAGGTCCGCGGCGCCCTCGCCGAGGCGCGGCGGGCGGCGCTCGACGCGGGCTGCGACCCAGGTCAGGTCGCGGTCGACCCGGGGATCGGCTTCGGAAAGTCGCTGGACGGCAATCTCGAGCTGCTGGCCCGGCTCGACGAGATCGCGTCGCTCGGAGCGCCGGTGTGGGTCGGCCCGTCGCGCAAGTCCTTTCTCGGGGCGCTGCTCGATGTGGGGCCGGACGAGTGCGTCACAGCCTCCGTCGCGGCGTGTCTCGCCGCGGCGCGGCGCGGCGCCCATGTGCTCCGCGTGCACGATGTTTGCGAGATGCGTCAGGCGCTCGACGTCGAGGGTGCGATCGAGGTCCGCCGACCCGGGGTCGTCCGCGGCGCCCGTCCGTCAGCTCGCCCGCGCGCGGCTGGAGGCCGCAGGTGATGGACGCTTTCTGGAACTACCTGCGCCTCCTGCAGATCGATCTTCTGGACGTCTTCGAGATCACCGTCGTCGCGGTCCTCATCTACCGGGTGCTCATCCTCTGGTCCGGCACGCGGGCGTTCCAGATGCTGTTCGGCCTCGTCCTCCTCGCGGCGGTCTACGCGGCGGCGGGATGGCTCAGCCTCGACCTCATCCGGTCGATTCTCTCGCAGGCCTTCACCTACGGCGCCTTCGCGCTCATCGTCGTCTTTCACCCCGAGCTGCGGAACGCGCTCGCCCGGATCGGCCGCAGCCGCGTGCTGAGCGTGCTGACCCGGCTGCAGGAGCGGAGCGAAGCGGTCGCGGATGAGATCGCAAAGGCGGCGGCGGAACTGTCCCGCACCCGGACGGGGGCGATCATCGCGATCGAACGTGAACTGTCTCTCGAAGAGTACATCGAGAAGACGGGGACGCGCCTCCGGGCCGATGTGTCGTCCAGCCTGCTCGTGTCTCTGTTCACGCCCAGGTCGCCCCTCCACGATGGGGCGGTCGTCGTGCGCGACGGGCAGATCGTGGCTGCCGGCGTCCATCTCCCGCTCACGCAGTACCCCCTCAGCGACCGGACGCTGGGGACCCGGCACCGGGCCACGCTCGGCCTCTCCGAAGAGACCGACGCGTACGTCGTCGTCGTGTCCGAGGAGACCAGCCAGATCTCGCTGGCCCGTCGCGGCGTCCTGCGAAGGAACCTGGCGCCGCAGCAGCTTCGGGACCATCTGGCGGCCGACGTCCCGGCGCCTGAACTGGGCCGTCCCGGTGCGGATCTCGACGCGGAGCCCGGGGATCGGCCGGATGGACCCAAACGGTTTGACGAGGCCCCGTCAGTCCCCTAAACTTTTCAAGTTGCGACCAGGCCGGGAATCGAGCGACAAATCCCTTACGGGCAGGCGATATGGACAATCAGTACGAGCTGCTGACTCTGTTCACCGATGGCGGGTTCATGATGTACCCCCTCGTCCTCTGCTCGCTGATCGCGATCGGCGTGATGCTGGCCAAGGCGTGGACGCTGTGGATCGCCCACCGCGATTCAAGGAAGCTGCTCCACGAGATCGAGAGTCTCGGAGTGAGCGGCCGCCTGGGCGAAGCGATTACGACGGCCGAGGAAACGCGGGGACCCGTCGCCGCGATCCTCCTCGCCGGACTGCGCCGCCTCCGCGACCGCGGCAGCGAGGCGCGCTCCGACGGCAAGGACATCCAGAAGGCGATCGCCACGACGGGTGTGATCGAGCTCGACTTCCTCGAGCGCGGCCTCACGGTTCTGGGCACAATCGCCAACGTCGCCCCCATGCTGGGCTTCCTCGGAACCGTGATCGGGATGATCCTCGCCTTCCAGGCCATCGAGATCGCGGGACAGGTCGAGCCGGGGCTCGTCGCCGGCGGCATCAAGGTGGCGCTCATCACGACCGCCACGGGGCTCTCAATCGCGATCCCCGTCAACATCGGCTACAACTTTTTCGTCACGCGCATCGATCGTCTCATCCTCGACATGGAGGAGGGGGCGCAGGAGGTGCTCGGGCTTATCTGGGACCTCGAGGACCGGGGCGCGCGGGCGAGCTGACGAGCCCGGGTCGCAGATCGAAGCGACAAACGGAGAAAGAAGTCCACAATGGCGATCATGAAACGCAAGCAGAAGGTGTCGGACGAGATCCCGACCTCTTCGATGGCGGACATCGCGTTCCTCCTCCTGGTCTTCTTCCTCACGACGACGGTGTTCAACGAGGAACGGGGACTGCCGATCGTGCTCCCGGAGCAGGCCGAGGAGCAGGATGTGTCGGGGCGGAACCTGATCTTCTTCATCGTGCAGCCTGACGGCCGCGTCATCGTGCGCCGGGGCGAAAGCGAACAGGAACAGGTCGTGGCGCACACGCAGGTGGCGAACATTCTGCGCACCGAACTGGCGGGCAACGAGAATCTCATCGCCGCCATTCAGACCCACCCCAACGCGCCCTACCGTCACATGGTCAACGTGCTCGATGAGGTGAAGCTGGCGGGCGCCGAGCGAATCTCGCTACAGGAGATGGAGAACTAGATGGCCATCAAGGACAGCGGCTTCAAGAAAAAGTCCGGGTCGGACGGGTCGATCCCGACCTCTTCGATGGCGGACATCGCGTTCCTCCTTCTCATCTTCTTCATGGTCACGACCGTCTTCCGGAAGGACCGGAACCGGCAGATCGAATGGACGACGGCGGAGGCCACCGAGAAGATCGACGAGAAGCGGCAGAACATCCTCCACCTCTGGGTTCAGCGCGACGGTTCGGTCTGGATCAACGACGTGCTGACGCCGTTCGAGGACATCTCGGAGACCGTTCGGCCGATCTACGCGGAGAACCGTGAACTCGTGATCGCGATTCGCGGCGATTCCGAAGTGCCTTATCAGCAGATCAATACGATTACGGAAGAACTGCAGGCGTCCGGCGCGGTGCGCGTCACCTTCGCCACGCGGCTCGAGCAGCGCGCGATGCGGGCTCGGCGCTAGCCAGCAGCAGGACACCACGGGCTTCAGGAGACCGGGAGAGAAACGATGGAAGAGACCGGAATTCGGCTCACCGCGAACGATCAGTTCAAGCGGGCGAGCACCAACTGGACGCAGGTCGGGTTGTTGGTTGCCGTCACGCTCCACTTCGGACTGTTCGTCCTCGTCCGCCCGTTCGAGGCGGCGGACCTGGGCGTCGTGGTCGATGAGATCGAGGCGGTGGCGTTGCCGCCCGAGGTGAAGATCCCGCCGCCGCCGGAACAGATCGCCCGTCCGGCCACCCCGCGGGTCGCTTCGGTTGACATCTCCGAGGACATTACGATCGCGGAAACGACGTTCGAGTCGTTCACGACGGATAACGCCCTGCCGCCGCCTCCCGAGACCGGCAGTCCGGCGGATCGGCCGTCGTTCATCGTGTACGACACGCCTCCCGTGCTGCTGAACGGCGGTGAGATTCAGCAGATACTGCAGCGGGAGTATCCGCGCACGCTGATGGATGCGGGCATCGGGGGCCGGGTCGAACTCTGGCTCTACGTGACGGAAAACGGAGCCGTCGAGAACTTCGAGGTGAAGACCTCCTCCGATAACGGCCTCCTGGACGAGGCGGCGGGGAAGGTCGTGCAGCAGATGCGGTTCACGCCTGCGAAGAACCGCGACAAGGTCACGGCGGTCTGGGTCTCCCAGTGGGTGACGTTCGAGGTGATCTAGAACTACGGAGACACGACACCAGCCGTCCCGCTTCCGAGCGACGGCAAGCGCCCGGCGACGCCAAAGCGACGCCGGGCGCTCTTTTTTTTCGGTCCGCCGGGTGCCGCCCGGACCCCCGGTAGATGGCTCGCATCGCCGGGCGCGGCCCCGTAAACTGTGCCGCGTGACGAAAGATCAGGTCGAGGCCCGGCTGGCCGAGGTGACGGAGCGCATCGAGGCTGCGGCGAGGCGGGCAGGACGGCGCGCGAGCGACGTCGAGATCCTCCCCGTGACGAAGGGACATCCCGCAGGGGGAATCGAGATCGTGAAGGCGCTCGGCGTGGGCCGGATCGGCGAAAACCGGGTGCCGGAAGCCGAAGCCAAGCGGTTGGAACTGGGGCCGACGCCCGGCGTCGCGTGGCACCTGATCGGTCGGCTGCAGCGCAACAAGGCGCGGCGCGCGGTCCGGCTGTTCGATGTCGTCGAGTCGGTGGACAGCGTGCGGCTCGCGGGCACGTTGAACCGGATCGTCGAAGAGGAACGGCGCGAACCGGTCGAGGTGCTCGTGCAGGTGAACACGTCGGGGGAGGCGGCGAAGGCCGGCCTGAACCCGGACGTGGTGCTGGACGCCGTGGCCGAGATCTGTGAACTGCCCGGTCTGCGGGTGGCCGGGCTGATGACGATGGCGCCGTTTACGGCGGACGAGGCGGAGGTCCGGCCCGCGTTTCGCGGCGCGGCGCGGCTGCTGAAACGCTGTCGCGCGGAGATTCCGGATTTTGAGGGCAGGGCGCTCTCGATGGGGATGAGCAACGATTTCGAGATCGCGATCGAGGAGGGGAGCACGCGGGTGCGACTCGGCACGGTGCTACTGGGGGAGAGATGATCGATCTGACACCGCTTGACGTCCGCAAGAAGAAGGACGACTTCAGGCGTTCGGTGCGCGGGTACGACGCACAGCAGGTCGATGCGTTCCTCGCGGTCGTGGCGGATTGCCTCGAACGCCACGTGCGCGAGCACGTCGTGCTCAGCGATCGGATCGAGCAGCAGAAACACCAGTTGGAGAGCTACAGGGCTCGCGAGAAGGCCCTCAACGAAGCGCTCCTGGCCGCTCAGGAGCTGCGCGAGGAGGCCCGCCTGCAGTCCGAGCGCGACGCGGCCGTGCGGCTCCGCGAGGCCGAGATGCGCGCGGGCGCCGTGCTCGCCGACGCGGAGCGGGCCGTCCGCCTCTGCCACGACAAGGTCGAAGACCTGAAGGCGACCCGGGGCCGCTTCCTCGCCGCGCTGCGGAAACTGTTCGAGCGCTTCGACGAATACCTCGACTTCGAGGATGAACGGTTCGGGGACGGAGCCGGCGATCTCGACCGGTTCATCGAGCGGCTCCGGAGAGCGAGCGGAGACGGGGCACCCGAGGTTGCCGCCGCCGAGCCCATCGCGGCCGAGCCCATGGCTCCGGAGTCCGATACCGAGGCCCCGCTTCCATCGATTAGCCGGGTCGACGCCGGCGGTTCGGGCGCCGCGTCGACCTGACCGCAGCACCCCGCTGCGCACGCCCGCCGTTCCGACGACTGCGTCGACCATCGAGAGATAACCAGACGGAGCACCTCCATGGCCTACCGGCCGATACCGGAGTCCGCACGCGGGCTCGAAGCCGAAGTCCTCGAAAGCTGGGAGGAAGAGAAGACCTTCGAGCGCAGCCTCGCGGCCCGGTCGGCTGCGCCGGATTTCGTGTTCTACGAGGGACCGCCGACCGCGAACGCCGCGCCCGGCGTCCATCACATCCTTGCCCGCACGATCAAGGATGCGGTGGCGCGATACCGCACCATGTCCGGCCATCACGTGCCGCGGAAAGCGGGCTGGGACACCCACGGACTGCCGGTGGAACTCGAGGTCGAGCGCTCGCTCGGCATCTCCGGCAAGCCGGACATCGAGCGTTACGGAATCCGGAAGTTCAACGACAACTGCCGGAACAACGTGTTCCGCTACCAGGACGCCTGGGAGCGGCTGTCCCGGGACATCGGCTACTGGCTGGACTACGGCGACCCGTACGTCACGTACTCGAACGAGTTCATCGAGTCGGGCTGGTGGGCGCTCTCGGAGATCGAGAAGCGGGGCCTGCTGTACAGGGGATACCGCGTCATCCCGACGTGTCCGCGCTGCGGCACCGGCCTCTCGAGCCACGAGGTGGCCCAGGGCTACCGCGACGTGACCGAGCCCGCGGTCTACATGAAGTTCCATCTCGTCGACGACCCGGACGGCGCGCGGATCCTGAGCTGGACCACGACCCCCTGGACGCTTCCGGGCAACCTCGGCCTCGCGGTGGGGCCCGACATCCCCTATGCCCGCGTACGCGTCCTGCCCGAGGGTGCGGACGGCGGCACGACCCCCGCACGGGCGCACGACGGGCCCGGCGGGGCTTCGCCGGGAGAGGTGCTCATCCTGGCCCGCGACCGCGTCGCCGAGGTGCTGCGGCACCCCTATGAGATCGTCGGGGAGGTGCGCGGCGGTGAACTCGCCGGGCGGCGCTACCGCCCGCTCTTCCCGAACGCGGTGGACGGCGCCGGCTCCGATACGGCATGGACGGTGCTGGAGGCGGATTTTGTCACGGTCGACGACGGGACGGGCGTCGTCCACACGGCGGTGATGTACGGGGAAGACGACTTCCGGCTGGGCGAGGCGGCGGGACTGCCGATGCAGCACACGGTCGGCGGGGACGGGCGCTTCCTCGACACCGTGCCGGGCGGACTTGCCGGGATGCACGTGAAAGATGGAGAGACCGAACGCGCGCTCCGCGACTGGGCCGTCGCGCACGACCAGCTGTATCTGCGCGAGATGTACGAGCACAGCTATCCCCACTGCTGGCGCTGCGACAGCGCGCTTCTCTACATGGCGCGCGATTCGTGGTACATCCGGACGACCGCCGTGAAGTCGCGCCTGCTCGAGCATAATGCGTCCATTGACTGGCATCCGCCCGAGACGGGATCCGGCCGCATGGGCGAGTGGCTGCAGAACAACATCGACTGGGCGCTCTCGCGCGAGCGGTACTGGGGAACCCCCCTTCCCATCTGGCTCTGCTCCGACTGCGACGAACACCGGGAGGTGCTCGGATCCTTCGCGGAACTGGGGCGCCGCGTCGGCGGCCTCCCCGAGGACTTCGATCCTCACCGGCCGGGGATCGACGGATACGAGTGGTGCTGTCCCGTCGACGCATGCGGCGGCACGATGCGGCGCGTCCCGGAAGTCGCCGATGCGTGGTTCGACTCCGGCTCCATGCCCTACGCCCAGTGGCACTATCCGTTCGAGAACCGGGACACCTTCGAGCGCTACTTCCCGGCCGACTACATCGCCGAGGGCGTCGACCAGACGCGCGGCTGGTTCTACTCGCTCCTCGCGCTGTCCACCATTCTCTTCGACCGCGCACCGTTCCGGGCCGTCGTCGTCAACGACCAGGTGCTCGATGCAAAGGGACGGAAGATGTCGAAGTCGCGGGGCAACGCGGTGGATCCGCGCGACGCGCTCGACACGTACGGGGCCGATGTCACGCGTTTCTACTTCCTCTCGGGGTCCAACCCCTGGGTGCCGAAGCGGTGGGATCCGTCGGCGCTCCGCGAGACCGACCGCAAGCTGTTCGCCACACTCCGTCACACGTACCGCTTCTTCGCCCTCTACGCGAACGAGGAGGGGTGGTCCCACACCGCGTCCTCCGCGGCTCCCGTCTCCGACCGAAGCGACCTCGACCGCTGGGTGCTCGCCCGCCTGGACCGGGTCGTGCGGCTCGTGGGGGAAGCGCTGGAGGCGTTCGATCTCACGGCCGGGGCGCGCGCCATCCAGGAGTTCGTGCTCGACGACGTGTCGAACTGGTACGTGCGCCGGAGCCGCGACCGCTTCTGGGCGACGCAACCGGGGACCGCGGTCGCGAGCGCCGACGCCTTCGCGACGCTCCACGAATGTCTCGCCACGACCGCGCGGCTGCTCGCCCCGTACGCCCCGTTCATGTCCGATTGGCTGTACCGGGCGCTCACAGACGAAGCGTCCGTCCACCTGGCGGATTTCCCGGAGCCGGAAGGGCATTCGGAGCCGGAGCTCGAGCAGGCGATGGACGACGTCCGGCGCCTGGTGGCGCTGGGCCGCGCCGCCCGGGAAAAGGCGGGGGTGCGGATTCGGCAGCCGCTGCGCACGCTTCACGCGGTTCTGCCGGAGGGACGGGCGCTCGCGGACCCGATGGCTGCGCTTGCGATGGAAGAACTCAACGTGAAAATGGTTGTGTCGCTGGGGGACAGCGAAGATCTTACCCGGCTATACGCGAAGCCGCGGTTCGGTGCGCTGGGTCCGAAACACGGGGCGCGCACGCCGGCCGTCGCGGCCGGGATCGCGGATCTGGATGCGGTGGCCCTGAGGAGGCTCAGGGACGGGGAGCCGCTCGACGTCGAGATCGGAGGCGAACGGGTTCGGGTGACGCCCGAAGACCTCGTGATTCACGAGGAGACGCTCACCGATCTCGCCGTGGCGACGGGAGGCGGTTACCTCGCGGCCCTGGATACCGACATCGATGATGCGCTGCGCGGCGAAGGTTACGCGCGGGAGATCGTGAACCGCGTCCAGCGGTTGCGGCGCGATGCGGGGCTCGAGGTCGCCGACCGCATCCGCCTCGGCGTGGCGGGTCCGCAGGATCTGGAACAGGCGGTGTCGAAGCACGCGGACTACGTCGCCGGCGAGACGCTGGCCGTAGAAGTACAGACGGGGTCGGTCCCCCGGGGAGGCCTGAGTACGGCCGTGGTGAAGATCGACGACGTCGAGGTCCGCATCGGAATCGGCGGAGTCGACGAACGCGCTTGAGAAGGATGAACGCGGAACAACGGAAACACATCGAGAAGAGACTGCTGGCGGCCCGGTCGCGCGCGACGCGGGAGCTCGGTCAGTACGACGACTCGTTCACGAGTTCCCTTCAGGGGGCGGACAGCGACCTGGCCGCCTACAGCTTCCATATGGCGGACCAGGGGACGGACGCCATGGAGCGCGAGAAGGCGTTCCTGTTCGCGAGCAAGGAGGGTCGGCTGCTCTACCACATCGACGAGGCGCTGAGGCGGCTCTATCGGAACCCGGAGCAATTCGGAAGGTGCGAGGACTGCGACGAGGAGATCAGCTTCGAGCGGCTCGACGCCCTCCCGCACGCGCGGCTCTGCATCAGGTGCAAGGAGAAGGAGGAGACGGGTGGCTGAAGCTTCCGGACGCGATCACCAGGTCCGCCTCTGGCTGACGCTCGTTCCGATCGTCGTTATCCTCGCGCTGGACATCGTGACCAAGGCGTGGGTCATGAACACGTTCGAGCTGTACGAGCGAACACCCGTGATCGGCGACTTCTTCCGCTTCACCTACACGCACAACCGCGGCGCCGCTTTCGGGCTCGACATCGGCGAACATTCGCGGATCTTCTTTCTCATCCTCTCCCTGATCGCGCTCGGCGTGCTCGGCGTCATCTACCGCGGCACCCCGTCGTCGGATCGACTTCGCATCCTCGCCATCTCGCTCGTATCCGCCGGCGCGCTCGGCAACATCTGGGATCGCATCCGGCTGGAAGCCGGCGTCGTGGACTTCCTCGATTTCGGCATCGGTGCGAGCCGCTTCCCCATCTTCAACATCGCGGATTCCGCCGTGACGGTCGGCGCGGTGCTGCTGCTGATCTCGTTCTGGCTTGAGGGCCGGCGCGAGAGGGAGGTAGCGGCTGCGGCGGCGGAGGCGACCCCCGAGTGAAGTGAGTCCACCCGAATCCGATGCGGCGGGTGCGGGCGGGCCGCGGCTCATCGAGATCGGCGAGAGCGAGGACGCGGCCGCCGACCGGATCGACCGCCTGCTGGCCGAACGTCTCTCGCTGAGCCGGGCCCGAGTCGTGCAACTCATCTCCGACGGCCGGGTGACCGTCGGTGGACAGGTCCCGAGGAAGCGATACCGGCCGCGGGCGGGAGATCGGATCGAGGTCGAACTGCCGCCCCCGGTTGCGACCCGGCTGGAGCCCGAGGACATCCCCGTCGAGATCCGATACGCGGACGACGACCTCGCGGTGGTCGAGAAGCCGGCAGGACTCGTCGTCCACCCCGCGCCCGGCCATCCGGGCGGCACGCTTGTGAACGCCCTCCTCTTTCACCTCGGCGGGCTGTCGAGCATCGGCGGGGACCGCCGGCCCGGGATCGTTCACCGGCTGGACAAGGACACGAGCGGGCTCATGCTCGTCGCGCGCCGGGACGAGGCGCATCGGGCGCTGTCCGCCGCACTCGGGCGCCGCGAGGTCGAGCGCGGGTACGTCGCCGCGGCCTGGGGACACCTCGACGAGGAGCGGTTCACGGTCGATCGCCCGATCGGGCGCGATCCGCGCGCCCGGAAGCGGATGGCCGTGCGCGAGACCGGACGGCCCGCGGTGACGCACTTCAAGCGCCTGGAGCGGTGGAACGCCGCGGAGTTGCTCGCCGTGCGGCTCGCTACGGGGAGGACGCACCAGATTCGGGTGCACCTCGGATCGCTCGGACACCCGGTCGTCGGCGACCCGATCTACGGACCGAACCGGGAACGCGGCTTCGGCGGCGCGGGCGGCCGCTGGGCCGGAGAGTTCCGGCGCCGGGCCGGGCGACTCTTCCTGCACGCCGCGCACCTCGCGTTCGAGCACCCCGGGACCGGCGAGGCGCTGTCCTTCGCCTCGCCGCTCCCCTCGCCGCTCCTGGAGGCCTCGGAATGGGCCCGGGCGAGTTCGTGAGTTGCCCCCGGCGGGCCGGGAACGCGTGCCCATCGTGGTTGACGCGTGTCGGAGGGACGTCTAGCGTCCCCGCATGAATCAGGGAAGACGCGACCGGAGGAGTGGGGACGCCCCCGCCCGGGGCCTCCAGTTCGGAGTGGCCAACTACGTGGCGTTCGCGCTCGGCCTCACGTCGATCGCCGCCGGGTACGTGCTGCTCGACCGGGGGTCCGTGACGGCTGCGCCGCTCCTGCTCATCCTGGGCTATGTGGTGTTCCTGCCCGCCGGCCTGATCCTCGGCTGGCGTCGGCTCAGCTAGCGCCGGCTCGGCCAGCGGGAGTCGGCCCGGGGAGGCCCCGCCGCAACGCCGCGCGGATGGCCACGATTCGGGGCGAATAGCTCAGCCGGTTCAGAGCGCCTGCCTTACAAGCAGGAGGTCGGGGGTTCGAATCCCTCTTCGCCCATTGAACTTGCGCGATCTGGAGGGCCCTCCGCCCTCCACCAACCATCCCGGGAGAACTCTCATGAAGTTGCCGCGCAGCGCATTCCCGCTCGCCCTCGCACTCTTCGCTCTTCTCGCCGCCACACCGGCCCGGGCCCAAAGCCCTGCGGCCATCTCGGCTGCGCTGGGCGACATCGAGTGGCGGCACATCGGTCCCGTGAACATGGGCGGACGGGTGTCCGCCATCATCGGCGTACCGGGCGATCCGCGGACCTTCTGGGTCGGAGCGGCCAACGGAGGCGTCTGGAAGACGACCAACGGCGGCGTGACCTTCGAGCATCAGTGGGACGACGAGAACACCTACTCGGTCGGGGCGCTGACGCTTGCTCCCTCCGACCACAACGTCGTCTGGCTCGGCTCCGGCGAGGGCGACCCGCGCAACTCGGTCTCGTACGGCGACGGCGTGTACCGTTCGACCGACGGCGGCGCCACCTGGACCCACCTCGGCCTCGACGACAGCGAACGCATCAAGCGCATCGTCGTCGACCCGCGCGACCCCGATGTCGCCCTGGTCTGCGCGATGGGCCACGAATGGGGCCCCAACCGGGAGCGCGGCGTCTTCCGCACGACCGACGGCGGCCAGACGTGGGACCACGTGCTGTTCATCGACGAGGACACCGGGTGCTCGGACATCGACATCGACCTGACGAACCCCCGCAACGTCTACGCCGGCATGTGGACCTTCCGCCGTCTGCCGTGGCGTTTCGACGACGGGGGCAGGGAGACGGCGCTTTACGTCTCGCGCGACGGCGGCATCTCGTGGAAGAAGATCACGACCACGCCGGACGAGCCCATGGCCCGCATCGGCATCAGCGTGGCGCAGTCGCGTCCGAACATCGTGTACCTGATCACCGAATACCCCACCGCCGGCACGCTCTTCATGTCCGACGACCACGGCGAGACCTGGGAGATGGTCAACGACAACAGGAACCAGCTCAACTTCCGGCCCTTCTACTACTCCGACGTCTACGTCGACCCGTCCGACCACGAGACGCTGTACACGCTCTCGGGCGGACTGTCGAAATCGACCGACGGGGGCCGGACCTTCGAGCGCATCGCCAACGACGTGCACGGCGACCACCAGGCGTACTGGATCGACCCGGAAGACGGTGAGCGGATCCTCTCGGGCTCGGACGGCGGCATGCAGGTGTCGTACGACGGAGGCGCCAACTTCCACATCTTCCGCAACTTCAGCCTCGCGCAGTACTACCACATCTTCGTCGACGACCGCGACCCGTACTACGTGTGCGGCGGGCTGCAGGACAACGGCAACTGGTGCGGGCCGAGCCGGCTCAACGACCGCCGTGGCATCCTGCCCGGCTATTTCTACACCGTCTCCGGCGGCGACGGCTTCTACACCGTGCCGGTCCCGGGTCAGCCGAACCTGATCTACTCGAACGCGCAGGGCGGTTACTTCCGCATCACGGACACGAACTCGGGGCAGATGCGGTCGATCGAGCCGTGGCCGCTCATGATCGGCTCGGTGGGGCAGGGCATGTACCAGGCGAGGTACCGTTTCAACTGGGACGCGCCGATCGTCATCTCGCCGCACGACCCGGCGACGGTGTACTGGGGCGGCAACGTCGTTTTCCGCAGCAACGACTACGGCCACTCGTGGGACGTGATCAGCCCCGACCTCACCACCGACGACCCGGAGAAGCAGCTCGATTCGGGCGGCGAGATCTACCTCGACAACACCGCGGCGGAATTCCACACGACGATCCTCACCATCGCCGAGGACGAGTTCGAGCCGGGTGTGATCTGGGTCGGCACCGACGACGGCAACGTGCAGATCACGCGCGACGGCGGCGCGACGTGGACGAACGTCCGCGACCGCGTGCCCGGTCTGCCCGCCGAGACCTGGATCGGCAACATCGAGGCGTCACCCACGGATGCCGGCACCGCGTACATGGCCGTCGACAACCACCGCCTCGACGACTTCACCCCGCACCTGTACGAGACGCGCGACTACGGGCAGACGTGGCGCGACATCTCCGCCGGGCTCCCGCAGGACGACTACGTGAAGGTCGTGCGGCAGCACCCCTCGAACCCGGATCTGCTCTTCGTCGGCATGGAGCGCGGCATTTTCGCGTCCTGGGACCGTGGCGACACGTGGGTGGACATCCGCGGCAACCTGCCGCGCGTGTCGGTGCGGGGCGTGAAGATCCAGCGCCAGTACAACGACCTCGTCATCGGCACGCACGGGCGCGGCGCGTTCATCCTCGACGACATCCAGCCCATGGTCGAGCTGACCGAGGCCATCGGCCGGGACGCCCATCTCTTCGACATCCGCACGGCGACGGAGTGGGAGATGTGGGGCCGCACCAGCAACTTCGGCCAGAGCCGCTTTGCGGGGGAGAACCCCGCCCCCGGCGCGTGGATCCACTTCCATCTCTCGGAGGACGCCGCGGAAGCGGCAGGCAACTCGGTCGACGTACGCATCACGGACCGCAACGGCACCCTCGTGCGCGAGTTCGAGCACCGCGACGTCACGCCGGGCCTCAACCGCGCGGTCTGGGACCTCCGCTGGGCCGGTGCGGAACCGATTCCGGGACAGGGTCCTCCGGGTGGAGGGTTCTTCTTCTTCGGCCCGTCGGGCCCGCCCGCCGTCCCGGGCACCTACACGGCGACGATCGACGTGGGCGGCACCGAGCTGTCGAAGGACTTCCAGCTCCGAGGCGACCCGAACGTGGCGGCTTCGCAGGCCGTGTACGACGAGCGCTTCACCGCGGCCATGCGCGCACGCGACCTCGAGACGCAACTCAATCGGATGATGGGCACGATCAACGACCTGGACGGACAGATCGACGGACTCCTCGAGTCCATCGAAGGCAAGAACCTGTCCAACGAAGAACAGGTGAAAGCCGTCGCCGACGATGCTCAGAGTCAGCTGACGGCGGTGTCGAGCGAAGTGCGGCGTCCGCCGGGATCGATGGGCTACCGCGATTGGCCGCGCCTCATCGAGCAGCTTCGCAACATCTCCCGCGCGGTCTCGGGCCCGCAGGCGCGACCGACGGTCGGGCAGATGGAGGTGCTGACCGAGATCGAAGCCGGCGCCGCTCAGCGGGCCGAGGAGCTTTCCGGCATCGTGAACGGCGTGATCGCCGACCTCAACGACCTCCTGGAGGACGCGCCGAAGATCATTACGAACTGGAGGCGGGTGGTGATCAGCTGAACGCGGGCAGCCCGGAGGCGGCGGCGGGATGGACATGTGGTTTCTGATCGGCACGCTCTCGCGCTGGGCGTTGTTCGCGGGCCTCCTCGTCGCGGTGGGGGCGGTGGCCTTCAAGCTGGTCATCCTCCGGCGCTTTCCGGGGTTCGAGCCGGAGGAGGATGGAGCCGCCGGCGTGACGCCCGAGAGGCTGGCCGCGCGGATCGGCGGCTTGGCGGTACTCCTCGCCGGCGCGGGCACGCTGGGTCGCCTCGCGGCGGAGGCGAGCATCTTTCGCGATCCGTTCGAACCCCTGGGGGCGGAGCTTCGCCTGCTCGTGACCGGGACTTCGTGGGGCCGGGCGTGGCTCGGACAGGTCGCGGCGGTCGTTGTCTCCGGACTGGCCTTCGCACTCGCCGCGGCGCGGGGGGCGCGGGCGGAATTCGGCTGGATCGCGGCCACGGCGGGGGTGGCCCTCCTCGCGTATACGCCGGCGCTGGCCGGGCATGCAGCCGGAGCCGAGCACTTCGTCACTCCCGCGATCACCGCCGATATCTTCCACATGGTGGCGGGAGGCGTGTGGCTGGGCACGCTGGCCGTGATGGCGGGGGTCCTTTATCTCGGTCGGCGCCGGGGGGCTTCGCTGTCGAAACGCCGCATCGTCGACTGGATCTCGGCCTTCTCGCCGCTCGCGCTGGGCTCGGCGGCGGTCATCGCCGTTACCGGACTCTTCGCGGCATGGCTCCATCTCGGCTCCATCTCGGCGCTCTGGACCGAACCCTGGGGCCGGACGCTGAGTCTGAAGCTCTTCGTCGTTCTCGCGATCGCGGGTTGCGGCGCGTACAACTGGCGACGCGCTCGCGGCCGGGTGGGGGAAGCCGAGGATCCACCGCGTCTCCCGCCGACCGTCACCGTCGAACTGGGCGCGGCGGGTCTGCTTCTCCTCGTCACGGCCGTCCTCACCGGCACGACGCCCCCGGCCCATTGAACCGGCATGACGGCCCCGGCCCATTGAAGCCGATGAGACGCTCGGCGAGACACGCATTGGCGGGTCCCGGACCGTGACCGCGATCTCCGGACTCCGGGTGAACGGAGACCGGCTCTGGGGGCGCCTCGAGGCGATGGCGCGCATCGGCGCCACTCCGGCCGGGGGCGTCCACCGCCTCGCCCTGAGCGACGAGGACCGTCGGGCGCGCGATCTCTTCCGGGGGTGGGCCGAGTCGCTGGGCCTCGCGGTGTCCGTCGACGGGATCGGCAACATGTTCGCCCGCCGGGATGGGACCGGCGGCGCCGGGGCCGAAGGCCGACCCCCTCTCGTGCTCGGGAGTCACCTCGACAGCCAGCCGACGGGGGGGCGGTTCGACGGGCCGCTCGGCGTCCTCGCGGCGCTGGAGGTCGTGGAAACGCTCGAGGAGCACGGGGTGCGGACGGCTCTACCGATCGAAGTGGTGAACTGGACGAACGAGGAGGGCGCCCGCTTTCCGCCCGCCATGATGGGCTCGGGCGCCTTCTCCGGCCGCTTTGCGCTCGCGGACGCGCTCGGCGCGACGGACGCGGACGGGGTCACGGTCTCCGACGCCATCGACCGCATCGGCTATCGCGGCGCGCTTCCCGTCGGGGGCCGCCCGCTCGCCGCCGCTCTCGAGTTGCACATCGAGCAGGGCCCGATTCTCGAGGAGAGTGGGTGCGAGATCGGTGTGGTGACCGGCGTGCAGGGCGCCCGCTGGTTCGACATGACGATCACGGGAGAGGAGGCGCACGCAGGGTCGACGCCGCTGTCCCGGCGGACGGATCCGGTGGCGGTGTTCGGGCGGTTTCTCGTCGACGCGTTTCACCGCATCGAACGCGACTTCGCGCCCCACGGCCGGCTGACCTTCGGGGTTCTCGCGGCGGAGCCGGCGTCGCGGAACACCGTGCCCGGGCGCGTCACGGTGAGCGTGGACCTCCGTCACCCCGACGACGCGACCCTCGACGACATGGAGGACGGTCTGCGCGAGGCGGCGAACCGCGCCTGCCTCGAACGCGGAGCGGCGTGGCGGCTCGATGACGTCTGGCGCTCTCCTCCGGTGCGGTTTTCCGGCCGTTGCATCGACGCCGTCCGCGCGGCGGCGGATCTCTGCGGCTATGCCTCCATGCCGATGGTGGCCGGCGCCGGCCATGACTCCGTGCACACGAACGACGTCGCGCCGACGGGGATGGTCTTCGTCCCCTGCGAAGACGGCATCAGCCACAACGAGGCGGAGAACATCACGCCCGCACAGGCGGAGGCGGGCGCCAACGTCCTCCTCCACGCGGCGCTCGCACTCGTGGAGCCGACGTCGGCTGATATGTTGTCCGCGCCGACACACCAACCAGGAGGCGCCGCGTGACCGCCACGACGAACCCCGCCACGGCGAACCCCGCCGGGACCGCAACGGCGCAATGGCAGGACATCGACCGACGCCACCACGTCCACCCCTTCATCGACCCCAGGGTCGTCGCCGAGAAGGGGACGCGCGTGATCGTGGGCGCGGAGGGCCGCCACCTCATCGACTCCGATGGCCGGCGCATCCTCGACGGCATGGGCGGCCTGTGGTGCGTGAATCTCGGCTACGGACGGGAGGAACTTGCGAGGGCGGCGTACGACCAGATGGTCGAACTCCCCTACTACAACACGTTCTTCCGTTCGGCGCCCCCGGCCACGATCGAGCTGTCGCGGGTCCTCGCGGAGCTCACGCCCGGCGCGATCGCGCACACCTTCTTCTCGAGCTCCGGCTCCGAAGCGAACGACACCATCGTCCGCCTCGTCCGCCGATACTGGGACCTCCGCGGAAAACCCGAAAAGAAGACGTTCATCAGCCGAACCTACGCGTATCACGGCAGCACGATGGCCGCCGCCAGTCTGGGCGGTTTCGAGGCCATGCACGCGGTGGGCGACCTGCCGTTGCCCGGCTTCGAGCACGTAATGCCCCCGTACTGGTTTGCCATGGGAGCGCCCGGCGAGACGCCGGAAGAGACCGGCGCGCGGGCGGCGCGGGCGGTGGAGGAGAAGATCGCCGAACTCGGTGCGGATCGCGTGGCGGCGTTCATCGGCGAGCCCGTCATCGGCGCCGGAGGCGTCATCGTGCCGCCGGACAATTACTGGCCCGAGATCCAGCGCATCTGCCGCGCGAACGATGTGCTCGTGGTCTGCGACGAGGTGATCACCGGCTTCGGCCGCACGGGCGAGTGGTTCGGCGCCGAGAAGTTCGGGATCGAGGCCGACCTCATGACGATCGCCAAGGGACTCACGTCCGGCTATCTGCCGATGTCCGCCGTGCTCATGACCGATGCGGTGTACGACGTCTTGGCCGAAGGCGGGGTGATCCCGCACGGCTACACCTATTCGGGCCACCCGGTCTCCGCCGCCGTGGCCCTGGAGAACCTCCGGATCATGAGGGAGGAAGGCGTCGTCGACCGGGTGAGGGAGGACACCGGCCCCTACTTCCAGGCGCGGCTGAGGGAGTTGAACGATCACCCGCTCGTGGGCGAGGTGCGGGGCGTCGGACTCGTGGCCAGTGTCGAACTCTCGAAGGACAAGGCGACCCGGGAGCTGTTCGAGCCCATGGGCGAGGTGGGCGCCCTCTGTCACGAGCACCTCTACGACGAAGGGGTCGTGTTCCGCGCCATGCGCGACGTCATCTGCACGAGTCCGCCGCTCACGATCACCCGCGACGAGGTCGACGAACTCGTGACGAAGGCCCGGGCGGGCATCGATCGGACGGCGCGGGACCTCGGCATGATGTAGCGGTCCGCGCGCGGGGGCTGCCTTCAGACCCCTTCGAGCGTCTCCGCCATAAGGTGCCGGACCACGGCCCGCACGTCGCCGGTCTCTTCGTACACGGCGAGTTGCCGCTGCGAACTCGACCCTTCCCTGAGGATCCGGAGCGCGTATTCCACCTCCGCGCGGGTGCCGAGTTCGTCGACCACGTCGTCGAGGAACCACTCGATGAGTTCGACGATCAGGTCGGTCGCGGGGTGCTCGCTCTGCCGCCCGAAATCGATGAGCTTGCCCGTCAGCCCGTACCGGGCGGCGCGCCACTTGTTCTCCGCCAGGAGGACTTCGGGATAGAGGCGGAAGGTGAGGTTGTCCCGCCGCAGCTTCCAGAGTTTCGCCACCAGCGCCTGGAAGATGGCGGCGATGCACACGACCTCCTCCACCCGCGTGCACATGTCGCACACGCGGAATTCGAGCGTCGGGAACTTGTGGTTGGGACGCACATCCCACCAGATCTTGGTCGGGTCCGGGATCGTGTTCGAGCGGACCATCGTCTCGATGAAGTGGTCGTACTCGCTCCAGCCTCCGAAGCTCATCGGGATGCCCGTGCGCGGAAAGTTGCGCCAGATGATGCTTCGGTACGAATGAAGGCCCGTCTTCGACCCCTCCCAGAAGGGGGAACTGGTGGAGAGGGCGAGGACGTGCGGGAGGAAGTACCGCGAGACGTTCATCGCATCCACCATGAAATCCCGATCCTCGATGCCCACATGGATGTGGGTGCCGAAGATCAGGTTCCGTTCGGCGACCTGCTGCAGATCCTCCCGCAGTCCGACGTAACGGTCGAGCGGCGTGATGTCCTGCTGCTCCCAGGTCGAGAAGGGGTGCGTGCCCGCGGCCACGATGGCGAGCCCCTTCTCGGCGACCGTGCCGCTGACGAGGCGTCGCATGCGCACGACCTCCTCGCGCGCCTCCGCCACATCCCGGCAGACCTCGCTCGCCGTCTCCACGCACGCCTGGTGAAGTTCCGGGTGGATCTGCCCGCGCGTCTCCGGATCACCTTCGAGAATCTCGGTGATGAACGACGTGAGTTCGCCGGTCTCCGGATGGACGACCTGGTACTCCTCTTCGATCCCGAGCGTGAGTGAAGGCGCTTTCATTGTGACCCTCTCCGGGAGAGCGTTTCGAAGCCGCGGGGGCAAGCTACTTTCGAGGATCGCCGGAGGCCATGTATGTTCCCCCGTCCCCAACCCGACCCGGTTTCCCGACACGGAGGCTGCACTGATGGACTGGCTCTTCGCAATCTGCATCTTCTGGCTTGTGGCTGCGGTCTTCTTCGGCGGCCTCTACGACGCGGAGACCGGCTCGCCCGGCCGCCAGGTGCTGGGGCTTCTGCTCAACTTCGTCGTTTTCCTCGGCATCTTCGCCGTGCTGCGGCTCGCACTCGGCGGCCTGGGCGGGGAGAGCGCCTTCCTGCGCACCGTGTGGGGGACCGTCCTGCCCACGGCCCTGCCGACGATGCTGATCGGCCGGATCGGGAACGTGGTTTTCAAGCTCGCCGGTGTCACGATGACACGAAAAGTGTTCTCGGCGGACGCCCACTAGCCGGCCCTTCCGCAGGCGATATCGAGCGCCACACTTGCAATCCCGCGATGGCGGGCGAATTATGCGCCCGGATCGCTCGTCGGAGCTTACTTTCAACAGGGAGAACCCAGGATGACCAAAGACGATTTCGCGGCGAAGCTCGCCTCACAGGCCGGCCTGAGCAAAGCCAGCGCCAGGGATGTGATCGACTGCATTTTCTCGACGGATTCGGGCAAAGGGATCATCGCAGGCGAGCTTGACGCCGGCCGCGACTTCACGGTCACCGGCTTCGGCACGTTCGGCACCCGGCACCGCAAGGCGCGCATGGGTCGGAACCCGCAGACCGGCGAGTCGATTCAGATTGCGGCCATGAACGTTCCCACCTTCAAGGCGGGCAAGGGGCTCAAGGACCGCGTCCGAGCCTAGATCGGTCACCGCGACGGGACCCGGAGTCCCCCGGGTCCCGTCGCGGTCGCTTTCAATCTCCGTCTCGTCGTTCCTCCGTCACAACCTGAGCAGCCCCGGGAGCGTCCTCAGCGCTTCGAGGCTGTGTCCCGACTGGAAGTAATCCACGTACGGGAGGGCGGTGCGCATGCCCCGGGCTTCGGGCGCGTAGCGTGAACTCTCGAGCAGGGGATTGAGCCAGATCACCCGGCGCGCTCGCCGCTGAATCCAGCCCATCGCGCGCCGGAGGGGTTCGACCTCGCCCTGGTCGAGTCCGTCGGAGAGGATGATCACGAGCGTCCGCCGACCGAGCATCCGGCGGCCGTGCCGGGTCACGAACGTCTCCAGGCACTCGCCGATCCGCGTCCCGCTCGACCAGCCGCGGGCCCGCAGGCGGTCCAGCGCGGGATCGATCTCTTCGCCGGCCAGCCAGGGCGTGAGGTGCGTGAGACGCGTGCTGAACGCGAAGGTCTGGATGTCTCGTGCGCGCCCGCATCCCAGGAGGAAACGCAGCAGGAAGCGGCTGTAGCGCTCCATCGAGCCGCTCACGTCGCACAGGACGACGAGTTGCGGCGGTACGTGCCGTCGCCGTCGCCGCGCCAGCCGGACGAGTTCGCCCTCGTGCGCGACGAGCGACCGCAGCGTTCTCCGGACGTCGATCGGTCCCCGGCGGCCGCCGGGCTCAAGTCGGCGGCTGCGTCGCGTGGAAAGCCGCACCATCAGCCGCTCGAGCCAGGCGTCGACCTCGCGCAGCTCCTCGTCGCCGATCGAGGCGAAGGAACGCCGCGCGAGCGAGTGGGCGGCGCTGTAGACGGCGCCGGTCGGGCGCTCCGGGGAGTCCGGCTCCTCGCGCACGTGCTCCCCGAGGTCGTGCCGGGCCACCGGAGGCGGACCGTCGGGTCCGGAAACGCCGGGCGGCTGGCGAGCCCCCCGATCCGCCGCGGCTTTCGACAGGAGGTTCTCGACCGCGGATGACGGCTGTGCTCTCCGCCACCACGCGGGGAAGCAGCGCTCGAAGATCTCGAGATCCGCGGCGCTCGAGCAGAAAGCCGCGCGGAGGCCCGCTCTCACATCCTCCACGTCCTCCGTGTCGATATGCGGGAGCGCGGCGACGGCCGTCGTGGACTCGGAAAGCGCGCAGGCCACCCCTTCGCCGCGCAGCCGCCGGCCCAGGTCGACGACGCGCTCCGGCGTCAACCCGCGCCGTCCTCCGGTGAGGCGAGCAGCTCCCCCAGCCGTTCCTCCGTCAGTCCGGCCAGGTCGTTCGGGTCCTTCACGAGCGCCCCGATCGCGTCGCGCGCCGTCGCCGGACGCAGCCGCTCCGGCCCCAGGTGCTCGAGCGCCGCGGCGAAGTCCAGCGTCTCCGCCACGCCGGGGGGCTTGGCCAGCCGCTCGCGCCGCAGCCGCTGGGCGAGCCTCACGGCCTCCCGCGCCCGGGCGGTCGCGATGTCCGGTCGTCGCCGCCGCAGAATCTCGACCTCCCGCGCCGGCTCGGGATAATCGATCCACAGATAGAGGCATCGGCGGCGCAGCGCGTCGGACAGCTCGCGCGTCCCGTTCGAGGTGAGCACGACGACAGGTCGCGTCCGGGCCTCGACCGTACCCAGCTCCGGGATCGAGACCTGAAAGTCCGACAGCAACTCGAGCAGGAACGCCTCGAACTCCTCGTCCGCCCGGTCCACCTCGTCGATGAGAAGGACCGGACGCGTCTCGCAGCGAATCGCGCGCAGGAGCGGCCGCTCGAGGAGGAAGTTCGGCCCGAAGATCGTGCGCTGGACCGCCTCGGCATCGCGGTCGCCGTCCTGCAGGCGGATGTGGAGGAGCTGCTTCTGGTAGTTCCACTCGTAGAGGGCCGTGGGAAGGTCGAGCCCCTCGTAGCACTGGAGGCGAATGAGCTCCGTTTCGAGCCACGTGGCGATCGCCTTGGCGATCTCGGTCTTGCCGACGCCGGCGGCCCCCTCGACGAGCAGCGGCTTCTCCATGGCGAGGCCGAGATGGACCGCCGTCGCGATCCCCCGGTCGGCGATATAGCCCACCGCTTCGAGTTCCTCGATGATCTTCGCGATGTCCGGTTGCAAGGCGGCGACCTCCCCGGTTGCGGGTGCGACGCGGCAATCTCAGCTTCCGGTGGAAGCCGATCCGCGGTAGAGCCGCTCCCGGCAATATAACCGCTCCCCCGGAGACGACGCCCGACCCGCGATCCGTTCCCGTCCGGCTTCGCTCCACGCACACGCAACCCCCGAGGAACGACGATGGCGATCGAGATAGAAAAGAGTTTCGAGGTTCCGCAGCCCGTGGACGAGGTCTGGAGCTTCCTGACGGATCCCGAGCGCATCGTCGAGTGCCTGCCGGGCGCGACGCTGCTCGAAGCTGTCGACGAGCGCACGTACCGGGGTGAGATCGGGCTCAAGCTCGGTCCCATCGGAACCCGCTTCCTGGGCGAGATCCGCTTCGACGAGCTCGATGCCCAACGCCATCACATGAAGATGACGGGGGAGGGGCGGGATCGACGGGGAAGCGGCAACGTGAGAATGACGATGTTGAGCCATCTCCAGTCTGTAGAAGAGGAGGGGGGCGGAGGAACCCGGATATGGGTGTCGCAGTCCATCGCGCTGACCGGACGGCTTGCGTCGTTCGGGCGCGGCGGCGTGATTCAATCGGTCTCGAATGTTATGTTCAACCGCTTCACGGGCTGTGTCCGTGAGAAGCTGGCGCGGTGATCCGCGGATCACGACTTGCGCGCGGCGGCAGCTTGCATTAATCGACCTTGATACCCTTGTTTCGAAGTGATGCCGGTTTTGGTGTGTCGCACGGCCCTGTGATCCGTGCGCTGTCTGTTGCACGAACCGTCCGAGGTACTCGATGAGAAGCACGCGGAACATTCTCCCGTGGGTGGCGGCCGGAGTCGCCGTCCTCTCCCTTCCGGCGGCGCCTCGGGCGCTCGAAGCGCAGACGAGCGACCTGCTGATCCTTGTCGCGCCGGTCACGGCGACCGAGCCGGTCGACCGCCGTTTCGGGGAGCGGATCGCCGAGGAAGTCCGGGATGCGCTCAGGATCTTCCCCGGCTACATCGCGATCGAACGCGATGATGCCCGCGATCGGATCGACGATTTCGATCTCGACGAGAGAACGATGACCCCGATCGACTGGCGGCAACTCGGGGGGCAGATGGATGCCGCTCTCGTCATGACCGGAACAGCGGTCACGGCCGCCGGAGGCGTTGAAGTCGACGTCACCTTCGTCGAACCCCGGAGCGGGGACGAACTCCCGATGGAGCCGTTCACGGTGGCGGACGACGACTCCCACGAGGAGGCGGGCGCTCAGATCGTGGGGCAGCTCGGGCAGGGCGTCGAATACCTCCGTTCGCTCGCGTTCTGCGGCGACTACCTGGCGTCGGAACAGCCCATGGACGCGATCTCCAACTGCAACGCGGCCCTGGCGCTCAACCCCGCAAGCGACCGGGCGCACTATCTGCGCGGCCGCGCGTACATGCTCAACGAGGCGTGGAGTGATGCGGCCGCCGACCTGCAGGGCGTCGTCGACAACAGCCCGTCGAACACCGACGCCCTCGAATCGCTCGCGTTCACGTACGCGCAGCTGGGCGACGGCGCCGCGTCGCTTCGCTACTACCAGCAATTCCTCGACTTCCGGCCGGACGATGTCGACACGCGGCTGCGGATCGCCTACGAGCTCACGCAGGCCGAGCGCTGGGCGGAGACGGTGCAACTCCTCCAGGATGGCGTGGAGCGCGCGCCGGACAACGTGGCCCTCCTCGAGTACCTGACCGCCGCGTCGCTTGAGGCCGGACAGACGGCAGGCGAGGTCACCGATGCCGCGATGCTTCGCGTCGCCGTCGAGACATCCGACAAGCTGGTCGCGTTGCAGGGGGACGCCGTGACCCCCTCGACGCTCTCCAACGCGACGAATGCGTACATGCTCATCGAGGAGTACGCCGACGCGCTCGCGTTCTCGGACCGTGCGCTCGAGTCGATCTCCAGCTCGGACGGGAACGGCGAGGGCGAGATGTCCCGCGAGGAGTTGCTCGCCCAGGTCCATTCTTCACGCGCCACGATTTATGATCGGATGGACAATCCGGCGATGGGCGTGGCCGAGCTGGAGCAAGCGCTTGCGTACGACCCGAACGTGCCGAACGGACGGCAGCAACTTGCGGTGCTCAAGTTGAAGACCGGCGACGTCGAAGGGGCGATCGCCGATTTTCGTGCCGCAGTCGAAGACGGAGCGGACCCGAACCAGATCGCGAACGCGATCTTCAGTCTTGCGTACACGAATCACTTCGAGGCCCAGTCCAGGGCGCTGTCCAACCCGGCCACGATCGATGTGCGCGAGGTCGCCACGGCGCTCGAACTGTTCACGGTTGCCGCGGAGTTCGTCGTGGATCCGGCTGCATCGGAACAGATGCACTTCTTCATCGCGTTCGGATACTACCTGCAGGGAAGCGCCTACGACGGCCGCAACGAAAACGATGAAGCCTGCGCGCCCGCGCGCAGCGCCCTGAACGCGTTCCAGCGGGTGAGCACGCACCTGGCGCAGGCAGGGAGCCATCAGGCCGCCAGCCAGCAGCAGATCCGCGAGGCGATCGATGTCCAGCTGTACCGCCAGGAGTCGATTATCGAGGCGTCCTGCAGCCGCTGAACCCCGAGGATCCCGGCCCGCGTCGGTGCGGGCCGGGACCTTTTTTTATCCTCGAAATGGGGCAAGATGGGGAGAAAAGGGGTTGACACCCATCGCAAGGGTGTGTAAGGTGGGATTCGGTGGGTGGAAACGGGTCGTTCTGGGAGGGACACCCTCGAAGAATGTCGAAGGCACGATTTGCCAGGCTTTCTGGGGAGTTATCGACATCAACTCGACTCGCAGGGTCGGGTCAGCCTACCGGCGCCTTTTCGAAGGGGCCGGGAACGGGAGCCGTTCGTCCTCCTCAAGACGCAACCCGACGCGCTGTCGCTCTATCCGGAGGAGGCTTGGGAAGGCGTGCAGGACGAACTCCGGGAGATGTCGAGACGGCAACCGCATTTCCGCCCCCAGTTGCTTCGCATCACGGCGGACGCCCTTCAGGTCACGCCGGATGCGCAGGGCAGGATCCTGATACCGGAGAGGATGAGGAAGGCGGTCGCGCTCGGAAGTGAGGCTCTGGTCGTCGGCGCGATCAGCCACGTCCAGATCTGGAATCCGGAGACGTTCGAGCGTGTGACGAGGGCGACGGACGAGGACTTCGACCGATTGATAGAGACGGTGTTCGCCTGACGGGTTTTCCGATCGCGGCACGGTGGGGGGAGTCGAGGAAGCCGACGGAGTGACAGAGGAGACGTTTCAGCACACGCCGGTCATGCCGGATGAGGTGCTGCGGTGGCTTCGCCCGGAGTGCGGAGGCGTTTTCCTGGATGCGACGGTCGGCGGTGCGGGGCATGCGATCCGGCTGCTGGAGACCGGGTCGGCCGTGCGCGTGATCGGGATCGATCAGGATGCGGAGGCGATCGAGGCCGCGCGGCGGAGGCTCGCCTCGGCGGGCGAACGGGTGAAGCTGATACGGGCGAACTTCAGGGATGTGGCTCGTCCCGGGTTCGCCGCGGAGATGGACGGTCTGGCGGGAGCCCTGATGGACCTGGGCGTCTCGTCGCACCAGATCGACACACAGGAGCGCGGTTTTTCGTTCCGTCCGGGCACGCCGCTGCGTATGCGGATGGACGAGAGGGCGCGCGAGACAAGGTCCGCAGCCGAGCTGTTGAATCGGGCGGACGAACGCGAGT
>VXMR01000021.1 GCA_009841005.1 Gemmatimonadales bacterium
CTCCCCGCTCCCGTCGCCCCCGTCGTCCCGAACGAAGAAAGCGGTCTCCGAGAGGTTGTTCTCCGCCGCGATCTTCTGCAGAACGTCGTCGTCGAGCCACGCCTCAAGCGGGCAGACGGCGGCCGGATTGCCCTCGAAGGGGCGGTCCGAGAAGGCGTCGAGCTGATACAGCGGGATCTTCATGCGGTCTCCGTGTGGCGTGGCATCTCGAGGCGGCGGCGCACCGGTTCCGGGTGGCTGCCCGTGGCAAAATAGCGTCGTGCGGCTGAGATTCGCGAGTTGGCGGCCCGCGGCAAAAGCCCTGCCGTGTTCGAGCGGCGAACCACCCCGCCGGGGTTCACCCTGCGGAGCGGTGCGGGTAGATTCGACCCACCCGCGCGGATCGGCCGCGCACCAGCGGGATGCGGAAGAAACGAGCAAGGAAGGCGTCACATGCCGGTTGAAATCACCGGATACTGGCTCGCCAAGACCGAGCCTCACGTGTACTCGATCGACGACTTCGCCCGCGACGGCGAGACGGAATGGGACGGCGTGCGGAACTACCAGGTCCGCAACTTCATGCGCGACCGGATGAACCCGGGAGAGAAGATCCTCATCTATCATTCCAACACCCGGGTGCTCGGCGTGTACGGCGTGGCGGAAGTCGCGGGTCCGGCGCACCCGGACTCCACCCAGTTCGATCCCGACAGCCACTACTTCGACCCGAAGTCGA
The DNA here is from genome assembly GCA_009841005.1 of Gemmatimonadales bacterium. Classification (GTDB taxonomy): domain Bacteria; phylum Gemmatimonadota; class Gemmatimonadetes; order Palauibacterales; family Palauibacteraceae; genus Palauibacter; species Palauibacter polyketidifaciens. The sequence goes on from VXMR01000021.1 coordinate 713, forward strand.
GCCGGGAGAATCCCCGCTGGTGGTGCCCCGATTTCCGCTACCTGGAGACCTTCGGGACGCCGGTGACCCGGCAGATGATGAAGGAAACGGCCGGCCTCGAGACCATTAATGTGATGAAACGCGGCATGCGACTCTCGGTCATGCCGGTGACGGAGGAGGAGTTCGGGATCATCCTCCGTCTGGGGCGTGGAGAATAGGGCATCGGGATGTCCAACTGTCTCGTGCAGGTGACGTTCTCGTGAAGCGCCGGCGTCCGCGACGAGCCGCCGGAGCGGCGATCCGAGCCGCCATGCTGGCGGGCGCCACGGCAGGCGCCCTCTGTCTTTCCGCTTCCCCGGCGGGCGCGCAGGAGCGCTCCTGGCACATCGAGAGCTTCCACGCCGACATCCGGGTGCTGGAGAACGGGTCCATCGAGGTGACCGAAACGATCCGGCCGCGGTTCGATGGAAGCTACAACGGGATCTACCGGGCGATTCGCGTCGAGTACCGAATCAACGGATTCCGCTACAGGCTGCGCCTTTCCGTGAACGAGGTCACGGACGCGGACGGCAATCCCCTGCGCTACGAGTCGAGGCGCGATGGGGACGACCTGAACACAAAGATCTGGGTGCCCGGCGCGGTCGACACGGTCCGCACGGTCCGACTCTCCTACGGCGTGACGCACGGGCTCCGCTTCTTCGAGGCGGATGAAGGAGAAGACGGCATCGTCGAGGCGTACGACGAACTCTACTGGAACGTGACGGGGACCGAATGGCCCGTCCCGATCGAGTCGGCGAGCGCGACCGTGCGGCTCCCGCAGGCGGTCGCGGGCGTGCGCGCCCACGCCTTCACGGGGGGCTACGGCGCGACGGGACAGGACGCGGTGGTCGATGTCGCGGGAACGCGGGTCGACGTGCGAACCGACCGGCCGCTCGGCTTTCGCGAGAGCCTGACCATCGGGATCGGATGGAATGCCGGCGTCGTCCGGCGGCCCACGGCGATCGACCTCGCCGCCATGTACCTGTTCGCGAACTGGCCGCTCTTCCTGCCCTTCTTCGCCTTCGCCTTCATGTACCGGCGCTGGAACGAGCGGGGTCGCGACCCGGAGATCGGGTCGATCGAGCCACGCTACGAACCGCCCGGCGACCTGACGCCCGCCGAGGTCGGCGTCATCGTCGACAACCGGGCCGACCTGCGTGACATCACCGCGACGCTCGTCGACCTCGCCGTCCGGGGGCACCTCACGATCGAGGAACGCGAGGAGAAGCGCCTCCCGGGTCTCGCGTCGGGGAAGGACTACGTCTTCGAGCGACGCGATCTCCCGGGAGACGATCTGGCTCCGCACGAAGGCGCGCTGCTGCGGGCGGTCTTCGGGGGGCGCGGGACCCGCCGGCTCTCCGACCTCAGGGACCGCTTCTACAAGGACCTGCCGGAACTGAAGTCGACGTTGCTCGCGACGCTCATCGAGCACGGCGTCTACACGGCATCACCGACCATCGTCGCCGGAAAGTACGTCGGTTTGGGGTTCCTGGTCGGAATCGTGATCCTTTTCGGCGGCCAGCTCGCTCAGACCCAGTTGGCGCTCCCGCTCGCGATGCCGGCCGTCCTGCTGGCGGCCATCACCTCGGCGCTCATCATCATGATATTCGGATTCTTCATGCCGGCCCGCACAAGGAAGGGCACGGAACTGCTGCGGCAGGTGAAAGGGTTCGAGGAGTTCCTCACGCGTGTCGAGTCCGACCGCTACAGGCGGAAGATCGCAGGTCCGGAGATGTTCGAGAGGTGTCTTCCGTACGCCATGGCGCTGGGCGTCGGGACGCAGTGGGCGCAGGCGTTCGGGGACCTGTATCGCGAACCCCCGGACTGGTATCATGGGCACGCTCTTTCGACCTTCAACTCTCACATCCTGGTCTCGAACCTGAACAGCATGTCCGCGGAGACGCACAGCGTGATGCAGTCCGCGCCGCGCAGCGCCCAGGGGTCGAGCTTCTCGAGTGGCGGGATCTCGGGAGGCGGCTTCTCGGGCGGCGGCTTCGGCGGAGGTGGAGGAGGCGCATTCTGACGTGGCTAACAGCATGAAGATCTCGGTCGGAGACCGCGTGGAACCGTTCACGCTGCCCTACGAAGCCGGAGGAACGGTCGATCTGGGGGACTACCTCGGCCGCGACCGGATCGTACTCCTCTTCTTCCCTCTCGCCTTCACCTCGGTCTGCACGGCGGAGATGTGCCGGCTCCGCGATGAGTGGAGCGCCTACGCGTCGCTCGACGCCGCCGTGTTCGCGATCTCCGTGGACAGCCCGTTCGTCACCTCGCGATTCAGGGCCGAGGAGAACATCCCCTTCCCCATCCTCTCCGATTTCAACCGCACGGTTTCACGTGACTGGGGCGTGCTGTACGAGGAGTTTCACGGGTTCCGGGGCGTCTCCAAGCGGTCGGCTTTCGTGATCGGGACGGACGGCACCGTGGCGTACGCGTGGGTGTCCGAGGACGCGGGCGTCGAACCGGACTATGAGGAACTCCTGCAAGCGGTTGCCGACGCACCCTGAGGACGGAGACAAACAGCAGCCACGGAGATGATCCGATGTCGATACCGCTCGCGCAGCAGCAGTGCATCCCCTGTCGAGGCGGCGTTCCACCCCTGGAGGGAGCGGCCCTCGACGCGCTTGCGGAAGAACTCGGGGCCGACTGGAGGGTGGTGGACGGCCACCACCTCGAGAAGGAGTATCGCTTCCCCGACTTCGTGACGGCGCTCGACTTCGTGAATCGCGTGGGCGGGATGGCGGAGGAGCAGAACCATCACCCGGACCTGTTCCTCGCGTGGGGGCGGGTCGTCGTCCGGATCTGGACGCACAAGATCGACGGGCTGACGGAGAGTGATTTCGTGTTCGCCGCGAAGGCGGAAACGCTGCACCGACCGCGGGCGTGAACCACACGACATCCCCGACGGCCATCGAGGAGTCCGGCGGCCAGGGACGACGGATCGGCGCGTACAGGGGCGCGGAGCCCGGGCCGCTCGTCATCTGCATCGCATCCCTGCACGGGAACGAGCCGGCGGGCATCGAGGCGCTGGAGCGGGTACTGCGCGTTCTCTCGATGAACCGGCTTCGGATGTGTGGGGACCTGGTGGGCCTTCGCGGCAATCTGCAGGCCCACAACGCGGGCACGAGGTTCATCGATGAGGACCTCAACCGCGTGTGGCAGCACGACCGCGTGGACGCGGTGCTGGAATCGTTGCGTGACGGAGGATCGGCGCGGGACGGCGACGGAGCGCCGATGGTCGGGAGCGCCGAGTTGGCGGAGCAACGGGAGCTGCTGGCGGCCTTCCAGTCGGAGCACCGGCGCGCGCGGGGGCCCATCCATGTACTCGACCTGCATACGACATCGTCGGAAAGCGCGCCCTTCACGACGCTCGGGGACACGCTTCGGAACCGGGCGCTCGCGCTCCGCCTGCCCGTCCCCGTGGTCCTGGGACTGGAAGAGCAGATCGACGGGGCCATGCTTCACTACTTCGACCGCCTGGGCTGGGCGAACATCGGCATCGAGGCGGGGCAGCACACGGTCGCGTCATCCGTCGACGTGCATGAGGAGGCCGTGTGGATCCTGCTCGAGGCCCTCGGGCTGATCGAGACAGGAGACGCCCCCGGCGGAGAGGACCGGCGGGCTCGCCTCGCCCACCGGACGGAGGGTCTGCCACGCGTGCTGGATGTGCGCTATCGCCACGTGGTGTCGGAAGAGGACGAATTCCGGATGCACCCGGGTTTCAGGAACTTCGACCTTGTCGAGGCGGGGCAGGAACTGGCCGTCGATCGGCGCGGACCGGTGTGTGCGGGGTTCGCCGGGCGCCTCTTTCTTCCTCTCTACCAGCGACAGGGCGACGACGGGTTCTTCATCGTCCGTCAACTCGCTCCCGCGTGGCTCGTCGTCTCGCGGCTGCTGCGGGTGGCGGGCGCGGATCGCGTCGCCCCCTGGCTTCCCGGGGTGCGGCCGCATCCCGCGCGGGGCGACGCCGTCGTCGTGGCGCGCTGGGCCCGCAACCGTTGGGTGATCGGGCTCCTCCACCTCATGGGGTTCACCGCACGGGGCGAGAGCGGCGGGGCGGTGATGGTGCGACGCCAGGAAGGGCCCGTCCGCCAGCCGGAGTCTGCGTCCGGGGGCGGTTAGCGACCCGTGGCTCGTCGCCGGCCCTGGTTGGGAACGCGCGCCGCCGCGGTCGCGCTCACAGGCGCCGCCGTGTGGGTCGGCGCGTGCGGAACGGAGGTCACGCCGGCGGAGCCTCCGCAAAACCGGAGTCCGGTGGCGGTGGACGCCCTTCCCGACCTCGACGTGCGGCTCGGACATCCGGCCGTCATCGACGCCGCCGCCTGGTTCCGCGACCCGGACGGCGATGCGCTGACGTTCGCCGCGCGATCCCTCGACGCCGGCGTGGCCCGCGCGACGGCCGCCGGGAGTCAAGTGACGGTGGAAGGGATCGGACCGGGGTCCGCGACGGTGGAGGTCACGGCCCGCGATGGCGGCGGGCTCTCGGCGGCGCAGCGCTTCGAGGCGACGGTCGGGGCCGGGATCGCACTCTCTTTCGGCGTCGCGCAGGCGCGGGAGGGCGGCGCCGCGCGAATCGAAGTCGTGCTCGACGAGGCTGCGAGAGCGCCGCTGACCCTGCGCTATTCGCTGGGCGTCGATGACGCGCGGCTGACGGATGACGCCGATTCGGCGGACGTCGTGGACCAGGGCGAGGGCGAGGTGGAAGTCCCCGCGGGAGCGGCCGGCGCCGTCATCGAGATCCGGATCGCCGACGACGATGAGATCGAGCCGCCCCGGGAGGTCCTCACGCTCACGCTCGACCGGCCCGCGGCCGGGAGCGGCTTCGTGCTCGCCCCGCCTTCAAGCGCTGCGGTCGTCATCCGGGAGGGAGTGTGCGACCGGACGGCCGCCGTGCGCGACGCCATCGTGCGCGGGCTCCGGGCCGACGACTGCACCGCGCCCGACGGCCAGGCGCTGGCCGAACTCCGCACACTGAGGATCAGGCCGACGGAGCCGGGCCTCGAGGCCGGCCCCGGGACGACCCTCGGCGGACTGCACCCGGCGGATCTGAGCGCCCTCCCCGGCCTGGAATGGCTCTCGCTCCAAGACTACCGGCTCGGAGTCCTTCCCCCCGGTGCGTTCTCCGATCTCTCCAGTCTGGAGGTGCTCAATCTCGCGGGAAACCTCATCGCCGACCTGCCGCCGGGCGTATTCGCGGGCCTCCGCAGGCTCGAATGGCTCTCCCTGGTCGACAATCGGCTGCAGGCGCTCCCGGCGGGCCTCTTCGGCGACCTCGCCGGCCTGCGGGAACTTTTTCTGCAGGACAACGAACTGCGCGCCCTGCCCCCCGGCGCGCTGACCGGCCTTCGTAGCCTGGAACGGCTGACCCTGGGCGGGAACGAAACCGCCTTCGCCTTCCCCGTGCGGCTCGTGCGAACGGACGACGAGGACCCGACGGCTCCGGGCCCCGCCACGATCGAGGCGCGGATACTGGAGGGCGCGCCCTTCGATGTCCGGCTTCCGCTTCTCGCCCATGGGGGGACGCTCTCGGTCGACTCGGTCCTGGTGCGGGCGGGCACCACGGCGAGCGCCGCCGTCACGCTCACTCCCGGCAGCGCCGCCGGTTCACCGGTCTCCGTCACCATCGGCACGGAAGAGGCGCTTGCCGAAGCCTGCGCCGACCGGTGCGACGGTTTCGATCTCGTCGCGGGGGATCCGCTCGTCGTGTCCAATCCTGCGTCGGTCACGATGTCCGTGCCCCGTGCGTATCTCACGCAGGCGGCCCAGGACCGGGAGGGCGGCGTGCCGTTGGTCGCGAACCGTCGCGCCCTGCTTCGCGTCTTTGCAACGGCCGATGAGGTCAACGGCTTCCTGCCGGGAGCCGCGGCGACCTTCTTCCTCGACGGAGTGGAGACGTATCGAACCGAGCTTGTGCCCCCCGGGGGAGGGATCCCTCTCGCGGTCGACGAGAGCCGGCTCGAGAGGTCCTTCAACGCCGTCATACCGAGCCGGGTGCTGCAGCCGGGCGTGAGCATGGTCGTGGAACTCGATCCGGACGACACGCTCCCCCTAACCTCCTCGAGCCGTTCCCGGTTCCCGGCCGAGGGCCGGCACGATCTCGACGTTCGACAGCTGCCCCCGCTGCGCGTGACACTCGTTCCCGTGCAGTATCATTCGGAGGAGAACCGGGACGTGAATCCGGGCGTGGCGGCGTTCGCGAGCGAACTCGCGACGGCGGCGACGGACGGGGGATCGGCCATCGCCCGGAGCGTGCTGCGTCACGCCCGCACGGTGCTGCCGGCCGGCGACCTGCACGTGGCGCTCCGCGAACCCTACCACACGTGGGCGGACACCTCCGAGGCCGGGATCGTCGGCCTCATCGGCGAGATCGAACTGCTCCGGATGATGGAGGCGGAAGACCACCGGGCGTACTACAGCGGGATCTTCGGAGTCCCGAAACCGCTCTCGCGGCACCCTGACGCCTACTGGACCGACGGGCTCGGGATGCTGGGCGGGCGAAGCTCTCTCACGGGCTCGCACGGTCCGGACGGCCTGCTGCAGAGGACGGGTCGCCTCCGCCTCGTGTTCGCGCACGAGCTGGGGCACAATCTGGGGCGCCCGCACACCCCCTGTAACGCCCCCGTCACCGATCCCGGGACGGTGGATCCCGACTATCCCTGGCCGGATGGCCGGATCGGAGTGTGGGGACACGATTTCGGGGACGGCGGCGGCGACGGTGGCGGTGACGGATCGGGCCTCGGGCATCTGTTCAATCCGGAGGGCTACCACGACCTGATGTCCTACTGCTACCCGCAGTGGATCAGCGACTACAGTTTCACGAGGATGCTGGAGTTCCGCCTCGAGGACGCCGGCCGTGCCGGGGGCTCGGCGTCCGCACGCGCCGCGGATCGGGGAAGTGCGCGGAGCGACATGCTCCTGCTCTGGGGCGGGGTGGACGCCGGCGAACTGCGGCTCGAACCCGCCTTCGTGTACCCGACGACCGCACGTCTTCCCTCGTCGGCGGGTCCGTACCGCCTGTCGGGCCGCGATGCGGCAGGACGGATCCTCTTCTCGCTCAGCTTTGCACCGACTTCGCTCGCCCACGGGACGCATGATGAGAACCGCGCATTCGCCTTCGCGATCCCCTTCGATCCCGCGTGGACCGAGACCCTCGACCGCTTGACGCTGCGGGGCCCTGAAGGTTCCACGACAGTGGACCGCTCCCGGGGTGGCCGCGCGGCAGTGCTCGTGGACGAGATGACTGGACGCGTCCGCAGCATCCTCCGACACTTGCCCGGCACGGCGGGGGCGACGGCGGGAACGAGGGTTCGAACCCTGCGCGGGCTCCCCCGCCATCCAGACTGAGGCTACCGAACACTGTCCAGGCTCTGATGGGCCGTTTGCTCCCGACCGCCCTACCGATTCATGGCCGTACCCGGCCCGCCCGCTGCGGAGACGGCGCCGCGCCGTGGCGCCTCGGCATCGAAGGGTTGGACCCGCTGCTTTTCCGGCGCATCGCGGACTGTGACGAAGCAAACGCATGAAATCAATGCGTTACGTCCGAAGGCAGGCGCCGTGCCGAGGACTACGCGAGGATTGCGAGGACCTGCCGCAGCGCGTCGATGTCGCGCGGTTCGTTGTAGACGTTAGGCGAGACGCGCAGGGCATCTCCACGCAGCGAGGCATAGACGCGGGCCTCGGCGAGGCGGGCGTCCACCTCGGCAAGGTCGCAGCCGACGGGGAGGCGGACGCCGAGGATGTTTCCGGTGCGCCATTCGTCGTCCTCGATCGCCCAGCCGCGGACCCGCAGTTCGTCCGCCAGCCCGGCGAGGAGCGCACGGCAGTACTCGAGGATGTTCGCCGGGCGCCATGCGAGGATGAGGTCCAGCGCTTCGATCAACATGGGGATGAGGATGAAGTTGGATGTCTGGCCAACGTCGTATCGGGCGGCCCCTTCCCTGTATTCGTCGGTGTAGTCCACGAGACCCTGAAAGTCCTCGGAACCGCGGCGCGAAATCCACGTTTCCTCGAGCGGCACACCGTCGTCGAAGCGAGCACCGTAGTACCCGAACGCGGTCGAATAGGGCCCGAGGAGCCACTTGTACCCGACGGTGATCAACGCGTCCGGACGAATGTTTTCCACGTCGAACGGCACGGCGCCGACGGACTGTGAGCCGTCGACGACGAGCGCGGCGCCGACTTCGCGCGCCCGTTCCCCCGCCGCTTCAAGGTCGATCCGGGTGCCGTCCGTCCAGTGGCAGTGAGGCAGCGCCACGACGGCGGTGCCCGGCCCGATCGCTTCCAGCAGGCGCTCGTTCCAGAGCGCGGCGGACGGAGGCGGGCCGGGGCGATCGACCGTTCGGACGTCGCACCCGTGGGCCGCCGCCTGGCGCTGCCAGGCGTAGACGTTGCTGGGGAATTGTTCGCCGAGGACGACGATGTTCTGCCCCGGTTCGAGTGGAAGATTTCGGGCCGCGACCTCGATGCCGTAGGACGCGGAGGGTGCGAGCGCGATCCGCTCCGGCGGAGCGTTGACGAGGCGCCCGAAGCGTTCTCGGGCACGGCCGCAGTCCGTGAAGAACGCCTCGCTCGGGAAGGGCGTGGGCGAGCACTTGCGGCGGATTCCCTCCATCCCGGCCTCAGCGACCGAGCGCGGCAGGGGTCCGAGATAGGCGCAGTTGAGGAAGTGTGCGCCCTCTTCGAGTTGAAAGAGACGCTTCTGGCACGCAAGCGTGGACTCGACCGCGATACTCACCCGGCTGTGCGTCTCATTGGCCCCGACGCGTTCGGCGTCGTGACCGTTCAAGCTTCGTCATGAAGGAGCAGCTCCCGCTGGGGGTCCGACTTCAAGATCCTCGCCGGCGCCCCTGGATGTCAAAGAAGGCGCCGACTCGGCGAGGAGCCCTCTCAGTCTGGCGCGGTCCACCTTGCCCGTCGCCGTCCGGGGGAGACGGTCGAGCACCTCCCAGCGGCGGGGCACGCGCGGACCCGACAGCCGTTCGCGGCACCACGGATCGAGCCGGGCGGGGAGGTCGGGCTCTTCGCCGACGACGACAGCGACGACGACCTGCCCCCACCGGGGATCCGGCACGCCGACGACGGCGGTTTCCCGTACTTCCGGGTGGGCGGCGAGCACGGCCTCGACGTGGGCCGGGTCGACGTTCGCTCCTCCGCTCACGATCCGGTCGCGCAGCCGCCCCGTCACCTCCAGGCGACCCTTCTCGTCGAGACTGCCGAGGTCGCCCGTCGCGAACCATTCGCCAGTGGGCCGCACGGGCTCTCCGACGTATCCCCGGAACAGTGGGTCGCCGCGCACCTCGATGTGCCCCGCGGCGGGCGCGACGTCCGGCCCTTCGCCCGCGTCGCCGGGCGGGCGGATCCGCACTTCGACGCCGGTCAGCGGGACGCCGGCCGACCGGTCGCCGGCGCGCACCTCCGCCGGAGTCGCCGTGGTGACCTGCGACCCCGCCTCGGTCAATCCGTACGTCAGCGCGATCGGCCACCCGGCGGACAGCGCCCGCTCCGCCAGATCCGGCGGGGTCGCCGCGCCGCCGAGCAGGACGGCGCGCAGAGAGCCCGGCGGCCGGGCGCCGGCGGCCAGCAGCCCGTGCAGCATGGCCGGCACGAGCGAGAGGTGCGTCACGGCGAGTTCGCCGAGCGCCCGGGCGACGGAGGCGGCGTCGAACCGCGGCCCCGCCAGCGCGACCGTGGCGCCCGCGGCCGCGGCCCTCAGCGGCACGGCGAGCCCTCCGATATGCGCCCAGGCGAGCGTCGCGAGCCACCGGTCGCCCGCGCCGAACCCGAGGCGCTCGTTCGAGGCGATGGCGTTCGCGCGCAGCGACCGCCATTCGTGGGCGACGAAGCGAGGCAGGCCTTCGGTGCCGGAGGTGGGGAGAATGACGCCGGCTCCGGGGAGACCCGCCCGTGCCGAAGGCGCGGCTGGAGCGCGGCGATGCGTCGGAACGGAATCCCGCAGATGCAGGGCGATCTCACCGATCCCGGGGACCGCGAGCGGCCGGGACCTCCACCCGGCGGTCGGCCACGCCGCAGCCTTCCCGGTGAGGGCGGCGTCCGGCTGGAGCGTCGCGACAAAAGCGTCCCGCTCATACGACGTCCACTCCCCGTGTGCGGGCGCGAGCACCCGGGCGCCCCCGGGCGCGGCTTGCGGCGCGACCGCGGCAAGGGCGGCCGCGCCAGCCGGATCCAGCGGGAACTGGTGAGCGACGACAGCCCCCGCCTCCACCCCCTCTTCCTGCAGTACCCCGGCCACCGTGTCGCCCGCGGCGCGGATCTCGGCGGCCGGCCACGCCCGGTCTCGCGACACGAGCGCGTAGGACAGGGCCGGGACGGAAGTCGCGGGTTCGTTCACCACAGGCAGCCCACCGCGAACAGGAGACCCCAGGCCCCGGTCGTCCGCGCCGTGGCGGCGAGGGCGGCGTTAAGCGCCCGCGGGTTCTCGTACGTCCACACGACCCGTAGCGGCGCGGCCGCGAACAGAACCGCGCCCGACGCGAGCAGCGTCCCCGCAGGCCACCATCCCGCCATGACGCCGACGGGCGGCACGGCTGCGGCGACCGTGATGAGCAGCGAATATTGGACCCGCGTCGCGGCCGGGCCGATCCGCACCGCCAGCGTGCGCTTTCCCGCCGCCGCATCCGTCGTGATGTCGCGCAGGTTGTTCACCACCAGGATCGCCGTGGCGAGCGCCCCCGCGCCGAGTCCCGCGATCAGCGCCTCGGGCACCCAGCGGAGGAGCTGCACGTAATACGTGCCGGTCACGGCGACGGGACCGAACAGGATCCACACGGCGAGATCGCCCAGCCCGTGGTAGCCGTACGGCCACGGCCCACCCGTGTAGCTGACAGCCAGAAGGATCGAGCCCACGCCGATCCACACGACCGGCCATCCACCCACGATCGCGAGATAGATGCCCACCGCGAAGGCGAGTGCGAACGAGACCGCCGCTCCGAGCCGGACGGCGGACGCGGTCAGGAGGCCGGCCTGCGTGACCCGCGGAGTGCCGAGCCGGTCGGCCGTGTCCGCCCCGCGCGCGAAGTCGGAGTAGTCGTTCGCGAAGTTCGTGCCGATCTGAATCAGCAGCGCGGCGCCGAGCGCCGCCAGAAAGGGCGCGACGGCGAAACCGCCGTCCTTCCACGCCAGCCCGCCGCCCGCGAGCACGGGCCCTGCCGCGGCCGGAAGCGTGCGCAGGCGCGCGCCGGCGATCCACGCGCCCGGGCTGCCGGGCGTTACGGACGCCAAGGGTACTGTCGGAAGTTCGGCGCGCGCTTCTCGAGGAACGCGTTCTTCCCTTCCTGGCCCTCCTCCGTCATGTAGAAGAGCATCGTCGCGTGACCCGCGAGTTCCTGGAGCCCGGCCTGCCCGTCGCAATCCGCGTTCATCGCCGCCTTCAGGCACCGGATCGCGAGCGGGCTTTTCCCGAGGATTTCGCGCGCCCAGTCGACCCCCTCCGCTTCCATCCGCGCGAGCGGCACGACCTTGTTCACGAGCCCCATCCGCTCGGCTTCCTCCGCTCCGTACTGCCGGCACAGGTACCAGATCTCCCGTGCCTTCTTCTGGCCCACCGACCGCGCCAGGTACGAGGAACCGAACCCCCCGTCGAAGCTTCCCACCTTCGGCCCCGTCTGTCCGAACACGGCGTTGTCCGCAGCGATCGTGAGGTCGCACACGACGTGCAGCACATGCCCTCCGCCGATCGCATATCCGGCGACGAGCGCGATGACCGGCTTCGGCATCGAGCGGATGAGGCGCTGGAGATCGAGGACGTTGAGGCGCGCGACCCCATCCTTCCCCACGTACCCGGCCGTACCGCGCACCCTCTGGTCGCCGCCGGAGCAGAAGGCCCATTTCCCGTCCCTCGAAGGTCCGTTGCCGGTGAGGAGAACGACGCCGATCTCCTCGTCATCCCTCGCGTCCTGAAACGCCTCGTACATCTCGAACAGCGTGTCGGGACGGAACGCGTTGCGAACCTCGGGCCGGTTGAAGGCGATGCGGGCGATCCCGTCGCTCTTGTGATAGGTGATGTCGCCGTATTCGCCGGCCGGCTTCCAGTCGACGCCGCTTTCCGGAGGGGAAAAGGTCTCTGCCATCTCGGGGTCTCCCTCAGATCTCGCGGCGCGCCGCCTCCTTCGCGCTTTCGATCGCGGCGGTGCGCTGCTGCCAGTTGTGTTCACGCTCGACGCGCGCCTCCGTGAGGCGAAGGCCGCGGCCCTCCGACTCCGGACCCGGTGCCTGCACCGCCTCCCGCAATTCGGCGACCGACGAGACGGGACGGTGCGGGATTCCGGCTGCGGCGGCAACCGCGCCCAGATCCACGGATTGGGGCATGACGACGTACGGGGTGAAGGGCGGGTCATGCTCGCGGATCGGCAGCATGTGGAAGATGCCGCCGCCGCGGTTCTGGATGACCACGAGGTGGAGCGAGATGCCGGGCGGGCGATCCACCAGCAGCGCCCCCACATCGTGGAGCAGTGTGAGATCGCCGATGAGGGCCGCTGCGGGCCGTCCCGAGGCGGCCGCGGCACCGAGTGCCGCGCTCACGTTGCCATCGATCCCGCTCGCGCCTCGAAGACCGAGGGCGTGCAGCGGTCGATCCGTCGCACGCGCGAAGGCGTCCACGTCGCGAATGGGCATCGAGTTGCCGATGAACCAGGGCGTCCCCTCCGGGAGACTGCGCGCCATGGTGTAGGCGACGGCGCCCTCGAACCACGTCTCCGCCAGCGACGGGTCCACCGCGAGGCGCGCCGCGCAGTCCACTGCCCGCCATCGCTCGACCCAGGCCCCTTCCGCTTCCCCGGAGTCGGCCGCGGCCGCACGCTCGAGGGTCGCGACGGGATCGCCGGTCAGCGGTCTCGCGCCCGTGGCGAGATGATCCCGCCAGCCGTGCGTCGCGTCGAGTACGAACTGGGGCACGTCCGCGTGCCGCTCCAGGTAGCGACAGACCACCGCCGAGGTCGGCGCGCGTCCGACGCGAACGATCAGATCGGGGCGCAGCGCCGCGGCGACGTCATCGGCCCGGAGCGAGAGATCGGCGCCGCTCATCGTCCAGCGCTCCGCGCCGGCGCCGAAACGGGCGCCGGAGAGCGGATCGGCAATGAGCGGAGCGCGAACCCGGGCCGCCAGCGCCAGGGCGGCGCGGCCGATCCCGGACCGCTGGTTGGGACCGCAGACGAGGAGCGGTCGGCGAGCGCCTTGCAGCAGGGGGGCGAGTTCGCCACCGGCATCCGGCGGCGAAACTCCGGGCGCCTCGCCGAGCGTCGCGGAGCCGGGGAGGCGCGGCTCCAGACCGGGGGGGACATCGCCCGGGACGTGGACCGGCTCGAGCGGCTTCGCGAACTGAACGTTCAAATGCGCCGGCCCCGCAGGGGGCCCCAGCGCCGCGCGCCACGCCGCCTCCACCGCGGTCCCGAGCCGGGCGAGCCCTGCGGCAGTCGGTTCCGGAAGCGCGACGTCAATGGATCGCCGGGCGTAGCGGCCGAAGAGATCCCGCTGGTCGATCGTCTGGTTCGCGTCGGTGCCCCTCAGCGCCGCGGGCCGGTCCGCCGTCAGCGCGAGGAACGGGATCTCGCTCCGGCTCCCTTCCACCACCGCCGGGAAGAGGTTGGCCGCAGCGGTGCCGGAGGTGGTGACGACCACAGCCGGCCGGCCGCTCGCCGCGCCCACGCCCAGAGCGAAGAAGGCGGCGCTCCGTTCATCCACGTGCGCGTGAAGGGTGAACCGGTCGTCCGCAGCCAGCGCCTCCACGAGGGGGGCCGAGCGGGACCCGGAACCGATGCAGGCGTGCGACACTCCGCGGCGGCCGAGCCCGTCGACGAGCGCCCGCGCCCACAGTGCGTTCCGATTGGGCGCGGCCGGCGTCCGGCTCACCGCATCCGCGCGACACCGAGCGCCGCGAGCATCGTCTGCAGCTTCACCCGGGTCTCGTCCCATTCCGCCCGAGCCCGGGAGTTGCTCACGAGGCCCGCGGCAGCGTAGAGCCGAAAGAGCGGGCCCCTGGCGACCCCGCCGCGCAACGCCGGAGCGAACTCCCCGTCACCTTCTTCGTCGAACCAGCCAACGGGACCCGCGTACCAGCCGCGACTCTCCGTCTCGCGCGCGCGGATCATTTCGAGGGCGTTGGCGCGCGGATCGCCGCACACGGCCGCGGTCGGATGGAGCTTCTCCACAAGCGACAGGATGTGCGTCCCGGGTCGCGTCTCCGCCTCCAGATCCGTGCGCAGGTGCTGGATCCGCGGCAGGCGCAGGAGGGCGGGCTCCGGGATCGCCCCGATCCGGACGCCGCCGTGGCGCAGCCGTTCGACGATGTCCTCGACAACGACGAGGTGTTCCTCCCGGTTCTTGCGGCTATCGAGCAGCTGGCGCCCAAGCCAGGCATCCGATGCCGGATCCGAGCCGCGCGGCGTCGACCCCCCGACCGCCATCGTGCGAAAACGCCGGCCGCGCAGCGAACCGATCAGTTCGGGGGCGGCGCCGACGAGGAAGCGGTCGCGCGCGAACTGCATCAGGTAGAGGTGCGCGAGCGGGTTCGCTGTGCGCAGAGCGGTGAGAACCGCGGCGGAGTCCGGCGGTCTCCCGAGCGTGATGTCGATCGAGCGCGCGAGCACGACCTTTCGCACCCGGCCGGACCGGATCTCGTCGAGGATCTCGTTCACGGCGCGCTGCCATTGCCGGCGATCCACAAGTTCCTCGATCGCGGTCGCGGACGGGACGGGCCCCGGCGTCGCCCCGCGGCGCTCGAGCCCGGCCAGTTGCTCGCGCGTGCGCGTCGCGCGCCGGCGGAGCCGATCGATGGCCTGATCGCCGGAGGTGCCGGCCGCGAAGCGGCGCGTCACCGTCAGCCACGCACCACGTTCGTCCGCCTCGACCTCGTAGGCCGGCAGCACGAATCGCGCACCCGGGAACGCCTCCCAGAAACCCGGCTCCCGATCCGCACGGCGCGCGGGGTCGAAGGCGAAGCCGCCGTGCATGCGCGGCCGCCGCGCCTCCCCGTCCAGGTCGAGGACCCACGGTTCAGAAAACAGTGTCGCCGCGCGCTCCCGCGTCCAGGCGATGAGATCCGCGGGCGGGGGTCCCGGCACGCCCTCCCGGCTGTCGATCTCCGCGGTGGAGCCCGCGTGCGCGATCCAGTGCGGGCCGCTCTGCCAGAAGCCGCGGACGCCGACCGTCGGCGAGGCGAGCACGGCCTCGGGCTCGATGCTCGGCAAACGCAGCGTCACGCTGGCAAAATACCCCGCCCCGCGCGCGGCCTCGACCGCCTCCTCCGCCCGCTTCTCGCGGGAGGGCCGCGACGCCTTCATGCCGTCGCCCTCATGCCGTCGCCCTCATGCCGTCGCCCTCATGCCGTCGCCCTTCGATCTCGCGCACCGTCCTGTGCGCGATCGCGTGCAGTTCGGCCGTCTGTCGGGGCGTGGCCGCATACCCGCCCGACAGGAGGAGCGTTAGCGGGAGCCCCTCCCCGCGCAACGTGCCGATGACCCACCGATCCCTTCGCTCCAGACCGGCGCGCGTGAGCGCGAGACGCCCGAAACGGTCGCCGGCGACGACATCCACGCCCGCGAGGTAGAACACGAGGTCGGGACGCGACCGGGTTACGGCCTCGGGCAGGAATCGTCGCAGCGCCTCCTCGTATTCCTCGTCTCCCGCGCCATCGGGCAGGGCCACATCGAGATCCGACGAAGTGGGCCTGAACGGATAGTTCCCCGCCCCGTGCATGGAGAAGGTGAAGGTCTCGGGGTCATCGGCGAACACGGCGGCGGTGCCGTTCCCCTGATGGACGTCGAGATCCACGACGAGCGCGCGGCGAATCCACCCGCCGCGGCGAAGCACTCTGACGGCGACGCCCACATCGTTCAAGACGCAGAATCCCTCTCCGTGATCCGGGAACGCATGGTGCGTCCCTCCGGCCAGATTCGCCGCCACGCCATCTTCCAGCGCCATCCACGCGGCATTGACGGTGCCCCGGACGGCAAGTCGCGACCGGCGCACGAGCGCGGGCGACCACGGGAGCCCGAGGCGTCGCTCCTCCGCGCGGCTGAGGGCGCCGTGCCGGAGCTTGTAGAGGTACTCCGGCGTGTGCACGAGCGCCAAGTCCTCCCACGGGGCCTCCTCCGGCTCGACGATGTCCTTCGGCCCGATGATCCCGTCGCGTTCGAGGATCTGCCGCAGCGCGAGAAACTTCCCCATCGGGAAGCGGTGGCCCGCGGGCAGCGGCACCGTGTACCCGGCGCTGTAGGCGACGCGGAGCCTCGGCACTAGAAGAGCCGGAACTGGAGCCGCAGCAGGCGGCCGGGCTGCGGCAGTCCGCACTGATCGAAGACCGTCGCGTCCGCGAGGTTGTCCAGCGACAGAGAGGTCTGAAGCGTCCGGAAGGGCCCGCCGACCGCAAACTCCCGACTCACGACGAGGTCGACGCGGGCCGTCGGATCGAGGGCGACAGCGGCGTCGAGATCCGGATCGACGCAGTACTGGCGTCCGATCGCCTCCACCGCGGCCCGCGCCCGGAGACCCGCGGGGAGTGGGCCCTCCACGTGCGCTCCCACGGCGATCCCGGGCTGGTACTCCGCACGCAGCGTGCGGCCCTCGAGCCGCCGGTCCGTGACCTCCACATGCTGCCACGTCAGGTCGCCGCCGACGGAGACCCCGCCCCACCGCGCGTCGCCGAGAAGCTCGATCCCCGCCGCGTCCACGCGACGCCGGTTCTCTCGCCGGAACCTCCCATCTCCGAGCCCCGTACGCACGATCGCGTTCGAAAAACTCTGGACGAAAAGCACGGCCTGAGCCTCGACCTCCGCCCCGAACGCCTCCACCGTCCCGGTGACGCCCCCCTCTGCCGCGCGGAGGACCTCCGGCGCGAGTTCGTGGTTGGGTTCGAAGCGACCGAGCGCGCCCGAATACAGTTCCCGCAGCGACGGGAAGCGGACGCGGCGGCTCGCCCCCATGTGGAAGCGAACGCGCCGTCCGATCTGCGCGGATCCTCCGACGCGCGCGCCCCAGTCGTCGATCGTCTCGCGCGCTTCGCGCCCGCCGGTCTCCGGCGTGCTGCCGCGGTCCCAGCTCGCCCCCAGGCTGACGCGGGCGCCGGACCAGAACCCCGCGCCCGCACTCGCGAGCGGCAACTCGACCTCGCCGCCGAGACTGAACAGGCGCTGGCGAAAGGTGGACTCCCCGCCGGGCGCGATGCGCTCCACGTGGCGGGTCTCGGCCACCGTAAGCGCCGTCCGCAGGACCCCGTCGCCGAGTTCATGGTCGGACAGGCCGCGGAAGGTGAGAGTGCGGTCGTCCGCGAACTCCTGCCCCGCGATATCCTCATAGGCCAGCGTCTCGAACTCGTCGATCTGCGCGTCGCCGGCGTCGATTCCGATGCTGACCTCGAAATCTCCCGTGCCGAAGGGCGTGCGACCCCACCCGGTACCCGCCGAGACCGTGCTCACGACCCGTTTCGTCTCGGGCATCCTCCAGCGGCGCGGATTCGTCGTGTGGAGTTCCGGCGGAACCCCCCTCGCCGCGCGATACCCGAAGGCGGAGGTGGAGACCCACGCACCCCCTTCGGATTCGGCCCGGCCCGTGAAGAAGGCGCTCGCGTGATCGAGATCGCTGTTCAGACGCCGGTTCGGGTCGGTCGCGGCCGGCTGCACGACGCCGCCGGGAAGGGGCACGCCGTCGCGCGTCCGATAGGCGCCGCCCGCCTGCACGGAGACGCCGCCCTCCCCCGAACTCCACGTGCGTCCGAGGCGCACGCCGCCGAAGGCCGCGCCGGTGGCGTCCATGCCGCCCTGCATCCCGTTGAGCCGCCGGTCCGGGTCCACGCTCCCGTGTCCGATCTCGATCGAGACCACGCCGCCGAGCACGTTGGGACCGTGGAGAACCGAGGAGATGCCCCGGAAGAGCTGGATCTCGCGCGCCGCGTCGACCGGAATGAGC
The DNA here is from genome assembly GCA_009841005.1 of Gemmatimonadales bacterium. Lineage (GTDB taxonomy): Bacteria > Gemmatimonadota > Gemmatimonadetes > Palauibacterales > Palauibacteraceae > Palauibacter > Palauibacter polyketidifaciens. The sequence continues at coordinate 18,647 of VXMR01000021.1, forward strand.
GAAAGGTCCGTGCGCGCGTCCCAGCCGAGGGTCAGCGGCACGCCGTCGACGAGCACGGCGAGTTGACGCGCCTCGGTCCCTCGCAGCGTCGGCTGGGCCTCGCCGCGCGAGTTCTCGCGCACCTGCAGGAACGGAATCTCGCGCAGCGCCTCCTCGAGCAGGGGGACCGCGGCCACGCGCGGGGACTGAAGGCTGAGGCGCACGGCGCTCGCGCCCGAGACGCTGGCGACGGGTCGCAGCGCCTCGATTCGGAGTTCGCGGAGCCGGAAGGAGACCGTATCCCGGGACACGGTATCCGGCACCTGCGCCGCCACGCTCTCCACCCCCGCGAGACTCGCGAGTGCGGCGAGAAGCGGCCACGCGCCACGCCGGGCGATGCATCGTTCGACCTTCCGGTCCATCTTTCGAGTCATGCGCTCCCGCTCGCCGGCTCCACCGTCTCTCCCGAATCACCGCGCGCCGCCCGGCCGCGCGGGTTGCGATCCTTCAGGAAAGACGCGCAGAGAGCAAGAAGCGCTGCCAGGGCGGCCAGCGTCCCCACGACGTCGCCGAAGCGCACGTACACGGTTAACCCGTCCGTCGTCGACACGTCCGCCACGAAGGACGCCGGATCGAAGAGTTCGGTGCGGTGCGACACTCTCCCCAGCGGATCCACGACCTTGGAGATCCCCGTGTTCCCAGAGCGCGCCGCCCCCATCCGCGTCTCGATGGCACGCATGACGAGGTGCGCCGGGTGCTGCCACAGCGCGCTCGAGCGGCTCCACCAGGCGTCGCGCCCGAACCACGAGTCGTTCGTGATGTTGACGAGGAAGTCCGCACCGTTGCGACGGTAGTGCCGCGCCAGCGGCGAGAAGATCGACTCGTAGCAGATCATCGTCCCGTACGCTGCGCTCCCATCCTCCGTGGCGATCTCGATCGGGGCCTGCCACTCGCCGATCCCGAAGTTTCCTCCCGCATAGGGGATGGCCTGGAACCACTCGGGAGGCATGAACGGCACCCGCTCGACGAACGGCACGAGAAAGCGTTTGTCATACCGGTTGACGACGCCCTCTCCGGGTCGGAAGTGGTACGCGGAGTTGTACGGCTGATACTCCGGGTCCCCGAGGTCCTCCGCCCCCAGGCCCCCGACGGCGACCTCCGCATCGAGCGCTTCGGCGAGCCCGGTCGCCCACTCGCGCGCCGCCGTCCAGCCGGGGTAGCCGAAGGAGGCGAGCGGATCCACGTAACGCAAGGCGAGCATCGTCTCCGGGAAGAGCACGAGGTCCATGCGTTCCCGGCCCGGCCATTCGGAGATCAGCGTCGCGGCCGACCGGAAGGCGCTGTCGGCCGACGCGGCGCGATCCGTGTTGCGCAGGTGCTGCGGGACGTTGGGCTGCACGACCCCCACCCGGGCCACCGGACGCACGTCCAGCGTCTGCCAGCGCACGACCGAATAGGCGATCGGGAGGGCGAGCACGAGCAGGAGTCCGGCCGCCGGCCGCCGCAGCGCACGCCGCCCCCCGGACCGGTACGCCAGGAACCCCGACGCGACGAGGGCGTTCGCGAGCGCGAGCCAGAAGGAGAGCCCCCGCGAGCCCACGAGGTCGGCCGCGCCCACGAGGATGGGATAGGCCGAGAGCGTGTCGCCGAGCTGCATCCAGGGGAAGGAGACGTCGAGGAGGTGGGCCCGCAGCACCTCCCCGGCGGTCCAGAACACGGGGAAGACGAGGGTGAGCGGCCACCCGAAGCGGGCCCGCACCAGGTGGATCCCGCCCGCCACCCACGACATGAACGTCGCGAGGATGAGGATCGGGGCGAGGAAGGCGAAGAACGCCCACCACGTGTAGAAGATGAGCGCCACGAGGAGCCAGTACAGGACGAGCGTGTAGTAGACGAGCCCGAAGAGAAATCCCCCCTTGCGGGCCTGCTTGCGGCCCTCCGCCGTCGCCGGGAGTCCCTCGAGCCAGACGATGAAGGGGACGAGCGCGACGAAGGACGTCACGAGAAGGTGGAAGGGCGGGTGGGCGAGCCCCATCAACACCCCGCCGAGGAGGAGGGGACCGGCCCGCTCGGGGACGATCCGCGCGCGCCAGTTCAACCCGTGCCCTCCGGCGCCGCGTCCAGTGCCACGTCCAGCGCCTCGCCCACGACCGTGAGCGTTGCCGCCACGTCCGCGTCGGTATGCGCAGTGGAGAGGAAACCCGCCTCGAAGGCGGAGGGGGCGAAGAAGACGCCCCGCTCGAAGCACGCCCGGTAGTAGCGGGCGAAGAAGTCCGTGTCCGCGCGCCGCGCACCATCGAAATCGAACACCGGGCCGTCGGCGAAGAAGACCCCCCACATCGACCCCAGCGCGGTCCCGCAAGCCGGGATGCCCCGGGCGCTCGCGGCGGTCAGGATGCCGTCCACGAGCGTTGCCGCGCGCCGCTCCAGGCCGTCGAAGGGCTCCGTCCGCTCGAGTTCGTCGAGTTGGGCGATGCCGGCGGCCATGCCGAGCGGGTTCCCCGACAGCGTACCGGCCTGGTACACGTCCCCTTGCGGAGCCATCCGCCGCATCAGCTCGCGGGGACCCGCGTAGGCCGCGACCGGCATCCCCGCGCCGAGGACCTTGCCGAGCGCGACGAGGTCCGCGGCGACCCCGTAGCGCTCCTGTGCGCCGCCCCGCGCGACCCGGAACCCGGTCATGACTTCATCGAAGATGAGGAGCGTTCCGGCGCGGTCGCAGCTCTCGCGGAGACCCTCCAGAAAACCCTCGCGCGGCGGGATGAGGCCCGCGTTGCCCGCGACCGGCTCGACGATGACGGCCGCGAGCCGCGAGCCGTGTTCCGCGAACATCGCCGCCACCGCCCCGAGGTCGTTGTAGGGCGCCGTCAGCGTCAGGCCGGAGGTCGCCGCCGGCACGCCCGGCGAATCGGGGAGCGACAGCGTGGCGACGCCCGATCCGGCCACGACGAGAAAGGCGTCCGCGTGGCCGTGATAGCAACCCTCGAACTTCAGGATCAGCTCACGGCCGGTCGCGGCGCGGGCGAGCCGCACGGCGGACATCGTGGCCTCGGTCCCGCTGTTCACGAAGCGCACCATCTCCACGCCGGGTACCCGGGCGGCGACGCGTTCCGCGAGTTCGACCTCGCGTGCCTGGCAGGCCCCGAAGCTCATGCCGTCGCGGGCCGCGCGCGCCACGGCCTCCACGACCGGCGGCGCGGCGTGGCCGAGGATGAGCGGCCCCCATGAGAGGACGTAGTCGAGATAGCCGCGCCCCGCCTCGTCGAAGATCCTCGCGCCCTCGCCGCGGGCGGCGAACAGCGGCTCCATCCCGACGGCGCGGAACGCCCGCACGGGCGAACTCACGCCGCCCGGCATCACGCTGCGCGCCCGCCGAATCCAGTCGGAGGCGACGGCCGGCCGGCGAGGCCCGCGGCTCACCGGCCCCAGGCGCTGTCGAGTCCCAGGACGGGAAGCCCCCGCCCCGGCTGCGCGGCCGCAGACGGCGCCGCCCTTCCCCGCTCGGACGCCCGGCGCACGACTCCACGGACGCGCCCCGCGAGGTCGAAGTCGGCGGCCCGCTGGATCTCGACCCGCACCAGCGAACCGGGGGCGAGGCCGTTTCCGCCCACGAGCACGGTCACGCCGTCCACGTCGTCCGCCTGGCTCTCGATGCGGCCGAGATGCGCCGCGCCCGGAGGGTCGTCATAGAGGAGTTCGAGCGTCGGCTCGTCCGGGGCCACGGGCGCGTCCACGACGGCGACGCGTTCGCGGCCGACCTCCGCCGCAAGCCGCTCGCGGCTCACGGCGCGCTGGACCTCGAGCACCTCCTCGAGACGGTCCCGTGCCAGCTCCGCCGGAACGAAGCTCTCCTCCATGTCGGCCGCGCGCGTCCCTTCCTGCGGCGAGAACGCGAAGGCACCGAGCCGGTCGAACGGCACCTCATCGAGAAAATCCACGAGTTCGCGGAACTCCGCGTCCGTCTCGCCCGGGAACCCGACGAGCACCGTCGTCCTCAGCGTGAGTTCGGGGATCGCCTCCCGCAGCCGGGCGACCTTCGATCGCAGCGTCGCGGCCCGCTCCGGCCGGCGCATGCGATGGAGCACGGTGTCGCTCGCGTGCTGGATCGGCATGTCGATGTACGAGAGGAGCCGCGCCTCGGAGGCCATCAATTCGACAAGCGGTTCGCGCAGGCCCGCGGAGTAGATGTACAGGAGACGGAACCAGGGGATCGATGTCTCGCGCAGCAGCGCCTCCACGAGCGTCGCGATGTCCGTCCCGTCCCGTTGCTCCCGGCCCCAGTGCGCAAGGTCCTGCGCCACCAGGTTCACCTCCACGGCACCCTGCGCCGCGAGGCGCTGCGCCTCGGCGACGATACGCTCCAGTTCGAAGGAGCGGTGCTTCCCCCGCCAGAGGGGGATCGCGCAGAAGGCGCACGCGTGGCTGCACCCTTCGCTCACCTTCAGGTAGCGGACATGGCGCGCCGCGACGGGGATCCGTTCCCCCGGGTGCGCGCCCCCGGCCGAGGCCGGTCCTTGAAGGAGCCCGCGCTCGCGCAGCTCCGGCACGAGGCGGTCGAGGTCTCGCAGCCCAAGCAGGAGGTCGACCTCAGGCAGCGACGCCTCCATTTCCTCCCGATACCGCTCCACCATGCACCCGACCGCCACGACGCTGCGGCACGCCCCTTCGCGCTTCAGCCGCTCCGCCTCGAGGATCGTCTCGATCGACTCTTCCTTCGCGGCGTCGATGAACCCGCACGTGTTGACGAGGATGACCTCCGCTTCCTCCACACCGGTGCGCTCGGCTCCGTGGCCGACGAGTTCGGCAAGCATGCGCTCGGAGTCGACGGTGTTCTTGTCGCAGCCGAGGCTGATGAGCCCTAGTCGCATCGCACGTCGTCGGGAAAGACGGGCACCCCCTCCGGGGACGCGTACTCGAAGACGCCGGGGTCGATCCGGGCCTGCGGTTCGAGGGGGCTCAGCGTCACCGTGCGGAGGGTCTGGTTCTCCTCGCGAATGCGAAAGCGGCGCACGTAGCGATCGGACACACCGATCCACAGGCGGACCTCCACGTATCTCGCCGGGAGTTCCCGCGGCGTGAGCGACACGATTCGCGTCTCCACTCCATCGATCTCCCCGGTACCTTCATCGACCGCGTCGTAGGTCGTCCGCGCCTGCGAGAGCAGACGTCCGAGGATGTCGACGGTGCCGATTTCCACGCCCTCCTCCAGGGATGAGACCATGACCTGATCGTGGAGCGAGGGTTCGTAGAGCCAGAGACAGGATCCGTCCGCCACGTAGATGTCGCCGGCCGGTTCGTCGAAGTCCATCCGGAACCGGTTCCGTCCCGCCTGGTACCAGGTTCCGCGGCCCTCGCGGGTGCGGCCGAGAAGCGGGTTCTCGATACGCTGGGCGAAGGCCGCCTTGAGCCGGTCGAGCGAAGCGTAGGCCGAATTCGCAAGGGCGAGGAGCGAGTCGACGCCCACCTGGCCAGCCTCGTCGTCCACCGGTCCGGGGTCGTCGTCCGCCGGCGCGGGCCCGTCAGCCACATCCACCGGCCCCGTGCCCTCCGGGTCGGGAAGCTCCGGGTCGGGAAGCTCCGGGGCCGGAACGGGTGCGTCTTCACTCGGCGCCGCGCCGTCGGCCTCTTCCGGCTCCTCGACCCGGGGCTCGCTCTGCCCGGCCGCGGCATCCCCCGTGGCCGCAGGTCGCGCCGGCGCGTCGCGCGGGCCGAACTCCGCCTCGATCCGTGCACGTGCCTCCGCGACCTCCGCGGAATCCGCATCGGAGCACGCCAGCGTGAACGCACTCGCGAGGAATCCGGCCGCGAGGAAGCCGGCGCCCCGCGAACCGGACGGCGGCGAACGGAAGGGTCTCATGGTTCGTCGACGTTCCCGGCGTCCAGATCGCCCAGCGTCGCGAGCACCTCCCGCGGCTTCGATCCCTCCGCGGGTCCCACGATCCCCGCCGCGTGCAGCTGGTCGATGATGCGCGCCGCCCGTCCGTACCCGATCTTGAGCCGGCGCTGAAGCAGGCTTGTCGAACCCGCCGCGTGCGAGATCACGATCTCGGCGGCCTGCCGGAACAACGGGTCCCGGTCCTCCGCACCCTCGTCCGAGACCCCCGATCCACCCTCTTCCTCCTCCAGTTCCTTCAGCAGGTCGAGGATGTCGCGCTCCGAAGCGGCCTCCTCCTCGGCTCTCTCGGCCTCCGCACGCGCCTTCGCCTGCTCCCGGTACCAGTCGAGGAGGCGTTCCGTCTCCTCGGAGGAGATGTAGGCGCCCTGGATGCGGACGGGGTCGGACTCGCCGGGCGGCAGGAACAGCATGTCCCCGTTCCCGAGCAGGCTCTCCGCGCCGTTCTGGTCGAGGATTGTGCGGCTGTCGATCTTCGACGCGACCCGGAACGCGATTCGGCTCGGGATGTTCGCCTTGATGAGGCCGGTGAGGACGTTGACCGAGGGGCGCTGCGTCGCGAGCACGAGGTGGATCCCGACCGCCCGGGCCTTCTGGGCCAGCATCGCGAGCGGCGTCTCGACCTCGGACTGCACCGTCATCATCAAGTCCGCCAGTTCGTCGATGATGAGGACGATGTAGGGGAGCGGCCCCTCGTCGTAGAGCGCCGGGTCATCCATGACGCCGCGCTTCGGGAGGAACACCTCGCGCCCGCCCGCGATCCGGCCGTTGAACTCCGCGACATTCCGGCATCCGTTCGCCGAGAGCAGTCCGAAACGGCGCTTCATCTCGTAGACGGACCACTTCAGGACGGACGCCGCCTCTTCGTTGTCCGTGATGACGGGGTGGCGGAGGTGCGGGAGGTCTCCGTAGACGGACAGCTCCACCATCTTCGGATCCACCATCAGGAGCCGGAGTTCGGCGGGCGTGTACCGGCACACGAGACTCGTGATGAGGGCGTTGATGCACACCGACTTCCCCGACCCGGTCTGGCCCGCGATGAGAAGGTGCGGCATCCGTGTCAGATCCGCGCACGTCGGCTTGCCGGAGAGGTCGCGGCCGAGCGCGAGCGGGAGAGTATGGCGTCCCCTGCGATAGGACGGGCTCTCGAGGATCTCGCGCACGAGCACGATCTCCGACGCGGGGTTCGGCACCTCGACGCCGACGGCGCCCTTGCCGGGGATCGGCGCCACGATCCGGACGGACGGCGCCTTGAGGGCGAGCGCGATGTCATCGGCGCGAGCGGAGATCTGTCCCACCTTCACGCCCGGCGCCGGGACGACCTCGAACTGCGTCACGACGGGGCCCGTAGTCCAGCCGCCGATCTCACCGGCCACGCGGAAGGTCGCGAGCTTCTCGATGAGGATCTCGCCGAGGCGGTCGAGATCGCGCACGCCGAGGCCGCTGCCCCGCCCCGTCGGCTCATCGAACAGCTGTATCGGCGGGACCTCCGAGGAGCCCGGATCGCCGGCTTCCTTCAGTTCCGGGACGGGAGGCGTCTCATCCTCCGGTGCCGGATCCGGCTCGGGCGGCGCGCTCGCCGGTTTCGCAGGCTTCCGTTTCTTCGCGGCGCGGCCGCGTCCGGTCGCCGCCTTCACCTTCGCTTCGTTCGGCGGATCGGGCTTTGCGGGCGGCCGGGGAGAACGAGAAGGCCGCGCGCGGCCGGCGAAGGAGCGGCCGAGCCCGAGGACCGCGCCGCCGGCGGCCGCGACGCCGCGGCGGAGCGAGCGCCCTCCCGCCGTCACGGCGCTCGTCAGCGACCACCGCATGGTGACGAAGAGCGTGAGCACGAGGACGCCCGCGGCGAGGAGCACCCCGCCGACGCGGCCGAACACCTGCGCGAGGCCGTCCCCGGCGGTCGCGCCCAGCCAGCCGATATCGCCCGCGCTCCCGGGTCCCGGCCCCGCGATGAGCCGGTAGAGCGACGGGAGGACCGCAAGCAGAACGACCGAGAGGACGGACCAGCGGAGGGCCCGGGTCGGATCGCCCCATCCGAGGAAATGCAGGCCCCACATGAACGCCGGGACCGCGACGAGCGGCGAAAGGACTCCGACGGCCCTCTCGAGGTTGTCGTGAAGCAGTTCCCCGGCCGGCCCGATCCAGTTGGCCCTCCCGGCGATCAGGGGAGACAGCAGCGCGAAGGCCACCAGGAGGCCGAGCAAGATCAGCGCGACGCCGAGCACCTCGCGCCGTTGCCGTTCATCCACCATCACGCATCCTCCCCGCCCCGACTGCCAACGAGGGCACCGTCCCGCCAGATCGGCACGACCTCGAGATCATCCAGCCCCGCGCAAACCGCAAGATCCGCGCTCCGGCCAATCGCGTGCAGCAGCCGGCCGGCCGCGGTACCGGCGAGACCGGTCGCTGTCGGCGGTCCCAGGCGGGCGGAGAGGGCCTGCGCGGCCCGTGCGCCATCGGTCAGTTCGGCCTCCGTCACTGTCCGGACCAGCCGCTCTACAAGATGGCCCGCGCACCACGCGTCGTCCATGCTCACGCGCCCTCGCCGCCCGGCGCACACGATCGCGACGTCGCGCCCGGCCGCGTTCGCGTCCGCCGCAACCCGGCGCGACACGGCGCCGGCGTTCCGGAAGCAGCCCAACCGGAGCGAGCCGACGCCGGCGGCGCGCGCCGCTTCGATCGCCGCCGTCCCGTTCGTCGTCGTGAACACCAGCGTACGGCCGGCCACCGATCCGCGTTCGAACTCGCCGGGCGCGTTCCCGAGATCGAAGCCGCGCGGCGGGAGGCCACGGCGTTCCCCGCACAGGAGCGCCCCTCCATCCCGGGCCGCTTCCGCGCGAGCCTCCTCGACGGTCCGCACGGGAATCACGCGCGCCGCTCCGGCCGCAAAGGCGGTTGCGATGCTCGTCGTCGCCCGGATCACATCGACGACGATCGTCACTCGTCCGCGCGGGGGGCCGATCTCGAGTTCTTCGGGAAGCCACAGCACATCGATCGCGCTCACGGGCGATCGCCGCTCACGAGCGGGTCAGGAACCGCTCGACGAACCCCGTGTCGATGCTCCCCGAGATGAAATCGGGGTGGGCGAGCACCTTGCGGAGGAAGGGAACCGTCGTGTGAACGCCTTCGAGGATGAACTCCTCGAGCGCATGGTAGGCGCGGATCCGGGCCTCTTCGCGCGTCCGGCCCCAAACAATGAGCTTGGCGAGCAGCGAGTCGTAGAACGGCGGAACGACGTAGCCGCCGTAGATGTGCGTGTCCACGCGTACGCCGGGACCCCCCGGCGCGTGAAACGCCGTGACGGTGCCGGGCGACGGACGGAAGCCCTGCTCGGGATCCTCCGCGTTGATTCGGCACTCGATCGCGTGCCCCTGGAACTCGATGGGCTGAGGGATGGCCAGCTTTTCCCCCGCCGCGATCCGGATCTGTTCCTTGATGAGGTCGACCGACGTCACGAGTTCGGTTACGGGGTGCTCGACCTGGATCCGCGTGTTCATCTCCATGAAATAGAACTGGTCGTCCGGCGCGAGCAGAAACTCCACCGTCCCGGTGCTTTGGTATCCGATGGCTTTCGCCCCCAGGATTGCCGCCTCTCCCATCGCCTCGCGGAGCTCCGGCGTGACGGCCGGACTCGGCGCTTCCTCGACGAGCTTCTGGTGCCGCCGCTGGCTCGAACAGTCGCGTTCCCCGAGGTGCATCACGCGCCCGTGACGGTCGCCGACGACCTGGATCTCCACGTGACGGGGCCGCTCGATGAGTTTCTCGAGATACACGGTCGGGTCGCCGAAGTTGGCCTCGGCCTCGTTTCGCGCCATGGCGAAGAGGTTCTGGAACTCCGCTTCCTCGAATGCGGCGCGCATGCCCTTCCCCCCGCCGCCGGCGGCCGCCTTGATCATGACGGGGAACCCGATGCGGCGGGCTTCCTCCAGGGCCTCGTTCTCATCGTCGAGAGCCTCCGGCGAGCCCGGGACGACGGGAACGCCCGCGGCGATCATCGTCTTTCGCGCCTCCGCCTTGTCCCCCATGCGGCGGATCTGTTCCGGCGTGGGCCCGATGAACACGAGACCGCTCCGCCCGCAGATCTCCGCGAACTCGGCGTTCTCCGCCAGGAAGCCGTAGCCGGGGTGGATGGCGTCGGCGCCCGTGATCTCGGCCGCGGCGAGGATCTGCGGGACGTTCAGATAGCTCTCGCGCCCCACCGGCGGACCGATACAGATGTCCTCGTCGGAAAAGCGGACATGGAGCGAGTCGTGGTCGGCCTCCGAATACACGGCGACCGTCCGGATATCGAGTTCACGGCACGCGCGCAGGATGCGGAGCGCGATCTCGCCGCGGTTGGCGATCAGGATCTTGCGGAACATGGGCCCGGCCGCGGCTTCAGTCGGGCTCGATGCGGAAGAGCAGCGCGCCGTACTCCACCGGCTCGGCGTTCTCGACCGCGATCTCCCGCACGACGCCCGCGACGTCCGATTGCAGCTCGTTCATGAGCTTCATCGCTTCGAGGATGCAGAGGGTCTGGCCGGCCTCTACCCGGTCCCCCACGGATACGAAGGGGTCGGCGTCGGCTGCCGGCGCCCGGTAGAAGGTGCCGACCATGGGAGACAGCACCTCGAACAGCCCGGACGCGGGCGCCGCCTCGGCCGGCAGGGAGTCGGGCGCGGCCGCCGGCGTCGGCGCGACCTCCCCGCTGCCGGCCGCCGCCGCCGGCACGGCCGCTGCGGGCACGGCCGCCGCCACGCGCGGGGACTTTCTGATCCTGACTCGGGTCGGGTCGCCCGTCTCCGAACCCACAAGCTCGACGTCGAGGCCGTCCACGCCCGAGTCCTCGACCAACTCGACGAGTCCCTTCAGCCAATCCAGGTCCATGGTCAGGTCACCCGCGTGATGTACTTGTTTTCCGTCCTGTCGACGCGCACCACGTCGCCGGTCTCGACGAAGAGCGGCACCTGGATCACGGCGCCGGCCGTCAGCCGCGCCGGCTTCGTCCCGCCCTGGGCCGTGTCCCCCCGCACTCCGGGGTCCGTCTCGACGATCTCCAACTCGACGAACTGCGGCAGTTCGATTGCGAGCACGACCCCGTCACGGTTGAGGCTCTGACACTCCATGTTCTCCTCCAGATACTGGAGCTGGTCCTCTCCGATCTGGTCTCCCGACATCGGAATCTGTTCGAAGGTCTCCATGTTCATGAAGTAGTACAGGTGGCCGTCCGTGTACGTGTACTGCACGGGTCGCCGTTCCAGACGCACCTCCCGGACCTTCTCGCCGGCGCGGAAGGTCTTGTCGATCACTCCTCCCTCCATCACGTCCTTGAGTTTCGTGCGGACGAAGGCGCCGCCCTTTCCCGGCTTGACGTGCTGGAAGTACGTGATCGAGTAGAGGGTGCCGTTGAGTTCGATCACCATCCCTCGACGAAAATCCGAAGTATCTGCCATGGTATCTGCCAGGTATCCTGCTAGAGCCGGACGAGGGCGCGTGGAAGGCGGGTCAGCGTGCGGGCACCGGCCTCCCCGATCCGCACATCGTCCTCGATGCGCACGCCGCCGCGTCCGGGAAGATACAAGCCCGGTTCCACTGTCACCACGGTTCCCCGCTCGAGAACATCGTCGGAGCGGGACGAGAGGCTTGGGCCCTCGTGCACGTCGAGTCCGATCCCGTGTCCCGTGCTGTGACCGAAGAAGCCGTCCATGTCGTGGCGCGCGAACGTCCCCCGTACGACCTCGTCCACCTTGCGGCACGCGACCCCGTCGCCGATCACCTCGAGCGCCCTCCTCTGAGCTTCGAGCACCTGCTCGTGAAGGGTCGCCTGCCAGGGTTCGGGTGTCCCCCTCACGAAGGTGCGCGTGAGATCGCTGCAGTAGCCGTCCACGCGGGCGCCGAAGTCGATGAGGAGGAGATCCCCGGGCTCGACGCGTCGGTCCGTGGGCGTCGCGTGGGGAAGCGCGGAGCGTTCGCCCGCCGCGACGATGGGGTCGAACGGCAGCGGACCCGAGCCTCCGCGGCGGAGTTCCATCTCGAGCGCCGTCGCGATCTCGCGTTCGCTCGGTGAGGCGGACCATTCCATGGTCGACAGCAACCGGTTGAACGCGCTCTCCGCCACCGCAATCGCCCGTTCGATGGCATCGACTTCGTCGGCGGTCTTCACCTGCCGCAACGTCCGGATGAGATTTCGCAGCGGAACGAAGGCGATGTCGGGGAGCATGCCGCGGAGAGACTCGTAGTCGGCGACCGTGAGCCCCTCGGCCTCGAACGCGATGGGGCCCGCGGCGTCCGCCGCGACTTCGGCGACGCCGCGGATCCACCCCTCGCGGCTGATGTGGGTGCGGATCGAGTCCGCCACCTCGATGTCGACCTGCTCCTCGTAGCGAAAGTCCGTGACGAGCACCGGCGGACTCTCGAGGGGGATCCACAGAGCCCCGGCGGAGCCCGTGAAGCCGCTGAGGTAACGTACGCTGGATCGGGCGGTCACGAGGACCGACCGGCGATCGGCGGCCCTCGTCGTCGCTTCGAGCCGAAGGCGCCGGGCTCCCGGCGGCGTCACTCCGCTTCCGCCTCGGCGCTCCCGCGGAGATGCTGGATGAGCGCCTCGAGACCGAACAGGTAGCTGGAGACCCGGAATCCCGTGATGACGCCGATCGCGAGGTCGGAGAGGAGCGACGTGTGCCGGAACGGCTCGCGAGCGAACACATTGGACAGGTGGACCTCGACGAAGGGACGACCGGAGCCGGCGAGGGCGTCGCGGAGCGCCACGCTCGTGTGGGTCAGGGCGGCGGCGTTGACGAGCCACGCATCCACCGCGCCGGTGTTCGCCTGCACCCAGTCAACGATCTCGCCTTCGTCATTGGACTGGAGGAAGATGAGCGAGGCGCCGCCCGCGTCCGCGCGCTCGCGCAGGAGCGACTCGATCTCGGCCAGTGTCCGCGTTCCGTAGTGGTGGGGCTCGCGGCGCCCCAGGAGATTGAGGTTCGGTCCGTTCAACACGCCGATGCGGATGGATTCGCGCACCCGCTCAGTCCGATCCCGCGGGAGCTTCGCCGTCGAGGATTCGGCGTAGCTGCTCGCCGATCGACTCCGGGACGGCCGGATCCGCTGCCTCCGTCGCCTCGGGCGCGGGCGGAACCTCCCGAGGCTCCCCTGCCTCCCCCGCGCGGCGGCGCATCTCGGCGATCGCAGCGATGAGTTCGGCGTCGTCCGGGTTGCGGGAGAGCATCTGCTCGTACACGACAATGGCGCGGTCGAAGAGACCCTGGCTCGCGTACAGTCCGGCGAGCGTCGAGGTTTCGATGCTCTTCGTCGGAACGGGTGCGGCGCCCGCCGCATCGCCCATCGGCGCGGCCCGCCCAGCGGCTTCAGCGCCCCGCCACGTTTCCTCGAGCACCTCCAGCCAGTCGTCCGTCGAGGAGCCGCCGGAACCGTCCGCCTTCGTCTCGACGCGCTCGACGCCCAGCGCGATGCAGGCGAGCGGGTTCGCGGGATCGAGCGTCAGGATGTGCTCGAATTCGATCCGCGCGGCCTCCTCGTCACCGAGTTCGAGCAGCACGCGGGCGTGGAGCAGGCGCGCGTCCAGATAGTAGGGGTGTTCCCTCAAGCCATCCCGGATCACGGCCAGGGCGCGTTCGCGCTCCCCCGCTTGCCGGTAGAGATCGGCGAGGCGCGCGAACGTGTGGGTCCGCGGCTCCGATTCTCCGCGGCGCAGGAGCTGTTCGATCTCCACGGTCTGGTCGTCGGCGGCCACAGGCTTCGCAGGGAGAAAAGCGGCAGGTTCGGGCCTTCCGACCCAGTCCCCGGCAACATACCGACCGTTTTTTTTGGTTGTCAACGAACGTCGCGGGAATGCGGTGGGGCTCCTGTCTTTCGTTGCCCGGAACGCCGGGCCGGCGTACGTTTTCGACCGATCACGGGACCGGCGCGTTCGGTCGCGTTTCCGGCCCCGGCGCGGTCGCGTTCGGGCGACTCGATTCAAGACGACAAGG
>VXMR01000092.1 GCA_009841005.1 Gemmatimonadales bacterium
GACGAGGCCTTCGGCCCGTAGTACACTGCTCAACAGGATCTCCTGGGTCTGAGGGCCGGAGAGGCGCCGGACGTCACGCGCCGCTCCCGTCCCGGTTGGCCGGTACGCAGGGCAAGCTCCGTGAGAGAGCGTCCGCGCCGGCGCAGGGTGTCCGGAGGTGTGCCGACCGTATCGGGTGGCGCCACCGTGCTGTCGGTCACGGCCGCGCTGTCGGGCCGGACGTCCGACGTGTCCCGGGGCGCACCGAGCGAATCGCCCGCGGCAGCAGCTCCGGTACTGTCGGCCACGGCCGCCACGCTGTCGGCCACGGCCGCGCTATCGGCCGCCGCCGCGCTGTCCGCCGGCGACGGTGTCCCGAACGTCTCCCGCGGTTCCAGAAAGGCGCCGATGGCGTGTTCCCCTTCGACCCCCGTGGGCTCTCCCGCGTCGAAATCCACCTGAAGTCGCCGCGCCACGATGTAGTTCAGCGAAGGTCGTGTGCTCGTCGTCGAATCCCGGATCATTCTGTAGAAGGCGCTGGCGTTCCCGTCGACCACGAGTTGCCGCATGAAGGGATCGGGCGCGAGCGATGGGTCCGCAACCGGCGTTTCGGAACGTTCGAAGATCGCGACGAGGGTATCGCCGCGCGCCCAGTTCGCAGAGCCATCGGTCGGGAGTTCAATCTCCTCGGGCTCCTCGGCCTCTGCCGGCTCACCGTCCTCGGCCGCCACTTCGGTCGTGTCCGCGCCGGCTTCAGCGGAGTCCGCCGGGGCGGGGGCGGCGGCGGAGTCGGCCGGGGTGGGGGCTGCCGAGTCCGCCGGGACAGGGGCTGCCGCTGAGTCGGCCGGCGCGAGGGCTGCGGCGGTGTCTGCGGGAGCGGGAGCTGCCGCGGTATCCCGGGCCGCGGCGGAGTCGGTAGGCGTAAGGGCTGCGGCGGTGTCCTGGGCCGCGGTCGTCGAATCGCTGGCGGGCGGATCGGTGGCCGTGACGTCGACGGCGGCCGAATCGGCGGCCGTCGTATCCGCAGTCGCCGGCTCCGGTGCGGGCGGTGGCACCCAGGACGAGTCGCGCTGGACGGCGACGGCACCGCCGAACGCATACGCCGTGTCGATCTGGCTCCGGTACATCGCGAAACGAATCGAGTCGCCCCAAAGCTCGTGGCTGCCGGAGAGCGCCCGGCTCACGCCCTCCCCGTGAGCCTGCACCTGCTCGACCTCGCGATTGCTCAGATCGATGTCGATCAACTCTCCTTCCACCTCGAATCTGTCTCCGGACACGTAGCCATTGCCGATGGCGTGGATCTCCTCGAGTTCCTGATTCTCCGAAACGAATCGTATCGAATCGCCTTCCATCCGGATTCCCTCGGCCTCGATCCACGGGTCGCCCCACAGGGCACCCAGGCCATCGGCCCGAGTGAGGAGGGCGCTGTCCGCCCGGGCGTTCAGATCGGTCCGGTCTATGATCGCATCCCCGTAGAAGCGGGCCTCATCCTCGCCGGCGAAAATGGCCAGATCCGATTCGATCAGGAACGGCTCGGGCGACTCGGTGTTCGTCGGGTAGAACGTCACGATCGGCCGGTCGGGCGCGGTCGTGACGGCGTCGACGCCGGAGACGGCGCGCAGAAACTCCACGCGGGGGCCGATGAGGGTGGACCGATCCGTCAGACGGACGAGTTTGACGTTCTCTTCGGCGATGATGAAGTCGGAGAGTTGAAAGTACAGGAGCCGTTCCGACTGCAGCGTCCGGATCGAATCCTCGTAGACGACCGCGCCGAGGAGTTCGACCTGCCGGGGGCCGTCGCGCTTGATCGCGCTGTCCGCCTCCATCGTGGCGTTGCCGCAGGTCCACAGGTATCGGCCGCTGAGAACCGTGACGTGCGCGCCGGTCACGTCCCGGTTGGTGACGCTCCTCGTGTCGGCTTCGAGCGGACTCCACCGCAGACTGCACCGCTCGAGCGCCGACCCGAACCCGGGGTCGGGCTCCTGCGCGGCGAGCGGGCCGCCGAGCGCCGCCGCCACCACCAGGCAGCCCGGGAAAGCGAGACGTCCGCGAGTCACCGGCGCGCCGCCGCAGTATCGGGGGGCGCCTCCAGGCTGTCCGGCAGCGCCACCGTGGTATCGGGAGGTGCCTCCACGCTGTCGGGGAGGGTCTCCGTCGTATCGGTCGGCACCGGCAGGCTGTCCGGCAGGGCCTCCGTCGTGTCGGGAGGCGCCGCGACGCTGTCGCCCGGAGCCGGGACGCTGTCCGCTGCCGCCGCAGTGTCCGGCGCCGGAACCGCCTCCGGATCGTCGCCAGCCGCCGCCGAGTCCGCCGCCGGCGGTTCGTCCGCGGCCTGCTCCTCGACGACGGGCTCCCCCGCGGCCTGCTCCCCGGCGACGGGTTCGTCGGCGACGCCCGCGGGGTCCCCGGCGGGGACGGCCGGCAGGGGGATCGTCTCCGTGAAGGAAGCGACGGGGAGCATCTCGCCTTCCTGATTCATGACGACGACCGAGTCGAGCGCGGGGTCCGACTCGAACCCCGTTCCGTCGAGCGTCAGACCCTCGACCGGATCGACGAACTGGAACGTGGTATCGCCCAGCAGGCGACCGTCCGCGTTCCGATACCGGAGGCGCTCCGTCTCGAGACGCTGGTCGTCCACGCGGTCCTCCACGACCACCTCCCCTTCGGCCTCGAGGTCGCCCGTGAGCTGATGGAAGATCCCGAACGCAGAGGTCACCTCGGTCGATTGCAGTCCGTTCGGATCGAAGAAAGTGAGCGTCATTCGGCGCAGGTGAATCTCGTTGTCCTCGCGCCATTCCGCCGTGTCGGCTTCGACCACGGCGCGCCGGACGCCATCGCGCGTGACGAACGTCCGCATCCCCCGCACGGCGGTGTCCACTCCCTCCGGCAGCGGTTCGCTCGCGGTCGGAGGCGCATCGCCGGACCCGCACGCAAGGAGAAACGGCAACAGCGAAACCCGGGCGAACAGGCCGAGCCGCACCGGTCCCCCCGGCGCATCGACCCCGCTCGCCCGCGCCGGCGCGCAGTCCGCACCGGCCTCCCGTTCAACCCGCAAACCGTCCTCCTTCTCGAAACTCCGTCACCAGCCCGTCCCATTCCCCTCGGGCGACGAGCAGGGCCTCCGCGAATTCGCGCACGGCCCCCTCCCCACCGGGCACCGTCCCAACCCACGCCGCAC
>VXMR01000056.1 GCA_009841005.1 Gemmatimonadales bacterium
CCCCCGGGTGGGGGCCCGCCCGCCGAACGGGGGGCGCGTCGAGGCTCCGGTCCTGAGTCCCTACGCCCGCGCCGGACGCCTGCTCGCGCTCGCGCGCACGCAGAATGATGCGGAGTCCGCCCGCAGCCTGGGCCGCGCCCTGCTCGAGATCGCCCGCCAGGCGGAACGCGCCCTGGAGGAGGCGGATATCGTCCTCACGACCTTCGCCAGGCTCTCGATCCGGGAGGAACTCCGCGAACTGAGGTTCGAATCCCTCCTCATCGACGAGGCGAGCACGGCGCCGCTCCCGTATGTGGCGCTCGCGGCTTCCAGGGTCGCGGGCCCCGTGATCGCCGTCGGCGACTTCCAGCAGCTTCCCCCCGTCGTGTCGAGCACGGCCCCGGCGGCGGCGCGCTGGCTGCGGACGGACCTGTTCAGGGAAGCTGGCGTCGTGGAAGACGCGCAGCCGTCGCTGCCGTCCCCCAACGACGGGCTGTGCGCGATGCTCGATCTCCAGTACCGGATGGCGCCCGACATCCGCGAACTGGTGAGCGAGTTCTTCTACGGCGGACGGCTCAGGGACGCGCCGGAGATCGCCGAGCGCCAAGGGGAGCAGGCCGCCCACGCCTCTTCCGGCACGGCTTCCGCCGCCGGCGCTGCCACCGCTGTGACGGTCCTCGACACGAGCGGGCTCGATCCGAGGGTCGAACGCGTGGACGGCTCGCGGCGGAACCGCACTCACGCCGAGGCTGTGGCGGACTTCGTGGGCGCGGCGGCCCGCGACGGGACCGACGACATCGCCGTAGTCTCGCCCTATCGCGCCCAGACCCGACACCTGAGCGATCTCGTCCGGCGTCGGCTCGGCCGCGCTGCGCCCGCCAATCTCGAGGTGAGCACGATCCACCGCTTCCAGGGGAGGGAGAAGCGCCTCGTGATCATCGACACGGTGGACGCGCCCCCCGGCCGCAGCTGGTTCCTCGACGAGCGCCGGAACCGGGACTTCCCCCGGCTGCTCAACGTCGCCCTTTCGCGGGCGCGCGAGCGTCTGGTCATCGTCGCGACCGTTGCCGGCCTGCGGCGGACGCTCCCTCCTGAAGCCCTCCTGAACCGTCTCCTCGCCCAGGTCGAGCAGTCCGGCACCCGCATCGACGCCGCCCCCGCCGATCTCTGGCACGGCCGCTGACCCGGGGACGCGGGCCAAAATCCGATTTTCACTCGCGAATCGTTACGGGAAATGGCCATCCGGTCAATAGATTTTTGAAAAAAATACGACTCGTGACCATTCGAGGTTGACGACCCAAAAAAATCTTTTTAGAATCAGAGCGTGCTAAGGGAGGCGGCACCGACCGACCGGAGGTCGAGGCCGATGACCGCACCGTGAGTTGCCCGACGCGAGATCGCGAAACCGGGGCGCGAGTCCCGGGCCTGAGGAAGCGGAGTTCCGGCGACGGAACGAGGCGACCGAGGGAAGAGGGATCGAGCACAGCTGGTTGGGCAGACGGTACCAGGCTCGCGGAGAGGTTCTGGAAGACCGCGCAAGCTACCAGGACCGGGCGGTAGTTGGCCGTAAACAAGCTTCCTTGCTCAGCCCCTGACACCTTCGGGTGGCCAGGGGCTGAGTACATCTACCCCGGTTCACGTTCTGGCCACCGCCGCTCCTTCCCGAAGTGCCCGCCGTTCACTCCCTTTTCCACGCGGTCGGCTCGTGATTTTTTTCAAAAAAACGATGTTCAAATCATGTCCATATTCTGTCCAAAAACCGTGGATTTTCGGGCGCGAGGGAGGGCGCGCGGCGCCGGGAGTCGCTCGGGAGCCACCGCTGTCGCATCTTCTCGTGGTTCACCGCCTTTAGCGTGCTGTGGAAAACCGGCCTGCCGCGGACGGCCGGGGTTGAGGACGGGACGACGCAATTGCGAGTCGTGATTCAGCGAGTCAGCGAGGCCCGCGTGAGGGTCGGAGGCGAGGTCGTTGGGGCAATCGGCCTCGGACTCGTCGTGCTGGTGGGTTTCGCGGCGGACGACACCGAGGCGCAGATGACGTGGATGGCGGACAAGCTCCGGGGCCTGCGGGTGTTCGCGGACGAAAAGGGCCGCATGAACCGCTCCGCCCATGACGTCGGCGGGGCGCTCCTCATCGTGTCCCAGTTCACGCTGTACGGCGACGCGTCGCGAGGCCGGCGTCCCTCCTTCACCGGCGCGGCGCGACCGGAGGCCGCGAGCGCGCTTTACGACCGCTTCGTCGAGCTGTGCCGGGCGCGCGGCGAGGTCGCGGAGGGGGAATTCGGGGCGATGATGGAAGTGGAGCTGACGAACGACGGTCCGGTGACCCTCCTGCTGGAGCGGTGAGGTTGCGTCCGCTGCGGATCGGAGTCATCGGCTCGGGGGAGGCGGCGCCGGCGGAGGCGGGCCTGGCTCACGCCGTGGGAGCGGCCCTCGCCCGCGCAGGGGCCATCGTCGTCTGCGGCGGGATGGGCGGCGTCATGCGGGCGGCGGCGGACGGCGCTTCGTCGGAAGGCGGGACCGTGGTGGGGATTCTGCCAGGTTCGGACGCGGGCGCCGCGGCCCCCGGCGTCACGATCCCGATCCCGACCGGGCTGGGCGAGGCGCGCAACGTCATCGTCGTACGGGCCTCGGAAGCGGTGGTCGCGATCGCCGGTGAGTGGGGCACCCTCAGCGAGGCGGCCTTCTGCCGGAAGTTCGGCGTGCCGGTGATCGGGCTCGCGACATCGCTGCCGGAGGGTGTCGTCGACGAGACGGCCGGGGATGCGGCGGATGCGGCGGCGCGGGCCCTCGAACTCGCGGAAGCCGAGCGGGAGCGGCGTCAGCGGAGGGAGGTAAACGGGTGACCGGATTCGTCCTCTTCGGCGGCATCCTCGTCGTGCTCCTCGTCACGATCATCTGGGCCGCGATCCGGTCCGGCGAAGACACGGGCGCCTCGCTGGACCCCGCGGAGCGCCGGGACGCTGCCATTGAGGCGCTGCGGGACCTCGAACTGGAGTACCGGACCGGCAAGCTCCGCGAAGACGAGTACCGCTCCACGCGCGCCCGTCTCGAGCGGGCGGCCATCGACGCCCGTGACGCCGCCGCCCAGGGCCCGGTGAGCGATCCGGCCATGTCTCTTATACTCTTCTCCGAGCACACGAGACAAGTGGGTGGGTAGTAGGGCGTGTTCTGGGTT
>VXMR01000050.1 GCA_009841005.1 Gemmatimonadales bacterium
GCCCCCGAAACCGCCGAAGCCGCCCCCGCCCCCCGGCTGGCGGACGAAGGTGAGCGACGCCTCGATCTCCGTGTTCTCCGGGAACCCCATCGTCATCGGCAGGTGTACGGCGCTTCGGCCCGCGTCGAACCGGTACGTCCCGGGGCGCAGCCGCTGCGCCCAGTTAATCATGTCGCGCACGAAGAAGTCCGTCGCGTCCACGAGCACACGGCCATCCGTCTCGGCCGCCGCCGTGAAGCCCCACAGCGTCGACGGGGCGAATGCGTCCGTCACCGCCTGCACCTCGCGCGGGTTCGTGCTGCTCGCCCGGAAGTCGAGGTTCGGCTGGATCAGCAGCACCTTCGGCCCGACCCGGTGGAAACGCACGAGGCGCGAGCCGGAGAGTGCCCCCCGGTCGAGGCCGATGTCGTTCGACCCCAGCCCCGAGGCGAGCCCCGTCGCGTGGAGGATGTCCGTGTCCCAGCGCGAGATCTCAAGCCACAGTTTTCCGCTCGAGGCCTCCCAATACATGGGGATGAAGCCGTCGATGGCCCGCATCGAGGCCGTCTTGTCCTCGATTGAGGGGAGTCCCCCCCCGGAGTCCTGCGCCAGGATCGAAACGGGGCTGAGGAGGAAGAGGAGAACGGGAAGCAGCTTCCGGAAACGGGTCACGGAGTACACGAGATCCTCCTGGAGACGGGAAGTGGACGACGCCCCCGGGGCTGAGGGGGAACGGGCCTACACATTACGATGACGGACAGCTACCGGTCGATTGCCGCGGTCACCTCTCCGATAATGTCGGACATGTACGCTCCGTGGTCGCCAGGGCTCGGTCCCAGCCGGACGACCACGAGGTCCCGGGACGGGATGATGGCCGTGTACTGCCCCATGGCTCCCGCCGCCCAGTAGGCATCTTCCGGGGCCCTCGGAAACGCTCCGCCGCGATTCACCCAGAACAATCCGCCGTAGTTGAGGAGCTCCGCACCGGGAGCGGGCGTGCTGACGAAGTCCACCCACCCCTCGGGGAGGATGCGGTCGGACCCGCCGTCCGGGGTCGGCCACACGCCGTCCCACAGGTGGAGGAGGCCGAACCTCGCCCAGTCCCACGCGCTCCCGTAGTCGTAGCCGGTGATGATGAAGTTGCCCCAGGCATCCGTCTCGAGGACGTAGTTCCGCGCCCCGATGCGGTCGAACAGGATGCGCTGCGGGTAGGTGAGCCAGTCCTCTCCGCGCGCCTCGACGGCCTGCCGCACGATGCGCGTCGCCGTGAGAGGGTCCGAGTTCCGGTAGCGGAAGATCTCCCCCGGCGCGCGGTCCATGGGCTGGTCGATCGCGTGCTCGAACACGTCGATCCCCTCGAAGTAGATCCGGGAGTGTTCGTGCGCATGCGTCCAGCGGAGCACCGGATCCGAGCCCAGGTTCAGGAAATCCAGCCCCGAACTCATGTTCAGGAGGTCGCGGATGCGGATCTCCCGGCGGGGGTCGTCGTCCCCTTGCCATTCGGGCACCGGTGCCGGGTCGTCGAGTCCGACGTCGAGGTGGCCGGACTGGATCGCGGCCCCGACGAGGGCGCTCGCGATGCTCTTCCCCTGTGACCACGAGATCTGCGGCGTGTTGCGCGTGAAGCCGGGGGCGTAGCGCTCGCCGAGGATCTTCCCCGCGTAGATGACGACGACCGCCCGCGTGTTGTGCTCCGTCTGGGCCATCGCCCAGTCGAGCGCCGCTCCGAGGGTGGCCATGTCGACCTCGGCGGGCGCGGGGTCGTGGTACGCGCCCACGTCTCCCGTCGGCCATGCAGTTGCCTCGGGATCCGGGCTCAGGCGCTCGACGACCACGGGCTCGAAGGTCACATCCTCGAACCCGGCGGGCAGGAGCGTGCAGCCCTGGTCCCCGTTGTACTCCGCGTACTGCGTTGGGACTCCATCTCCCGAGACCGAGGCCGTGCGCGTCTCGAAATCCACCGCGTACTCGAAGTCGTCCTGCCAGTCGAACCGGTCGAAGGGACGGATGTCCTGCGCTACCACTTCCTCCACGGAGCGCTCGTAGTCCCGGCCCACGACGAAGACGCCGGCGCAGAGGTGGTGCGCGGACATCCCGGCGACGTGTCCGCGGATATGGGCCTCGTCTTCCACCGCCGTTTCGCCCCGTGCGTCCGATTCCGGCGCACAGCCGGGCACAAAGAAGGCGACCGCCGCGACCAGGGTGCCGGCGCCGCCGCGCGGAAGGGCTGACAGGCTAGCGGTCGATCGCATCGGTCACCTCTCCGATGATGTCCGACAGATACGCCCCGGTGTCGCCGGGGCTCGGCCCGAGCCGGACGATCACGAGATCGTACGACGGGATGACGACCGTGTACTGTCCCATGAATCCCGCCGCCCAGTAGGCGTCCTCCGGCGCGCGCGGCAGCGAGCCGCCGCGATTGAGCCAGAACAGCCCGCCGTATTCCAGCGCTTCAGCGCCCGGTGCGGGCGTGCTGACGAAGTCCACCCAACCCTCCGGGAGAATGCGGTCGCTTCCGCCATCGGGTGTCGGCCACACGCCGTCCCACAGGTGGAGGAGGCCGAACCGGCCCCAGTCCCACGCGCTCCCGTAATCGTAGCCGGTGATGATGAAGTTGCCCCACGCGTCTGTCTCGAGGACGTAGTCCCGCGCTCCGATCCGGTCGAACAGGATGCGCTGGGGATACGTGAGCCAGTCCTCTCCCCGCGCCTCGGCCGCCTGTCGCACGATCCGGTTCGCCGTGAGCGGGTCGGAGTTCCGGTAGCGGAAGATCGCGCCCGGCAGGGTGTCCATCGGCTGGTCGATCGCGTGCTCGAACACGTCGATCCCCTCGAAGTAAATCTGGAAGTGTTCGTTCGTGTGCGTCCAGGACAGCGAGTCCGTCAGGCCCAGGTTCAGGAAATCGAGCCCCGAACTCATGTTCAGGATGTCCCGGATGCGGATCTCCCTGCGCGGGTCGTCCTCCCCCTGCCATTCGGGCACGGGCGCGGGGTCGTCGAGTCCGGCGTCGAGGTGACCGGCCTGGATCGCCGCGCCGACGAGGGCGCTCGCGATGCTCTTCCCCTGGGACCACGAGATCTGCGGCGTATTACGCGTGAAGCCGGGCGCGTAGCGCTCGCCGAGGATCCTTCCCGCGTAGATGACGACGAGCGCCCGCGTGTTGTGCTCGCTCTGGGCCATCGTCCAGTCGAGGGCGGCATCGAGCGCCTCCATGTCGACCTCCGGCGGCGGCGGGTCGTGGTAGGCGCCGACATCGCCCGTCGGCCACGCGGTGGCGTCGGGGTCCGGAATGAGCCGCTCGACGACCTGCGGTTCGTACGTCACGTCGTCGAGCTCGGCCGGCAGGATCGTGCACCCCTGGTCCCCGTTGTACTCAGCGGAGCGCGTGCCGAAATCGGCTGCCGACACGGAGGCGGTGCGCGTCTCGAAGTTCACCCCGTACTCGAAGTCATCCTGCCAGTTGAACAACGGGAAACGCCGGATGTCCTGCGCCACGACCTCGTCCACGGAACGCTCGTAGTCGCGTCCCACGACGAAGACGCCCGAGCAGATGTGGTGCGCCGCCATGCCCGCGACGTGCGAGCGCTCGTGGGCCGCCTCGTCTTCCCCGGGAACGGTGCGTTCTCCCGCACAACCGGTGACCAGGAGCATGCCGCCCACCGCGGTGCAGGTTCGGAACCGATGACAGATCTCCTGGTGAACCCTCATGCGAACCCCCATGACGTTTTCTCCTGCGGCGTGCGGCGGCCAGGCCGCCCCCACTTTCGCGCTCTCGGCCTTCGTCCCGTGCTTCCTAGCTGAGCGCATCCGAAGCGCTTGGCGCAAGGGTCCATAACGTTTCCGGCGGGGTCCGTGTCGTTTCGAGTGAAGGGGCCGCACCTGACGCAAAGGGAAGCAGGCAGGGGAAGCAGGCAGGGAACAGGCAAGTAAGAAGGCAGGAAAGGGAGGATATCGATGAGAAAGACGATCGGAGCGTTCGCTCTCGTACTGGTCGCACTCGCCGCCGCGGCGCCGCTCGAGGCGCAGGCTCAGCGGGGCGCCCGTGGCTTCGGCATGAGTCTCGACGACCAGATGACGGCACTCACGGAGCGGCTCGCGCTGGATGAGGAGCAGGTCGTGAAGGTCCGGGAAATCCTCGAGACCCGGGCGGAGAGCCGCCGCGAGCGCTTCCAGGCCGCGCGGGGTTCGATGGACCGCAACGCCATGATGCAGATGATGCAGGAGTTCCAGCAGGAGACGGAAACGAAGCTCGCCGAGGTGCTGAGCGAAGAGCAGATTGAGAAGTACCGCGAATACCTGGCCGAGCAGCAGCAGCGGCGCCGGCCTCCGCTCTCCCTCTGACCGCGCGGGGGGCTACCTTGAGGCTGGCGCCCGCACGGTCGCCGGCCTCGGGCCGCCCTTCGGCGCCCGCCCCCGCTGTACCAGCACGACTCCCGCCACGATGATCACGGTGCCCGCCAGCATCGGCAGCGTGAACGCCTCGTCCGCGAGCCACCAGCCCAGAAGGAGCGCCACGACCGGGTTCACGTACGCGTACGTGCCCGCGGCGGCCGGCCGCACCGTGCGCAGGAGCCACATGTAGGCCGAGAAGGCCACGATCGACCCCATCGCCGTCAGGTAGGCGAGCGACAGCCACGACCGAAGGGACACGTCGCCGAGCGACAGGCGGCCGAACTCTCCCGCCGCCAGTCCGATCAGTACGAGGATCAAGCCCCCGGCGGCCATCGTCAGCGCCGTCCCGTAGAGCGGCGGCTGCGGCAGCGCGGCCCGCCGGTTGTACATGGAGCCGATCGCCCAGCAGATCGACGCCCCCACGACGACGAGCGCTCCGGCCGCGACCTGGTTCGCGCTCGCCCCGCGAATGCCGACTTCCGCCCCGGAGGTCCCCACGAGGAGCGCCACGCCCCCGAGGCCCAGCACGAGTCCCGCGATTTCCATGGGGCTCGCCGTCTCCCGGTCCGGCCCCACGCGCGCGATCGCGACGAGCCACAGCGGTACCGTTGCCACGAGCAGAGCCGTGAGTCCCGAGGGCACGTACTGCGCCGCCCAGCATACGAGTCCGTTACCGCCCACGACCATGAACACGCCCGAGATGGTGGCAGCCCTCCATTCCGAAGGTTTCGGGACCGGCGCGCCCCGACGGCGGGACACGACGGCGAGGATCACACCCGCCGCCAGGAAGCGCGTGCCGCCGAGGAGGAAGGGCGGGATCGTTTCCACGCCGAAACGGATGGCCAGGTAGGTCGATCCCCAGACCAGGTACACCGCCGCAAACGCGAGCAGCAGGGCCTTCGGGGAAGCCGTATGCGGGCTCGGGTTCAAGCGCGAGTCCTTCGGTCGCGGGCCCGCGTGACCGCGTAGATGCCGAGTCCGACAGCGATGAGCCCCAGTCCCAGCCCCGCTTCGAGGGGGCGGTCGCGGAGGATGTAGGCGAGCGTCCAACCCGTCACCGCCAGGAAGATGAGCGGCGTGACGGGATAGCCCCAGGTCCGGTACGGTTCGCCGGCGGGTCCATCGCCCGTCGCGGACTGTCCGCCCGAGGCCTGCCGTCGGCGAAGGAGGAACACCCCGCCCGCCGCCAGGAACGTGTTCAGGCCCATCGTGAAACCGGAGAAGACAAGGATCGTCTCGAAGGACTCCGTGAGGATGAAGAGGAGGCTGATCGCGGCCTGCGTGAAGATGGCCGCTCCGGGCGTTCCGCGCGCGTTGATCGAACTCAGGAACCGGAAGGTCGGGTAGTCCTCGCCGATCGCGTGGAGGACGCGCGGACCCGCGAGCACCATGGCGCTCACCGTGGAAACGAGGAGGAGCGCGAGGGTGATCCCCATCAGGTCGGCCCCCACCGGCCCGAATATGTACCCCGCCGCGATGTATCCCACCTCGAGCCGTCCCACCATTTCCTCGGCGGGGGCGGCCCGCAGGAAGACGTAATTGAGTCCGACGTAGAGCAGCATCACGAGCAGCGTCCCGGTCGCCAGCGCGCGGGGGAGCGTGCGCCGCGGATCGCGGAGTTCGCCCGTCACGTACGTCGCGGCGTTCCACCCGGAATACGAATACGACACGAAGATGAGAGACACGGCGAACCCGGCGGAGAACACGTTCGACACGCCGTCCGCCGAGGGGAGCACGCCGACCTCCCGTGGTTCCGCGACGAGAGACAGCCCGGCTGCGACGAAGGCGAGGATCAGCGCGACCTTGGCCGTCGTCGACCAGCGCTGAAAGCCGCCCGAGGTGCGGTGCGTGCGTCCATGGACGACGGAGAGCAGCACGACGAGCCCGACGGCGAGCCACCGGGAGGGCAGCACCGGAAAGACGGACGAGAGGTACGTCCCGAACGTGATCGCGGCCAGCGCCGTGGGGGCCGCGAACCCGATCGTGGCCGAGATCCAGCCCGAGACGAAGCCGGCCGCCGGGTGGTAGATGTGCGAGAGGAAGGTGTATTCGCCCCCCGAGCGCCGGATCGTCGATCCCAGTTCGGCGTAGGTGAGGGCGCCGCACACGGCCGCGACCCCGCCCACGACCCACAGCATGAGGAGGGCGAACCCGGATCTCAGGGACTCGAGCTGGAAGCCGAGGCTCGTGAAGACGCCGGTTCCGATCATGTTGGCGACGACGACCGCCGCCGCCGTGTGAAGGCCGAACCCGGCGCTGGCGGCCCGCCGGGAGGTGTTCAGGGGATGGTCTCGGCCAGGCCCGCCTCGCTCACCAGCAGGAGGAGGTTCGCCTGGATCCCCAGGTGGCCGTCGCGGTTGATCCACCACTCGGCGGGTGAGTGGGCGCCGCCTCCCACCCCGCCGCTTCCGATCGTCACCGCGGGGATGCCGAGTGCGATCGGGATGTTCGAATCGGTGGAAGAGCGCGTGAGTTCGGGCTGGGTCCCGAAGATCCGCATGACCTCGATCGCCCGCTCGACAAGCGGATGGTCGTCTGCGACCTCTCCCGAGGGACGGTCTCCGATCTGGTCCAGTTCGAGTTCGATCTCGGGTCCCGCGCGGCGCAGGGCGTTTTCCTCCGCCAGCGCCCGGCGCATCGCCCCCCGGAAGGCGGTGTCGATGCGCCCGAGGCTCTCCGCGCTCTCCGACCGCATGTCCACCTCCATCCACGCCTCGAAGGGGATCGCGTTCACCGAGGTCCCGCCTCCGATCCGGCCCACGTTGTAACTCGTGCGAGGCCCGGAGCGCGTGAGCGTGTCCGCCACGTCCTGAAAGTGACGGACCCCGCGTCCCAGCGCGTGGGCCGGGTTCGCGAGCCCGAACGCCCCCCACGAATGGCCGCCCGGGCCCCGGAAGATGACGCGGAAGCGATGGGAGCCGAGCCCCTTGTTCACGATTCTCCCCAGCCCCGTGCCGTCGACGTCGATCCAGGTGTGGATGGGATCGGCGCCCTCGCGAAACAGGTATTTCATCCCGCGCAGGTCGCCGAGCCCTTCCTCCCCGACCGTCCCGATGAACTGAACGTCCGCCTCCGTCTCGATGCCGGCGGCTTCGAGCGCCCGCAGCACGGTGAGGACCGCGATGAGGCCGCGCGTGTCGTCGCCGATGCCGGGGGCGAAGAGCGTGTCCCCGCGCTGCGTCACCGTCACATCGACGTCGGCGGGGAAGACCGTGTCCAGGTGTCCCGACAGCGCTACCGTTCGCCGCTCCCCCTCCGGCGTCGATCCCCGCGCGCCGCCCCGGCCGTATCGGATCCCGATCGCGTTGCCCTCTTCGTCGATGAACACGGAGTCGGCGCCGGCCTCCCGTAGCCACTCCGCGTAGACCCGGGCACGCTCCTCCTCCATGAAGGGGGGTGCCCGTACCTGCGTGAGTTCGATGAGTTCGCGGATCGTCCTCGGTTCGAGTTCCTCGATGATCCCGAAGGCGCTCTGCACCGCGGGATGTTCGGCGAGGCGCCGCACCTCGTCACCCGGCGCCTGGGCCGCCGCCCCAGCCGGGATGCCCCCGACGATGGCCACGCCAAGGGGGATCGAGACGATGAGTCCCTTGAAGGGCCAGGCATATCGTGCGTACATCGCGGGTGCGTCTCCTCGAATCGGGTCTTTTTGGCGGTCGTCGTCGTTGGCTGCCAGGGGCACAGGATGCCGGTCTCTGGCGGAAGTCTGCTCGTCAAGAATACCGTCTCCGAACACATGTCGAAAACGCGGTCTCACTGTGGGCCGATGGCTGAGCGAGGTGTCGAGCTGAAGTCAAAGGCGATAGAGCCGATCGTGCGGCGGCTGGTGGCCGGGTTTGCGATCGTCGGTGTGGGCTGCGGAGGCGCCGTGGAGCCGCCGCTGTCGGCCACATGCGGCGACGCTCCGCTCACGGTGGCGTTCTACGCACTCTTCGCGCCCGTAAGCTACAGCGCGGATGAGAACCCGAACTCGCCCGGGTTCAGTCGGCACATGGGCTACGAGGCCGACCTCCTCAGCGCGCTCGAGGCCATGCCCGGGACCGGACTCTCCTTCGTGCGCCGCCCGATCGTCGATTGGCCCGGAATCTGGCTTCTGCCCGCGACGCCGGACTTCGACATGGCCGGCGGCGGCATCACGATTCTCGAGTCACGGACGCTCGACGATACCGGTGCCCGGGCGGTTGCGTTCACGTCCGGCCACATCACGTTCCGCCAGTCGCTCCTGGTGCGCAGCGAGGATGCCGCGCGGCTCTCATCCTACCACGCGCTCACGAGTGCGGTGCGCGTGGGCGTCCTTGCGGGGACAACGGGTGAAGCGCGGCTGCTCCAGATCACGGGAATCGTGGACGGTTCCGGTGTGCTCCGAGCGGGGACGCGCGTGGAGACGCCGGCCGGCACGGTCGTGGCGGATGGGACGGGGGCGTTTACGATCACGGCCGCCATGGCATCGCCCGTCCTTGAGGGCCGAACCCGCCTTCACCCCCCATCCAGCGACATGCCGCAGGTGGTGTACCTCGGCCGGGAGTCCGGCGATCAGGAATTGTTCGACGCCCTGCGCGATGGACGCATCGACGCCGTGGCCCAGGGGGAAATCGGAAGCGGCGAGGCCGCGCACAGGTCGGGCGGAGAGTTCACTGTGGCCGCCCGGGATTCCCTCGCCGAATTCGGGGGGTTCACGCTGGACGCGGAGGACCGCGATCTGCTGGCCTGCATCGATGCCCGAATCGACTGGCTGACCGACGAACGCCGCACGGGCTTCGCGGATTGGCTCGCCAACCCGTCCGTCTTCCGGCAGCGGGCCGCCCTCTGGCCCGGCGGGTGAACGGGTTGCGACAGCAGTAGCTCCGAACCGTCAGCTGCTGAAGCGGGCGAGGATCCAGTCGGAGATCGTGTCGAGGAAGCCGTCGACGAAACGCTTCTCGAGCAGCGCGTACTCGGCCGGGGATCCGGTCGTCGCGGCCTGGAAGAGGTGATTGGCGCGCGGGAGCACCTCGACCGTCACGTCCGGGTTCCCGGCCAGCGCCTCCTCCAGCGGCGGGCGGTTCTGGTCGGGGAGCACCTGCAGGTCGAGCCCGCCGAAGAGTGCGAGCACCGGCACCCGCGTGCCCCGCAGACCTTCGGTCGGATCGTACGTGAGAAAATAGCGGAACCAGGGCGTCTCGACGCGGTCGATCTGCGCGTCGATCTGGCCCTGCACGTAGGCGTCCACGTCGGAGATCGCGGCGCGCTGCGCCTCGGGCAGGGTCTCGATGCCCTCGCGGATGGTGGCCCCCAGCTCCTCCCGATATGCCTCGAGGCCCTCACCCGCCTCAAGGGCCGCGAACAAACGGCGCTGGAAGTCGGTATTCCACGCGATGCGGTCCTCGGGCACGCCGCTCGCGCGCTGAATGGCCGCGGACTGCTCGTACAGGATCTCGGTGCCGGGCACGGTCGAACCGGCCAGCAGCACGGTGAAGCGGACGGCGTCCGAGCGTGAGGCCGCGATGGGGGCGATGATGCCCCCTTCGCTGTGCCCCACGAGGCCGACCCGGGCCGGGTCGACAGCCGGATGCTCCGCCAGCCGCGCGAGGCCGGCGAGCGCGTCGCCCGCGAAGTCGGCCGAGGTGGAGGTGGCGACGCTCCCCGACGAGCCGCCGACGCCACGATCGTCATACCGGAGGACCGCGATCCCCTGCCGCGTGAGGTGATCCGAGAGGAGGCGGAAGACGGCGAACCCGGCCACGATCTCATCCCTGTCCTGGGGTCCCGAACCCGTGATCAGGACGACGCCCGGGAACGGTCCCGTCCCTTCCGGAAGCGTCAGCGTGCCCTCGAGGTGTACGTCGCCGTTCTCGAACGAGACCTCTTCCTCCCGGTACGGGGGCGGCTCTTCCGCCCCCGCTTCCGGAAGATCGGCCCGCGACACGGAGAACGTGGCGGTCACGACGCCCTGGGTGAATTCGCCCTCGATGGTGTCACCCTCGATGGTGTCACCCGTGAGGGCTCCGTCCCACGCGGCGAGACCGATCGGGGTTTCGAGTTCGAAATGCACGCGGCCGTCGGCGTGGGACACGGCTGTGAGAGGCAGACCGACCTGACCCTGGATGTCCATGCTCGCGGAGAGCGCTCCATCGGCGCGCTCGAAGGTGACCGCGAAGGGCAACTCGGCCGTGGGAAGAACGACGGATCCCGCCCACCGGCCCTCGACGCCGGCGCCTTCCGCCGGGTCGGGATCCGGCTCCTGCGCCAGCGCTGGAGAGGAGAGCACACACCCGGCCGCGACAAGCATTCTCAGCGCCACGGTCAGCTCTCCTCGACCTTCACGGCGGAGCCGTAGACCACGATCTCGGCGGTCCCTCCCAGGATATAGGAGGTCGAAAAGCGGACACAGAGGATCGCGTTCGCGCCGGCGGCCGCCGCCTCGGCCTCCATCCGATCGACCGCCTGCTCCCGCGCTTCGGCCATCATCTTCGTGTACTCCTGGATCTCGCCTCCCACGATGGTCTTGAGACCCGCGAGTATGTCGCGGCCCAGGTGGCGCGCCCGGATCGTGCTGCCGCGGACGAGGCCGAACTCCTCCAGGATCCGGTATCCGGCGAGGTCGTTTCGGGAGGTGATGATCATCGGATCACGTCCTTGTAGGGGTCTTTCTTCTGCATGAACAGGCGCTCGCGGACGACGGAGACGAAGAGGATCACGAAGCCCGCGATCAGCGCGAGCATGCCCCAGCGAATGTACGCGGGCATCGTCGTGTCCCGAATCAGCTCGCCTACGGCCGTCCACAGCGCCCACGTCCCAACGACGATCGTCCCCAGCGAGACCAGAACCCAGCCGATGCCGCGTTCAAGCCGGCGATAGACGTGCTCCCAGTAGCTGTCCCAGGTTTCCTCCGGCGGCTTCAGCGGAGTCATGGTGTCGGTGACCTCCTTCAGGCGCTGGTATGTTGCCAGTTCGTCGCGAAGGCCCGGGTCCTCCCCGAGCGCGGACTCGAGTTCGAGACGTCCCTCTCCCGAAATCTCCTCGTCCAGTTCGGCCATCATCAGATGGCGCACCCGCTCGTCGCCGGGCGGACTCACGTTTCTCTCACTCATCGCCCGAACCTCCCTCCTGGCCGGGACGGGTTCCCGCCGTTTCGATCTCGCGTGCGAGGGACCGCCGCGCCCGATAGAGGCGCGACATCACCGTGCCGATCGGGATCCCCAGCAACTCGGCGATCTCCCGGTACCGCAGCTCCTCGAACTCGCGCAGGACGAGCGTCTCCCGTTCCCGTTCCGGGAGGCGTTCGATGGCCGCCCCGACCTGTTCGCGCAGTTCGGCACGCACGACCGCTTGATCGGGGCTGAGAGGGCGCCGTCCCATCGTCGTGTCCGTAAGCCAGCTGCCGGCCTGTTCGAGTTTCAGTCGGCGTGACCGCTGGTCCCGCGTATGGTTGAAACAGAGTCGGCGGATGATCTGGTACAGCCAGGGGAAGAAGGGACGTTCGGGGTCGATCCTGGCGCGCGCGCGGAACGCCCTGGCGAAGGCCTCCTGAGAGAGGTCCAGGGCGTCGTCGTGGTTCCCGACGAGGCCGAGCGCGGTATAGTAGGCACGCTGCATGTATCGTGTGACGAGTTCGCCGAAGGCCGCACGCTCGCCACGCTGCGCGCGAAGAACGAGCATCCGGTCGGTTGCCTCCGAGCTGTTCAATTGTGGCTCCCATGGTCGCGGGCACCGCTGTGGATCTGTGGTGACTGTTCGCTACGCGAGGGTACACGAAGCCGCGAAGTTTATTTCACGGATCAAGGAATCGAGAGACAGGATGAGCGAGTTCCCGGTCGGAGCAACCCTGCAACCCGAAATCGTTCCCTCGCGCTGGACGCTCCTCCGCGACGTGGCCGTCTTTCAGCTGAAGCTGCTCCTCGATGGCCTGAGGGATGCGTTGCTGCTGCCGATCTCGCTCTTCGTCGCCCTCCTCGACGTACTCGGACTCGGGCCCCGGGCGGGTCGGCAGTTCTACGATCTGCTGGAGTGGGGGCGCCGGACGGAGTACTGGATCAACCTGTTCGGCGCCACGGATCATGTTCGGCCCTTGACGTCGGCCCCCCGGCCCGGAGTCGACGCGCTCGTCGACCGCTTGGAGCGGCTGGCGGTACAGGAGTACGAGAGGGGAGGGATCACGGCCTCGACGAAGGACGCCGTGGACCGTGCCCTCGACCACCTTACGAGGCGCGGACCCTCCGACGGCGATCTCCCCGGGCCGCCGCCGTGAGCCGGAGTTCCGCCGAAAGCGCGTGCGCTTCCAGCCCCTCCAGTCGGGCGAGCGCGGCGGTGTCCCGCAGCAGATCCTCGTAGGCGTCATCTTCGGGCGAGAGCGTCAGCCACGTCGGTCGACGCAGGAACGAGAACACCGAGAGTCCCGAGTCGAACGCCGCGGCGCCCGACGTGGGAAGCGTGTGGTTCGGTCCGGCTCCGTAGTCGCCGGCCGCCTCGGGTGTGGCCGCCCCCATGAAGAGCGATCCGTACCGGTGGACGCGCGGAGCCAGCGGCTCGGCCCGCTCGCCGTGCAGTTGCAGGTGCTCCGGCGCCACGGCGTCGCAGATGGCGGCGGCCTCGTCGAGGCTTGCCACGAGGAGGGCGCCGCCGGCCGCCAGGGCCTGACGCGCGATCGGTGCGGTCGGGAGCGTGGCCAGCTGCCGCTCGGTCTCTTCGCGTACGGCCTCGACGGTCGCTTCGTCGAAGGCGCACAGGAGCGGGACGGCGTCCGGGTCGTGCTCGGCCTGGGCGAGCAGGTCGGCCGCGACGCGCGCCGGCTCCGCATCCGGCGAGGCGACGACGAGCAGCTCGGATGGACCGGCGATGGTGTCGAGGCCGACCCGGCCGTAGAGGAGGCGCTTGGCCGCGGTGACGAACCGGTTGCCCGGCCCCACGATCTTCTCGCAGCGGGAGACGCCTCCGACGCCGAAGGCGAGCGCGCCGATCGCCTGCGCGCCGCCGATGGCCAGCAGGCCGTCCGCGCCGGCGATGAAGGCCGCGGCCCGGGCCGCCGCGGTCGGGCGCGGCGATGCGGCCCACACGTCGTCCACGCCCGCCACCCTCGCGGGGATGACGGTCATGAGCACCGAGGACGGGAGAGGGAAGCGCCCCCCGGGCGCGTAACAGCCGGCCGCTCCGACGGGGGCGAGCCGATGGCCGCCGCGACCGCCCGCGACCGGCGTCTCGAGGTCGTTCGCGGATGCCCGCTGGGCCTCAGCGAACGCGCGGATCCGGTCCGCCACGCGGTTCAGCAATTCGCGGTCGTCGGCATGCAGTGCTTCCGCCGCGCGCTCGAGAGCCGACCGGTCGAGGAGCAGATCGTCGCCCGGCTCGAGGTCGCCGAGCCGCTCGGCGTGCTCGCGGAGCGCCGGCTCCCCGCGCCGCTCGACATCGTCCAGGATCGTTCGCGCGACCTCGAGGGCTGCCGGGTCGAGCGCCGGCGAGCGCACCGCCCGCACGGCCTCATCGAGGCCGATCGGCGGCAGGATCCCGCCCGCCGCGGCGGCGGGTGCCGAAGCCGTCCGACCGGTCGCCTCCCCCGGCGCCCTCGGGGCTCGGCGACGCACCTTGAGGGCGCGCCGCTCGAGTTCGAGACGTACATCCTCGAGGGAGCCGCCGGCCTTCAGGAGCCGCGTGAGGGCGAAGTAGTAGAGGTCCGCGAACTCCGCGACCGCGTCCGCCTTCGATCCGGCTTCGGCCAGTTCCTGCGCCTCCTCGACGAGTTTCCCCCGCAGCAGTTCCGGATCCCCGGCGAGCCGCGCGGTGAGCGAGCCCGGCTCCGGGTCGGCGAGCCGCTCGCGAAGGCGGGTCTCGAGGTCGACCGGATCGTCGAAACACGTCCGGGTGCCCGTGTGACAGAAGCCGGTCCCGTGCTGTCGTACCGTGAAGCGCAGAGTGTCGCGGTCGCAGTCCGCCGCCACCCGGACGAGTTCCTGCGTGGCGCCGGACGTCTCACCCTTCCTCCAGAGCCCCCGTGAGCGGCTCTGGTAGACGCCGCGCCGTTCCCTGACGGCGGTGCGCAGACTCTCCGCGCTCGACCATGCGAGCCCGAGCGCGCGCCCGCCCGTGTCCTCGACCACTGTCGCCCAAAGTCCGTCGGCCCGGTCGGACTTCAGAGGAGCCGCGATCGCGTCGCCCAGCTCCATGCGTCCGCTGTAGATCGCCATCCCCACCTGCGCGTCCGCGCCCATTCGGTCGAGTGCCGCGATCTCCGAAACCTCGCGGACGCCCCCCGCCACCGTGACGCGGGCGGATCCCGCAGCCGCGACGAGGGCGGCGACGCGATCCAGCGGGATCCCGCCCAGCGTGCCTTCGACCTCCACGAAGGTGACCAGGTAGCCGCTCGCGAGACCATCGAGCTCCTCCATCCGCCCGATGACGCCGCGACCCGTCCCGCGCTGCCAGCCCTCGACGACGACCTCGCCATCGCGCGCGTCGAGCGCGGCGATCACGCGCTCCGCCGGGAGTTCGCCCAGGACATCGGGATTCGCCGCCGTGCCCAGGATCACTTGCCGCGCGCCCGCGTCGAGCCAGTCGAGCGCCGCCTCACGGGACCGAATGCCGCCGCCTACCCGGCACGGTGCGAGTGGCAGCAGTTCCCTGATGAGGGCGGCGTTGTCTCCGCGGCCGAGAGCCGCATCGAGATCGATGACCGCGACTTCCCCCGCGACCGCGAACCTCTCCGCGAGAGGCCGCGGATCGCCCGCGTCGATTTCAAGCGTGGCGCCTTGGCGAAGCTGCACGGCCCGGCCGCCCATGAGGTCGATGGATGGGATGATCATCGACGCACCACGACGCCCAGCTGCTGCAGTCGATCCTTGAGTCTGCCGATCGACCAGTCGCCCTGGTGGAAGATCGACGCCGCGAGCACCGCGTCGGCGCCCGCGTCCACGGCGGCGCGCATGTGGCCGGGGTGCGCACCGCCGCCGGAGGCCACAATCGGCGCCGTCACGGCCTCGCGGATCGCTCCGATCAGCGCCAGGTCGTATCCGCTGCGCGTCCCGTCGCGGTCGAAGCTCGTGAGCAGGATCTCTCCGGCCCCCATCTCCGTCCCGCGCCGAGCCCATTCCGCGGCGTCGAGCCCGGTACGGTTGCTCCCCGAGTGGGTCAGGACCTCGAAGCCGCTCGGACAGCCATCGGATGGCGCCCGCGCGGCATCCAGCGCGAGAACCGCGCACTGGGCACCGAAGCGCGACGACAGTCCGGCGAGAAGCTCGGGCTGCTCCACGGCCGCGGTGTTCACCGACACCCGGTCCGCGCCCGCCTGCAGCAGGGAGCCCCCGTCCTCCACCGTCCGCACGCCTCCCCCGACCGTGAGCGGGATGGAGATCTCATCCCGCACGCGGCCGATCGTCTCGAACCGCGCCAGCCGTCCGTCCGCCGTCGCCGACACATCGAGGATGACGATCTCATCCGCGCCCTGCCGCTCGTAGCGGCGAGCCAGAGCCGCCGGATCGCCCTGGTCCGCGAGATTCGCGAAGCGGACACCCTTCACGACCCGGCCGTCCTTCACGTCCAGGCACGGGATGACGCGGACGTTCAGCACGCGGCCGCCATGCGGGTCCGGTCCGCCATCCCCTCCGAGGCCTCCGCCGCCGCCGGAGCCTCTTCAAGCCAGCGGTTCAGCAGGGCGGCGCCAATCCGCCCCGACAACTCCGGATGGAACTGGCACGCAAGGACTCCGCCCCGCTCGAACCCGGCGACGAAGCGGGTCCCGTGGCGGCCCGTCGCCCCCGTCCATCCCGCCGGAACCTCTTCAAGCCGATAGGAGTTGGCGAAGTAGACGATGCCCGGACGCAGGAAGACGGCCGCACCCGGGGCCGCAATCCGGTTCCAGCCCAGCTGCGGCACGCGGCCGGCGCCGTCCAGCCGCACCGACCGCCCCGAAACGCAGCCAAGCCCGGGAATGCCGGGAGCCTCGTCGCTCGCGTCGCACAACAACTGCAACCCGAGACAGATCCCCAGCGTCGGCCGGAGCGACTCGACACGGCGGCGGAGCGCCTCCTCCCAGCCCCGGCGCCGCAACTCGGCCATCCCGTCGGCAAACGACCCGACGCCGGGCAGGACGACGTACTCCGCACGCTCGATGTCCGCCGCCGAATCCAGGACCCGCGGCGTCCGTCCGAGCCGCCGGAAGGCCGACCGGACGGCTTCGAGATTTGCCACGCCCGTAGGGACGATGCCGACTTCCCCTCCCGTTCCGATGCGGGCGGCGTTCATGGCGACACCGTCTCGAGGATCTCCACCCTCGAGTCCTTCGCGGTCTGCGCAGCGGGGTCCTCACCCGAATCCAGCATCCCCTTCGTACTCGGGACTCCGGCCGTGGCGCGTCGACCGACCGCCTCGGCGAGGGCCAGCCCGAAGGCCTTGAACGCGGCCTCGGCGCGGTGGTGGTCGTTCTCTCCCCGGATCACGTCGAGGTGAAGCGTGAGGCGTGCCGCCGTTGCGATCGAGCCGAAGAAGTGGCTCAGATTCTCCGTCGCCACGGTGCCCAGCATCTCTCGCCGAAGTCCCAGATCCACCGCGGCGAACGGCCGGCCGGAAAGGTCCACGACCGCCCGCGCGAGCGCCTCGTCGAGAGGCGCGTAGGCGTAGCCGAAACGCCGGATCCCCTGCCTTTCCCCCAGCGCGTCCCTTAGCGCGGCGCCGAAGACGAGTCCGCAGTCCTCCACCGTGTGGTGATCGTCGACGTCCAGATCGCCGCGGGCGCGGAGATCCAGCGTCATCCCGCCGTGGAAGGCGGCGGCTCCGATCATGTGATCGAGGAAGGGCAGACCCGTCTGCACGCGGCCGGATCCGCGGATGTCCACGTTCACTCGTGCCTCGACGCGGGTTTCGAGCGTCTCCCGCGTTCGTTCCCCCGTTCTGGGGGCACCATCGTCGGCGCTCATCGAACTCCTCTTCCGTTGATGGTCGAAGCCGCGGCCGGGGAGTCCGCGGCGAGTACCGAAAGAAGGCGCTGGAACACCTCCTCGTCCCCGGGAACGGTGATGCGGATCAGGTCCCGCCGGTCCGCGAAGAGGCGTACCGCGATCCCGGACCGTCGGAATCGGCGCTCCAGCGCCGCCGCACGTTCCGTTGAGGCGAGGATGAAGTTCGCCTCCGAGGCGAACGGCGCCGCCCCCGCTTCGCCGAGCGCCGCGTAGAGCCGGTCCCGTTCGGACCGGACCGCCGCCACATAGTCCGCCGTGACCCGGTCTCCGAGTTCCAGCGCCCTTTCCGCGAGCCAGACCGACGGGCTCGAGAGCGGAAACGGAGATCCCGAGGCCCGCAACTCCGCGATCGCGGTCCGCGACCCCAGCACATAGCCCACGCGAAGCCCCGCGAGCCCCCACGCCTTCGAGAGCGTCCGCACCACGAGGATGTTGTCGCGCTCCAGGAACGCCGCCGTCGGATCGCGGTCGGCGAACTCCACGTACGCGAGGTCGGCGAGCAGCATCGCGCCGTTCGGCAGTCGCTCCGCGATTTCCAGCATCCGCGCCGCGGAAGCGACCCGGCCCGTGGGGTTGTGGGGAGAGATCACCGTCACGAGTCCGGTTCGCTCGCCGAGCCGGTCCAGCGTCGGTTCAAGCGGGGCGGGATCGTCCAGCGCGGGGATCTCGCGCACGCGTCCGCCCGCGAGCCGGGCGAAGGTCGGCATCATCTGGAACGTCGGCACCACGGTGACCATCTCCCTGCCGTCGGCGAGCCACCGCCTGCAGATGCGGTCGATCGCGTCGTCCGCCCCGCCGGTGACGAGGGTGCGGTCGGCTCCGACTCCCCATTGGCGAGCCAGAAGTCGCTCCAGCCCTGTCGGGTCCGGGTATCGCGTCAGCGCCGTCGCCGGCACGCGGGCGAGGAGAGGGACCAGTTCGGGCGCCGGAAAGAGGCGCTCGTTGTGGTCGAGTCTCAGCAACTCGTCGGCCCGAACCTTCACCGCCGCGGGGCTCATGCGACGATCTGCCCCGGTGCGGTCACGACGAGATCCGTGCCCCCGCGCGCCTTCACCAGCGGGATCAACGTCGGCAGGGCGTCCCGGGGCACCGCAACGCGAATCGCGTATCCCCCATCCCCGTGCAGGCGGGATACCGTCGGCCTGCGCATGCAGGGAAGGACCGCCACGAGATCCTCCAGCCCTCCGGCGTCCACGTTGAGCTCGAGCATCACCCGCCGCCGGGCCTCGATCACGGATTCGATCACCAGAACGAGGTCTTCGATTCGCTCCCGGTGCCGCGCGTCGTCGAGGGCGCGCGGGTTCGCATAAAAGCGGGTCGAGGAACGCATGACTTCGTCCACGATCTCGAGGCCGTTGGCCTCCAGCGTGGCGCCGGTGGCGGTGTTGTCGACGATCACATCGGCGTCTTCGGGCGGGAACACCTCGGTGGCGCCGTAGGATCGAACGAAGGTGGCGTCGAGGCCGCGCGCCTCGATCCAGCGCGATGTGAGCCGCCGGTACTCGGAAGCGATGGTTAGGGGGACACCCGCCACCAGCCCTCGCTCTGCCACGGAGACGGGCGCCGCCGCCACGACCCGCACCGGGTCGAGCCCGGTATCGAGCAGCTCAACGAGCGTTCCGTCCAGTTCCGCGACCCAGTCCGCTCCCGCGAACCCCACGTCGCGCGAGCCGGCGTGGAGCATCTCCACCACGTTCTGCGGCTTGAGCAGCTTGGCGCTGAATCCGGCCACGGAGATGGACGGACGGTAACGGCGCTCCCCGAGGTCCACGCGCACGCCGGCGGCGGTCAACAGGTCGAGTACGCCGGTCTGCATGCGTCCCTTGGGAAGGGCGAGTCTTGTCGTTTCGTGGGTCATTGTCGTCGGCTCTTGGCCGACACCGGCGGGGAGGCAGCGAAAAAAAAGCCGACCCCCTCGGGGCCGGCGTCGATCGTTCGCAACCTTGGTTCAGGATAAAGCTAGACGATCACCGGCCTCCGCTCTGGCGGTGGTAGTAATAATGGCCAAAAAACGCATGGGTGTTCGTCATGGCCGCGGAGGATCGCACTCTGCCGCGTGCCTGTCAAGTGCGTATGCTAGTGGCTTCACGCCGGCTCACGCCCGATGCTTCGCGCCGGCGCGCGCCGAATTCCCGACCACGTTGACTGCGGGACGTACAATGGCCGATCCGATGGGCGAGTTGCAGGGGCCGACGCCCGAACAGAGTCGAGAGACCCGGGCGCGCGTGTCGCGGTGGATCGAACGCACGCCGGTGCGGCGGTGGGTGCCCGACCCCGAAATTGCTCCGCTCCCCGAAAGGTCGGAGGTCTTCCTCAAACTGGAACTGTTCCAGCGCACGGGTTCCTACAAGGTCCGGGGCGCTCTGAACAACGTCCTCTGCGCGGACGCGGCGACGCTGCAGCGAGGGGTCACGGCCGTGAGCGCCGGGAATCATGCCATCTCCGTGGCGTACGCGGCTCGAGCCGCCGGCACGACCGCCAGGGTGGTGATGCTGTCATCCGCGAACCCGGCTCGCATCGCGCGCTGCCGGAACTTCGGGGCGGAGATCGAGTTCGCGGACGACGGGGCGAGCGGATTCGCGCGCATGGAAGAGATCGCCGGGCAGGAGGGTCGGCTCGCGATCCATCCGTTCGAGGGGGAGGCGACCGTCTTCGGCACGTCGACCGTGGGCCTCGAGGTCGCCGAACAACTTCCGGACCTCGATGCGATCGTCGTGCCGATCGGGGGCGGAGGTCTCATCTCCGGCACGGCGAGCATCGTGAAACAGCTCATGCCCGCGTGCAGGGTCTACGGGGTGGAGCCCGTCGGCGCCGCCTCCATGCGACGCAGCCTCGATGCGGGCGAGCCGGTGGCGCTCGATCGCATTGACACGATCGCGGACAGCCTCGGCGCCCCTCACGCGGCGCCGTACAGCTTCGGACTCGTGCAGCGCTACGTGGACGATGTCGTGCTCGTCGATGACGACGCGATCCGCGCCGCCCTCAAGGCGTTGTTCCTCGACGCGAAGCTCGTCGCCGAACCTGCGTCCGCCGCTCCGCTCGCCGCCGCTTGCGGTCCCCTCCGGGAGAGGCTGGAAGGCCGTCGCATCGGCGTCGTACTCTCCGGATCGAACATCGACCTGGACACCTTCGCCGTGCATTTTCGGGCGGCCGGGTGACGGCATTCCGACGTCGGCGCTCGAAGAACGCAAGGAGAAACAAGATGAAAGCTCTGGCGCTTGCCGCGCTCCTTTCCGGCGTCCCGCTCCTCCCCCTCGGCGGGCAGGCGATCACCGTCGTGTCATGGGGCGGCTCCTACGCCCGTGCGGTCAACGAGGCCGCCAACGTTCCCTTCACCGAGGCGACCGGCATCCCCGTCCGCCTGGAAGCCTACAACGGCGGCCTGGCCCAGATCCGGGCCCAGGTGGATATCGGCAGCGTCTATTGGGATGTGGTCGACCTGGAGATCGCCGATGCCGTGCGCGGTTGCGACGAGGGGCTGCTCGAGCCGATCGACATCGACGCTCTGCCGCCCGGACCCGACGGCACTCCCGCGGCCGACGACTTCGTGGCCGAGAGCCAGACCGAGTGCGGCGTGAGCAATCTGTACTGGTCGACCGTGTACGCGTACAACGACGAGAACTTCCCGGGCGAGAGGCCAGCCACCATGGCCGACTTCTTCGACCTCGAGAAGTTTCCGGGCCGCCGCGGGATGCGGCGGGTGCCGCAGGTTAACCTGGAGTTCGC
Organism: Gemmatimonadales bacterium; assembly: GCA_009841005.1. Lineage (GTDB taxonomy): Bacteria > Gemmatimonadota > Gemmatimonadetes > Palauibacterales > Palauibacteraceae > Palauibacter > Palauibacter polyketidifaciens. The sequence continues at coordinate 21,021 of VXMR01000050.1, forward strand.
CCTGATCGCCGATGGCGTGCCGCTCGACGAAGTGTACGCTACGCTGAGGACCCCGGCGGGCCTGGATCGGGCCTTTGCCAAGCTCGAAACGATCAAGGATGACGTGGTCTGGTGGGAGGCGGGCGCTCAGCCGCCGCAGATGTTGGCCGACCGGGAAGTCGTCATGAGCACGGCGTACAACGGCCGCATCTTCAACGCCCAGATCCTGGAGAACCAACCGTTCACGATCGTGTGGGACGGGCAGTTGCTGGACGTGGGCCAGGTCGGGATCGTCGCGGGTACCCGGAGGCTGGAAGAGGCCCTGAGATACGTGGCATTCAAGACCAGCGCCGCGACTCTCGCACGGATCGCCCGCCGCATCTCCTATTCCCCGTCGCGCAGATCGGCCATGCCACTGGTGACGACGCATGTGGTCGCAGGGATCGACATGGCGCCCCACATGCCGGCCGGCGAAGGCAACGTGGACCGCGCGCTTCGTTACGACTGGGCGTTCTGGGTCGACTACCAGGACGAACTGAACGAGCGCTTCAGCGCCTGGCTGACACGGTAGCGTCGCCAGGGTCCGGAACATGCCGCGTCAGAACACCACCCGATAGCTGAGGTTCAGACTCCGCCCGGCCTCCGGCATGATCTCCTTCACCCGGGAGAGGTGGTTGCGGTATTCGGTATTCGCGGCGTTGGCAAGGCTCACGGTCAGGACGTTCAGACGTCCGCCGAACGTGAACCGCACGCCTGCCGCGGCGTTGAAGACAGTGTACCCCCTCGTCGGCGTCTCGAATTGGCCCACCCGGTCCTGCCGATCCGCCATCTCGGCTTCCGCCCGCACATACCACGACGGCCTCTCGTACTTCAGGGCCACATGTCCCTTCAGCGGAGGAACGAGAGGCAGAGGCTGATCGGTCCCCGTGAGACTGCCCCTCACCGATGAGGCCACCCCCTCGAGCACCAACCCCTGCCCGGCGTCGATGTCCACGCTGCCCTCGAAGCCGCTGAACACGGCGTCGTTGCCCCGGAACTGATAGATGGGGAGGCGCACGCGGCTCAGATGGCCCGTATCCTCCCCGTAGATGTAGTTCCTGATGTCGTTATGGAAACCGGTCACTTCGGCTCTGAGCCGGTCGGACTCGAAGCGGAGGAAGACATCGAGTCCCCGCCCGACCTCGCCCTCCAGGGACGGGTTGCCGACTTCGAAGACGTACGCCGCCAGGTGCGGCCCTTCCGAATAGAGTTCGGTGATGTCGGGTGCGCGGAACGCCCGGACGGCGCTCGCACCGAGCACGATCCCCGAGGCGGACCTGTAAAGGACACCCAGCGACCCCGACAGGGAGTGGAATTCGCGGTCGCGGATCTCGCCGATGTCCGACACCCGGTCTTCCGCCGGATCGGCCAGGGTCCAGTCGTACCGCAGCCCCGACTCGATCTTGACGGAGCCGAGGCTGACCTCCTCGAGCAGGTACAGGGCCGCCCTGAGCCGACGCGTGTCAGGCGTGTGCAGGGACCCCCCGTAGGCGAAGTCCACCCGGGATGCACGGCCGCCCATCGCACCCGCCGTGAACGGGCCCAACCTCCCATGCCGCCCGAGGAAGTCCGCGCTCGCGCCCTCCTGGTCGAAGAGGGTGCCCAGAATGTCCGGTGCTTCGAGCTCGCGGTGCGTGTACCAGTTGTACGTGGCCTCGAAGCGGAGGTTGTGGAAGGGCCCGACCGGCTCATCGACCACGGTCCGGAACTTCGATGCGGCCCGCTCCATTTCGATGCGCACCCCCTCCGCGTGCCCACCCACGAAACCGCCCGGGATGCCGTAGTAGTTACGGTAGCCGCGGACGGACGCCCCCAGGCGACCCCAATCGGCCACGTAGGCCGTCCCGGCACCCCCGCTAAACAGCTCCCCGTCGGTATTGAGCAGCGTGCCGGCGGGGGTCTTCAAATCTCCCGCCGTCCGTGCGGCCACCTCCACGCGCAGCGGCACGCGCTCCGCGACGGCGAACGCGGCCGTCGCGCTGCCCGCCAGCGAGCCGGTTGCCGTTTCCGTCTGGAACGTCGCTGCGCCCGTCCAGCGGTGCGGCACGGCCGTCGGAATCTCGTCGCGGATGACGTTGATGACCCCGCCCAGCGCGTTGCCCCCGTAGAGCAGCGCACCCGGACCCCGCACGACCTCGATCCGCCGTGCCGACGATGGATCGAGTGCGGTGGTGTGGTCCGAGCCCGAGTTGGAGGCATCCCCGACCGGAGTCCCGTCCTCGAGCATCTGTACCCGGTCCCCGCTCAGCCCCCGAATGACGGGCTGCGCCACCGTTGGACCCATCCTCGTGGCGGCCAGCCCCGGCATCGACGCCAGCGTCCCCGCCACCGTCGCCGTCATCTGGCGCTGCAGGTCATCGCCCGTCATGATGCCGACGGGCCGGAGGGCTTCGGATGCGGCGCGCTCGCTGATCGTCGCCGTCACCACCAGGTCCGCCATCGCAATGGGAGATGGTGCCAGCAGGATTACGACCTCCGCCGCCTCCGCCACCGCTCGGCGCGCGCGCACGCCCCCGACGGTGATGACCACGGTGGTGCCCCGGTAGCCCAGGCGATCGGCTCGAAGGGTGTACACGCCCGCGGCGAGTCCGGTCAGGTGGAAGGTTCCGTCCCCACGGGTCACCGCCCGGGTGCCCCTCTCCAACACCGATACCTGCGCCCCGGCCAGCGGTTCGCCGGTACCCGCGTCGCGCACGTTGCCCTCGAACACATACGCCTGCCCCGGCTCCTGCGCGGCGAGGTCGCCGATATCGGCAAGAGCGGGCCACGCGAGCCCAACCGCCGCAAGGGCCGGCGCCAGCAGGCGGAGCCGCCTGAGGCGACGCTCGACGGGGTACGCTGAAGGCAAGGTTCCTCCCACTCCCGCCGGTCCGGGCGGGGCAAGGGCCAAAGCAGCAAAGGCCGCGTCGCGGGCAGCGGACGTTAGGCGTTCGCGACGGTCTCAAGCAAGCTGGTGCCTCGGTGGAAACCCTTGGTCCTCCCGAGGCGTCAAAGACGGTGTGAGAAACGGAGGAAGGACTCGGCGGCGGCGCTCGCCGAGAGGGAAGATGCGCAGGGGCCGGCGGCTCATGCTCCTCGCCGCGGCGATTCTCGCCGCCGGCCTCGGCTATCTGGTCTTCGAAGCCCGCGTAGCACGCGAGTTCGACGCCCTCGACTCTTCCTCCCCGGCGCGCATCCTGGCGCGACCGTGGACCCTCCGCGCCGGCGATCGGGTGGATCCGCGACGCATCATCGACCACCTGGAGAAGGTCGGCTACCGATCGGTTTCCGGCGGAACACCGCAAACCGGAGAGTTCAGGGCGCGCGGCCGCGATCTTCTCGTGGGGCGCCGCGCGCTTCGTCTCGGCGGCCTCTTCGAGCCAGGCGTTCAGGCGCGGGTGCGCTTCCGGAGCAATGGGCGCATCTCCGCGATCCGGGACGTCGAGGGGAACGACCTCGCCCGCCTCCTGCTCGATCCCGAGGTGATCGGGACGTCCCTCGGCGAGCGCAGTCGGGACCGGGTGCCCGTCCGGCTCGACGAGGTTCCGGAACACCTGGTCGACGCGTTGTTGACGGTGGAGGATCGCCGCTTCCATGAGCACGGCGCGCTGGACCTTCGCCGCATCGCCGGCGCCGCGCTCTCGAACCTCCGGCAGCGGCGGGTCGCGGAGGGGGGAAGCACGATCACGCAGCAACTCGCCCGCACGCTCTTCCTGTCCACGGATCGCACCGTGCTCCGGAAGGTGCGCGAGGCGGCGATCGCGGTGGCGCTGGAGCGACGTTTCTCCAAGCAGCGCCTGCTCGAGGCCTATGTGAACCACATCTATCTCGGGCAGCATCGAGGGGCCGCCATCCACGGCTTCGGGCGCGCCGCGCAGTTCTACTTCGGTCGCGACGTCTCCGAGTTGACGTTGGGCCAGTCGGCGATGCTGGTCGGGATCGTCAGGGGACCGAACGTGTACTCGCCCCACCGCCACCCGGAGCGCGCCCGGGCCCGGCGCGACGTGGTGCTGCGGCAGATGCACGCCGTCGGACACCTGGACGACGCTCGCCACGACGCCGAACTCGAAGCCGATCCGGAGATTCGACGTCCTCCGCAGCGGAACTTCGATGCGCGCTGGTACCTGGATTTCATGCGGCGGGAGCTGGCTGCCGCCGATGCTTCGCTGAACCCCGAAGGCGCCGGCCCAGCGGTGATTTCTTCGCTCGTCCCCGAGCTTCAACGCGCGGCCGAGGCCGCCGTGTCAAATGGGATCCGCAGCATGGAGCGCCTCCGTCCCCGTCTGACGGAACAGGCCACGCCGCTTCAGGGGGCGCTCGTGGCCCTGGACCCGCGGACCGGCGACATCCTGGCGATGGTCGGCGGTCGCTCCTACGGCGAGTCGCAGTTCAATCGAGCCGCGGACGCCCGACGTCAACCGGGAAGCGCCTTCAAGCCGGTCGTGGCGCTGGCCGCCCTGACACCGGGAGCGGATCCTTCCTACACCCTGGCTTCCGTGCTGAAGGACGAACCGCTCGCGCTCGATACACCAGCCGGCGTGTGGGAGCCGGCGAACGCCGACCGCGCGTTCCTTGGACCCATCAAACTGCGCGAGGCGCTGGAAGGGTCGCGCAACGTACCGTTTGCGCGCCTGGGTCTGGCGGTCGGTCCCCGGAGAATCATCGAGACCGCGCGCCGCCTCGGGATCGAGGGGCCGCTCGCGCCGTATCCGAGTCTGGCGCTCGGCGCCTCCGAGGTCACGCTCCTCGAGTTGACGGCGGCCTACGCGGTGCTGGCCGCGGAGGGTCGGCGCACGCCGCCGCGTTCGGCGATCGCCGTGTTCGGCCGGGACGGTGCCATACGGGAGACGACCGCGGGCCGCAGCGACGCGGTCATCAGCCCGGCGGAGGCGTACCTTATCACGTCCGCGCTGCGCGGCGTGGTCGAGCGCGGGACCGGACGCGGTGTCCGCGAGGCGGGATACCGCGGTCCCGTGGCGGCGAAGTCCGGAACGACAAACGGCTCTCGTGACGCCTGGTTCGTGGGCTACACGCCGGAACTGGCGGTGGGGGTGTGGGTGGGGTTCGACGACGGGACGCCGATCGGTCTTTCCGGCTCCAGGGCCGCGCTCCCGATCTTCGCCGATTTCATGATACGCGTTCTCGGCTCCCACGGAGGCCGCGGATTCCGCGCGCCGGCGGGAGTGGAGTGGATAGACATCCAGCCGGAGACCGGTCTGCGCGCGGGCTGGGGCTGCCGCGGGGAGCCCGAACTCTTCCTCGCCGGCACCGCGCCCGAGGCTTCGTGCGGGTACCCGATCCGCAGGTGGGGCCGGGGGAGGCCGTTGCGCACGTTACCGAGGCGATGAGCCTTGCCCGGCATCGCGCCCGGGAGCCCTCAGTCGTGACTGTGATCGCGTCGCCCCTGGTGAAAAACGACGTGGAGCAGGGATCCCGCGACGAAGGCCTGGTAGAGTTCGATGGCCGCGTGCCCGTCGGGCAGAATCTCCGTCCCCGCCCCGAAGCCGATAGCCGTCGCCGCCAGAATCGCCCCCACGCCGCCGGCTGCCGCGACGACGCCGTGCCGAGGCTCGAGTAGCCACCAGATCAGCAGCCCGACGGCGACCCGATGCAGGATGACGGCGAAGGCGAACGGGGCATTCACGGTGGCCGGCATCAGGGCGCCGCCCTCCAGGAGGGCGTGCAGCACCATCGACGCAACACCGAGCAGGATCGCGAGATCGTCCGTTCGGCGGGCGAGTCGGTGGGAGATCTTCTCCATGAGGTAGAGGACGCCCACGCCCGCGATGACGGCGAGCAGAGGGGTGATCTGCCGCTCGCGCCAGACATGCGGCAGGACCTGCGAGGCGACGAGCAACGGCAGCGCCACGAAGACGATCGTGTCGACCAGCTTCATGGTCCGGGGCCGGTTGTGCAGCCAGACGTAGAGGAGGACTCCGGCCACCGGCGCGACGAGCGCAGCGACGAGCGCGGTCATTCCACCTGGACCGTGACGTGCTGCAGGTTGAACTCGTTGTTAGCGATCTCCCGTGCCCCGCCTGGCCGCTCGGCGGGCCACCGAAGTCAACGGCTCTCGTAGATTGACGTGTTGCCTGCGGCGTCGAACTGGAGCACGTCGTACGGATCGACGCGGTCGCCGAACTCCATGCCGGGGGACCCGATCGGCATCCCGGGCACCGCGAGCCCGCTCGCGGAGGGCTTCTCGGCGAGGAACCGGGCGATGACCTCTGCGGGGATGTGGCCCTCGAACACGTAGCCGCCCACAAGCGCCGTGTGGCACGACTGCAGTTGGAGCGGCAGGCCCGCGTCGACTTTGACATCGATCATGTCGTCGGTGTCCTCGACGTCGAGTTCGAACCCGGCCTCCCGCATGTGGTCCACCCAAAGGGCGCAGCACCCGCAGGTGGGAGACTTGTAGACCTTGATCGTCGGGGTCTCGGCGATGGTCGCGGCGAGCGTCGCATCGACCATGGCGTTTGCGGGAGTCGAGGCCGCCGTCCGTCCGTCTTCCGCCGACGCATCCGGCGCGCACCCGCCGGCGAGCAGCGCCACGCCGATCGAGGCTGCTCCGATGCCGATCCTTCCGAACTTTCCGTTCAACATCATCGCTCCCGGTTCGATTCCTGCCGCTCGATCCCCCAAGTTATCCGCGAGGAGGCTGCCACGGTACCATTACGATACCATCCTGCGCGGGATCATGCGGCGATCATCGGCGGGGCTGCGGGCGCCACGCGGTGGCGGGCGAACCCTGAGAGAGGCGAGGCGTGATGGAGAGACTGTCACAACTTTGGAGCGAAGCGGTCGCCTTCATGGCTCCGCGCTGGCTGCCCAGCCTCATCGTGATCGCGGTCGCCGGACTCGTCTACCTCATCGCCCTGATGGTCCTGGGCCGCGCGCAAAGGCATTGGGTCACGCGAACCGAGACGCAGCTCGACGATCTGGCCGTGCGGTTGCTCCGCCAGGTTCTGCTGCTCTCGAGCGGAGCCCTGGCCGTCTGGCGCCTGCTGGACATCTGGGCCCTGCCCACCGCAGCCCAATGGGTCTATGCGATCTGGATCGGCGTTCTCTTCTTCCCCTTGAGCCGGTTCGTCGGAGACCTCCTGACCGCGATCGAGACGGAGGTCGTCTCCCGCACCTCGACACCGCTCGACAAGACGGCGCTCCCGATGATCAACAAGGCGATTCGCTTTGCGGTCATCGCCCTCGGCATCGTCCTCGCGCTCGCGGAGCTGGGCATCAACATCGCGCCTCTCCTCGCCGGCGCCGGCGTCATGGGTCTCGCCCTGTCGCTCGCCGCCAAGGACACGCTCTCCAACGTGATCGCGGGCGTGCTCCTCATCGTCGACCGTCCCTTCCAGGTCGGGGACCGGATCGAACTGTGGACCGCGCCCAATGAGACAGGGTCCTGGGGCGACGTGATCGAGATCGGGCTCCGGGCCACGAAGATCCGCAATCCCGACAATCTCGTCATCGTCGTCCCGAACAGTCAGCTCATGCTGCGCGACATCGTCAACTACACGATGTCCGGCCAGGACATCCGGCTCCGAATCCCCTTCTCGGTCGCCTACGAATCGGACATCGAGCGGGCGAAGTCGCTGCTGGTGGACATCGCCCTGGGCGTCGAGGGGGTCAAGGACGATCCCGCGCCGATCGTCATCGCCCGGAGCTTCGGTCCGTCCGAGGTCAATCTCCAACTGCGGGTCTGGGTCGTAGACGCGAGGGCGAGACGGCGCATCGCGGACGACATCAGCGAGGGGGCGCTCCGCGCCTTCGCGGAGGCCGGCGTGGAGATCCCCTACCCGAAGCGGGAACTCTACATCCGGTCCGCGGATGGGTCGCAGGCCGGCGGGGTCTGAGTTGCGACGCACCGGCACGCGGGTCCGGCGGCCTCTCCTCGCGATCCCGGCGATACTGGCGGGGGCGAGTCTCCCCGACGGATTAGCCGGCGCCGGCCAGGACACGTTCATCACGCAGCAGTCCGAGCTGTTCACCAATGTGACGGTGATCGACGGCCGCGGAGGGCCACCCCGGCCTGCTTCCTCGGTCCTCGTGTGGGGCGGTCGAATCCGGGATATCGGTGCCCGGGGCTCCGTGACCGCCCCGGATGGAACCGTCGTCGTGGACCTCTCGGGCGCCTACCTCATCCCCGGGTTCATCGACGCGCACGCCTCACCCGAGACGACGCAGGACTTGCGGGCGCTCCTGGCCGCCGGGATTACGGGGGTGCGCGACGGCGCCACATCGCTGGCCGCCTTCGAGGAGCGGGGCCGCGGGAGCTTCGGCGAGGATCCGGTTCCCACCGTCTACGTCGGTGGTCCCGTCATCGAGGCCGGGAGCGCGTCGCACGGCGTGGTGCCGGAATCGGAAGCCGCCGCCGTCGCCGAGGTGGCGCGGCAGGCCTCGGACGAGGCCGGCTTCGTCTCCGTCGCCTCGAGCGTGCCCCCGTCGTGGCTGGTAGCAATCGCCCGCGCCGCGCGCCAGGAGGAGGTGCCCCTGTGGGCCGACCGCCGGGCTGGCGGCTGGCTGCTGGCGCTCCGCGCCGGGTCCGCCGTCGCGAGTCCCCTCGTCTCCGGCGACCCCGAGTTGCTTCCCGAGAGCGAACGCGGATCCTTCGAGGCCCTCGCGGATGCCGGGCAGGTCCCGGCCCGGATCGCCTGGCTGGAGCGGGTGGAACCGGACGGCCCCGACGTCGACCGCGCCGTTACCGCACTCCTTTCAAACGACTCGGCCCTCCTGCCACTGCTGGCCAGCGCGTCCGCCCCGCTCGACTGTCCGGCGGAAGCCACCCCCTGCACGCCGCTGTCCGACGACGAATGGACCGCGCTTCAGGCGGTGTGGCCCAAGGCCGAAGCGCTGGTCCAGACCTTCCACGGCCACGGAGTCCGCCTGCTCGTGGGATCCGATGCTCCGCGGACGACGCCGCTGGGAGAGGGTTTCCACCGTGAGATGCAGCTGCTCGTGGAGGCGGGCATCCCCGCCCTCGATGTTCTTGGCATGGCCACGAGGAACGGCGCCATAGAACTCGGCCAACTGCACGAGCGGGGGACGATCGAGATCGGGAAGCGCGCGGACTTCCTCGTCCTCGAGGCGAATCCCCTCGCCGACATTCGGAATGCGCGCCGCATCTCGCTCGTCGCGATCGACGGGCGGGCGTGGGCCCTCGGTCCCGATGGTGGCTGGAGGCGCGTCCGCTTCAACTGACGGGACGCCCGTCCGGCTTCATCCGTTGCGATAGCAGTACGCGTCGCGGCGTCGGGTGAGGTCCTCGATGACCGCGGCCTTGAAGGCGTCGGGGTCACGCCCTCGGCCGAGTCGGTCCCGGTACGTCGGAATATCCACGACTTCGGCTCCCAGCCAGGCGTTCCGAAACGGCCGCGGGAAGCGTTCCCCGGGGGCCTGAATGTGATGAAGCCCGCCGCTGTAGGCGATGAACAGCCGGCCGTCCGGCATCGCGTTGAGAATGTCCGCGATCCCACCGCGGATCGTCATGGGATTCCCCTGGAGATCCAGACCCGTGCGACGCATCATCCGTCCTTCCGGCAGGATGAGGAGCACAGCCTCCGGATCCTGGACCTGCCGGAGCACCTCCTCCCACGTGTCGTCCTTCTCGCGCGTCACCGGCACCACGTGCTTGGCGAGGAGGAGGAAGAGCCGTCCCAGTATCGGTCGAGCCGCAGTCTTGTCCGCGAGCGGCACGACCCCGTGCGTCGCGAGTTGCCAGAGCACGCGGCTGGGCACCGCCGCGAGGAAGACCGGTTCGAAGAGACTCGTGTGGTTGAGCAGGGCGAGCACGCGCAGGTCCGCCCAGGGATCGTCGTCCTCGCGGAGCCACTCCAGCCGGACCCGGCAGAGCGCCTTCGCCGCGACCTTGATCGAGAAGAGAAGAAGAAAGACGATATAGCTGCGCATTTTGCGCAGTGTGCCTCAGGCATTGCAGGGAGGTCAAGAGTCCCGGCGCTTCGGTCGGGGGAGGCCAAGGTTGGCATTGGCCCTGCCCCTGCCCCATCTTCGGGCGCCCGGCGGTACCCGTCCGGCGCTACACGTCGTCCGTAGTCAAGGAGTACTTTCCATGAAAACCCGATCGTTGTTCCTTGCAGCCCTCTTCACTGTTCTCTTTTCCGCCCCCGTCCTCGCGCAGCGTGACTTCTCGGCCGTCCAGATCGAGGCGACGCATGTCGCCGGCAGCGTCTGGATGCTGGTGGGGAGCGGCGGCAACATCGGCGTGTCGTCCGGGCCCGATGGCGTGGTGATGGTCGACGACCAGTTCGCGCCGCTGGCGGACAAGATCCGTGACGCGCTGCGCGAGGTGGGACAGTCGGAGGAGGCGGCGCAACCGCAGTTCATCCTCAACACCCACTTCCACGGCGATCACACGGGCGGCAACGCCGAGTTCGGAGACGCCTCCACGATCGTCGCGCATACGAACGTGCGCTCGAGGCTCAAGGCGGGCGGATCGCCCGACGTGGCCCTGCCCGTCGTCACCTTCGACGACGCCCTCTCCATCCACTTCAACGGCGAGGAGATCCGGGCGTTCCACATCCCGCACGGACACACCGACGGGGATGCGCTCATCCACTTCACGGGCTCGAACGTCCTCCACATGGGAGACGACTACTTCTCCGGCCTCTTCCCCTTCGTCGACATCGACAGTGGGGGGAGCGTGGAGGGACTCGAGAAAGCGGTGGCACAGGTGCTCGACAACGTGCCGGCGGACATCCACATCATCCCCGGACACGGTCCGCTCTCCACCGTGGACGACCTGCGGACGTACCACCGCATGATCACCGAGACGATCGCGATGGTCCGCGGCAAGATCGACGCGGGAATGAGCAGTGAAGAGATCCAGAGCGAGGGCGTCGCCGAGGAGTGGGCGGACTGGAGCTGGCAGTTCATCTCGACGGAACGCTGGCTCGACACCGTGCACCGCAGCCTTTCCGGAGCCGCGGGCGCCGAGAACGTCGAACACGGCCACGGCCATGGCCACCACTAAGCGAGCGACGACCGGGTGAGCGACGACGGAAACCGCTCCGCCGACGGGAGCCGCATCCCCGCCGACCACGGCTGGGTCGCGGACGGCTACAACGCGGGGTATGCCGAGGGGCTGGTCGAACGGGCGCTGCGCGACCGGGGTGTGATCCCTCCCCCGCTCGCGGGCTGGGACCCATCCGCGGAGGCGGTCTTCGAAGCGCCACCGAGGACCGTCGTCCCTCCCCC
>VXMR01000049.1:0-25962 GCA_009841005.1 Gemmatimonadales bacterium
TCGGGGCCGCCCACGCCGAGGGGCTGCTGGCCGTCGTCCACGTCAGCGACCTTGAGGCAGCGCTTGAGGCGGTCTCGCTGGGGGCCGACGGCCTGGTCCACACCTGGTTCGACGCCGCGATTTCCGAGAAGGGCGCTCGCAGCTTCGCGGAGGCGGGCGTCTTCGTCGTCCCCACCCTTTCCGTCATTATGGGACTGTTCGGCGACTCCACCGGTCTGCGCATCCTCCACGAGACGGAGGAAGCGCTGGTCTCGCCGATGCAGCGGCAGACGCTGAGCAACCGGTTCGAGATGCCCGAGGGGCCGGACTCCGGGGTCGCGCTGGAAAACGTGCGGCGGCTCCATGCGGCGGGCGTGCGGATCGTCGCGGGCACGGATGCGCCGAACCCCGGGACGGCGACCGGCCTCTCGATGCACGGGGAGCTTCGGCTCCTCGCGCGGGCCGGCCTGGAGAGCCATGAGGCGCTCGCCGCGGCCACGTCCGTCGCCGCGGACGCATTCGCCGTCCCCGAGCGCGGCCGCATCGCCGAGGGCACCATCGCCGACCTCCTGCTGGTGCGGGGCGACGTGGAGGAGGACCTCGCGCGCACCGCCGACATCGTCACGATCTGGAAGGACGGCTATCCGGTCGTCCGCGAGACCGCCGCGATGGCGATGTCGCCGGAGATGCCGCCGGCTCCGGAGGGGCCGGTCGTCGTCGACTTCGAGGACGGGCTCGACTCCGGCTTCGGCTTCGGCTGGCAGGTGACGACGGACGCGATGAACGGTGGCGACTCCACCGCGGATCTGGCCGTGGAGGAGGGCGTGCTCGTTGTGCACGGCGAGACCCGAGCGGGCTTCGCCTTCCCCTGGGCGGGCGCGATCTGGTTCCTCGGCGACCAACCGATGCAGGCGGTCGATTTCTCCGGCCGCAGCGTCCTGCGGTTCCGTGCCCGCGGAGACGGCCGGAGCTACACCGCGATGCTGTTCGGCGAGGGGGCCGCGGCCACCGTGCCGCCCACGGTCCCCTTCATCGCCGGGCCGGAGTGGGCCGTGGTCGAGATTCCGCTCGGCAGCTTCGCCACCGCCGATCCCTCGATCATCGCCGCCCTCGCGTTCGTCGCCCAGGCGCCCCTCGGATCGTTCGCCTTCGAACTCGACGACGTAGAGATCCGCTAGCGCCGGCCGGTCAGCGGACGCCGACCTGGCCGGCGACGGCGGCGGTCAGGCTGTCGGGGTCGTAGCCGAGGCCGTCCTTGAAGACGATGCGGACGTTGCGGATGTCCGACGGACGGAGTTCGATGTCGCCCTCGATCACGATCAGGTCGGCGAGTTTGCCGGGAGCGACGGTCCCGACTTCGCCGTCGAGGCCGAGAATCTGCGCCCCGTTCGCGCTCACGATCCGTACGGCGTCGGCCGGTTCAAAGCCCGCCTCGACGAGGATCTCGAAGTTCCGCTGGTCGCCGTAGCCGGGCAGGGCGCCCCAGGCCGGGTCCACGCCCGCCGCCAGCAGGCCTCCCGCCTCCACGAACGCGAGTTCGAACGCGAGCAGGTTCTCGAACAGGTCGATCATCCACGGCATCTCCGTCGTCCGGAAGATCGACCGCCGCTCCATCTCCGCCGCCACGACGTGATCCGGAAGCGCGTCCAGATCGCGCTCCGTGAGGTCGGGCACGAGCGGCGTGGCCTGCTCGGCGACGGCCACGGTAGAGGTCATGGCGACGCCCGCGGCGACCATCTCGGAGATCGTCTCGGCGACGCGGGGGTCATCCATGTCCAGTTCCGCGATGCTTCGCTGGTAGTTGGGGCTGCACCGGTCCGGTTCACGCGTCGTGTCGTACTCGGAGTTGGCCCACAGGCCGTGCTCGAGGTTGTCGATCCCCATCGCCGTCGCCTCACGGAAGCCCACCGAGCACAGGTGCGCCGTGACCTTCATCCCCTGCCGGTGCGCCTCGTCGATGATCGTCGCGAGCGCCTCGCGCGTGATCTGCGTGTAGGCCTTGATCCACTCCGCCCCCTCCGCGGCCCAGTAGCGCACGTACCGGCGCGCCGCCTCCTCGTCTCGAATCGCATACATCCCGAGATCCCGGAGGCGCTCGTCCGGTCCGGGGCTGATGACGTACGGGGCGGTGATGAGGATGCGGGGGCCCGGCGTCTCCCCCCGCTCGATCGCGCCCTTGAGCGAGATGTCCTGGTACGGGGAGACGCTTCCCGTCGTCCGCACGGTGGTGACCCCGGCCCCGAGATAGAGTCGCGGACCGGAGTACTGCATCTGCGACGCGCGGGGCGTGGACTGGTAGTAGAACATGTGGTTGTGGAGCCCGACCATCCCGGGCATGACCGAATGGCCTTCCAGGTCCAGCCGCTCGGCGCCCGACGGGACCTCGACCTCGCCCGTCGCGCCGACGCTCTCGATCCGGTTTCCGCGGATGACGATGGTCTGTCCCGAGCGTGCCGGTCCGCCGGTGCCGTCGAACAGGAGTACGTTCTCGAGCGCCACGACCGGCGCGGAGACGCTGAGATGGGATCGGACGTCATCGGAGAGGGCGTCGCGGTCCTGCGCCGCCGTCTGGCCGAGGCCGAAAAGGGGCGCCGCGAGCGTCGACAGGAAACCGCGACGAAGCCATGCGCCGCGAAGAGACGCGCCTTCGGGCATGATGTTCTCCTTGTGCCGGGTCGTGATCTTCCTCAGCGTAGACGCGGTCGGGAGGGCCGGAAAGACCTGAGCCCCCCGAGATGCCGTCGCTGACGCGGGAGGCCACATCGTGCGCGCTGCCAGAGCCCTGTTCGTCCTCGGTTGGATCATGGCCGTCTTCGCTCCCCTCGCCGCGCAGGAACGGTGGCTGGCGATCGAGGGGGGCACGGTCTTCGACGGCACGGGCGCCGTTCACGAGAACGCGACCGTGCTCGTCCGCGGCGACCGGGTCGAGCGCATCGGGCCGGCGGGACAGGTCGAGATCCCCGCCGGGGCCCGGCGCATCGATGCGAGCGGCAGGTTCCTAACGCCGGGGTTCATCGACCTCCACTTCCATTACTCCCCGGGCCCGCATGCCTCGATCGACGGGACGGGGACCGACGCGAACCCGGAACTGCCGCTCCTCTTCCTGGCTAACGGCGTCACCACCCTGCGGGAGATGGGGCAGTGGATCGCGGACAACGAGGACTGGCTCGGCACCGTGGAGGCGAGGGAGCTCCCGGCGCCGCGGTTTCTCTACTCCGGGCCGATCCTCGACGGGTTCAACACGGCCTATCCCACGATCTCGCGCGTCCTGCTGGACGAGGCGGACGCCCGGATGGCGGCGAACGAACTGATGGATCGGGGCGCGACGTCGCTGAAGGTGTATTTCCGGCTCTCGCTCGCGCAGGTCGCGGCCGTCATCGAGGAGGCCGACCGCCGCAACGTGCCGGTCCACGGCCACCTCGAGATCGTCGACCCCGTGGCCGCGATACGGCTGGGGCTGGACGGGATCGAGCACACGAGGTCCCTGGGCCGGGCCCTCGTCGCGCCGAAGCAGGCGGAAGAGTTCCGGCAGGCAGTGCTGCGCGAGAGCATCCACCGAGGCCAGGGGGGATTCGCCCTGTGGGCGGCGCTGGATCCCGCCGGGCCGCGCGCCGACGCGCTCATCGAACTCATGCTCGAACGGAATGTGAACCTGGACGGCACGCTGGCCGTCTTCGAGCCGGAGTTCGGCGAGGAGGGCCGCGACGTGCAGTGGGCAGCGATGCGGAACATGGCCGCGCTCACGGTGCGCTACGCGAAGGCCGGCGGTCCCGTCACCATGGGATCTCACGGCCTCGTCGCGAACGCGCCGCCAGGGCTCGCCTTCCAGCGCGAGATGGAGTCCCACGTGGAGGCCGGCATGACGCCGTCGGAGACGCTGATTGCCGCGACCCGGGCGGGCGCCGAAGCGCTCCGGCTGTCCGACAGGGGCACGCTGGCGCACGGCATGCTGGCCGACATCGTGCTGTTCGACGCCAGTCCGCTCGAGAACATCGCCAACGCGCGCCGCGTGCACGCCGTGATCCTCGCCGGCGAGGTGCTCGATCGCGACCGGCTGCTCGCCACCGCGGGGGGCCTGGTCCCCTGATCCCAGGTGATGTCCTACGGAGGAGACGGAACCACGCGCGCGTGGTCGCCTTCCACCTAACCGTGCATTCGGGGGTGTAGATTGTCATTCCGATTGACAATCCGCACCCCCGTTTCGAGGGTTCGGTGGATCATGCCAAGGGCCGTCATCCCCGCCCGCGGGTGATCCCCACTCGCGCGTGCGGGCGCGAGTTCTCCGTCTCTGGGCTACGCGATTACAACCTGAGGTGAAGACACGCGGCCGCCGGGTGGCTCACACCCATTCAAGGACTCGTCGAACCAAGGGTCACGAACGTCCTTGGCATCCAGGCCTGGCCTCCCCGCTAGACCTGGCCTCCCCGCGCGGGACCTTCGATGTGCACCGTGACGATGTCCGCGTCGTGATACTTCTGGTGCCTCACGGACGTGGCCAGGTGTTGCAGGATGCGGAGCGAAATTTCGTGCTCCCGCGGTTCCGCCGTGCCGTGGCTGGCCAGGACGGCGATCTGATCCTCGATGTTCCCGGCACCGCCTGCCGAGATGAACTCCAGTTCCGCACCGGTCTCCCACTTGCGGGCCACGACGCGCAGACGCCGGTCTTCTTCGCCTTCCTCCTCCTTCGCCTCCTCCAGCAGGAGCAGCAGCGTCTCCTCCGCCGCCTGCAGCAGCCGGTCGCTCATCTCCATGGGCCACTTGCGCCGGATCGAGAACTTGTCGAGGAGGTTCCGGATGGCGGGGAGCGCCTCCACGTTCAGCGTCG
Organism: Gemmatimonadales bacterium; assembly: GCA_009841005.1. GTDB lineage: Bacteria > Gemmatimonadota > Gemmatimonadetes > Palauibacterales > Palauibacteraceae > Palauibacter > Palauibacter polyketidifaciens. The sequence continues at coordinate 4,805 of VXMR01000049.1, forward strand.
TCTCCACGCGCAGGGGCCGCGCGCCCGTGAACTCGAGCAACGCGGTGAGGAGGATCGCGACGAGGCCGCCCGCGGTCATCCCGTTCTCGAGCAGCGGCGCCAGCCCGGGACTCAGGTACTCGTTGAAGAGCGCGCCCTCCTGGAACGCGACGCCGGCCCAGAACGACACGCCGACGATCGCCGCCTTGCGATAGTCGATGCCGTCCTGGATCACGACCCGTGCCCCGATGACGAACAGGATCGCGATCAGCACGAACCCGTAGGCGGCGATGACCGGGTCCGGGATGGCGAGCACGATCGCCGCGATCTTGGGCAGGAACGCCAGCACGACGAAGGTCAGGCCGATGCACACGCCCACGCGGCGCGCGGCCACGCCGGTGATCTCGGCCAGCGAGATGCTCGACGAATAGGTCGTGTTGGGGACGGTGCTCAGCAGTCCCGAGAGCAGGTTGCCGAGCCCATCGGCGGCGACCGCGCCCTGCACCGCCCCGAAGTCCGTGGCCCGGCTGCGCCGCCAGGAGACGCGCTGAATGGCCACCGCGTCGCCCACCGTCTCGATCGCGCCGATCAGCGTCACGAACACGAAGGTCGGCAGCAGCGCCCAGAAGGCGGGGCCGAAGCTGAAGCCGAAGCCCGGCCAGCCGGCTGCGGGGAGACCGACCCAATCCGCGGCCGCCACGCGCTCGAAGTCGTAGATGCCGAACGACACGGCCGCGACACACCCGACGAAGATGCCGATCACGGGACCCCACAGCCGCATCACGCCGCTGGCCCGGAGCACGATGAGCAGCGTCGCGATCACGGTCGCGCCCGCCGTCACCGGCGCCGCCAGCGACGAGGCGCCCTCGGGGACCTGGCGCAGAAGATCGAACAGAAGCGGCATGATCGTGACGGCGATCAGCATGATCACGGTCCCCGCCACCACGGGCGTGATGATCCGCCTGAGAAGCGCGAGATGCCGCGAGAGCCCGAACTGGAAGAGTGATGAGGCGATGACCAGCGACGCGAGGAGGGCGGGACCGCCTTGGACGAGCGCCGTCACCGAGGCCGCGATGAACGCGCCCGATGTCCCCATGAGGAGGACGTACCCCGCGCCGATGCGCCCGATGCGCGCGGCCTGCACGGCCGTGGTCACGCCGCTCACGATCAGGACCGCAAAGCTCCCCCACGACAGGTAGTCCTCGGAGCCGCCGGCCGCCCGCACCACGATCGCCACCGTGATGACGATGGCCGCGATCGTGAGCACGACGTACTGGAGCGCGAGACCGATGGCGATCCGGTAAGGGGGCGTCTCGTCGGGCTCGTACTGGATCGCGTTGTTGAAGTCGCGGGGTTCTGCAGCCATCGGTCACATCCATCGTTGGGGAACGGAGATGCCGAACGTACCGGCCCGAAGCTCAAACCGACGGCAGCAACCCGCAAGACGGGGACAGGCGCGTTAACTCGCACGTGGAGGGTCGCGGAGGCGAAGGCGCGCCTGTCCGAGATCCTGCGCCTCGCCGACGAACAGGGGCCGCAACGTATCGGCGTTCGTAGGTCCTTCGTCGTGGTGTCCGAACGGCTGTGGCGGGAGAAGACTCCGTGCCGGCAACCGCTCGGCCGGTGGCCGATCGACCACATGCCTCGCGGGCTGGAGCTCGCGATTCCCCGGGAGCGCGGGTCCGCGCGTCCGATTCCCTTCGTTTGATCTCGGAACTGACAAGAAGAGTCCCCGCCCCGCCCGTGATCGCGTTTCTGTCCGAACGAGACGACCTCTGGCTGTCTGCGCTGGTGTTGAACGAACTGGATTTCGGCCTGCGCCTCCTGCCCCGCGGAAGCCGGCGAGACGAGCTTCGCGGCGTGCTGTCGGAGTTGATCCGGCGCTACGGGGACCGTGTTCTTCCCGTGGACGAGAAGGCCTGTCCGTGGCTACGAGAAACGTGACGGATTTCGACGGGCTCGAAGTCGTCCTCACGAACCCGTGGGACTACCGCTGACCCGATCCGCCTCTGGTGCGGTCGACGCCATGCATTGCTCGGCCCGGCCCACGACCATGTCACCGAATCGCGAGAGCGCCTCCACGTCCAACCCCGGCACGGTTAACTCTTGCGCTACGTCCTGCGCCTTCCGGATCACCGACTCCCCGAGTTCGGCGACCCTCCTTCGGATGAGCGGGAGTCCCAGCGTCATTTCCTGGGCAAAGGCCTTCCAACGGTGGGAGTCCATCTCGGCGAGTCTGGCGCACCCTCCGATAGGCATGGCAAGCGCGCGCGACAGTTCCGGGTACTCGGTCGTCATGACGAGGTCGTAGAGCGGGGCGAGACGAGGTCCGGCGGCATCATACAGGAGTGAGAAGTTCTTCCCGTGCGCGTCGGCGTTGCCGATGATCAGGTTGAAGATCGTGGCGTCGAGGAGCCTGAGAACGTCGACGGCGGGGCGGAGGGCAACCTGCCGCAGAAGCCCGAAGCCATCCCTCAGACCCGGACCGCCCTCACCCGCGTATTTGGCTTCGGGGGGTATCCCGAGTGCCTGGCAGAAATCCTCCTGATGGACGCGGCGGACTCGACCGTCCGTACCCGTCGACCGATCGTACCGCGCGACCAGCAGAAACGTTCGGTCCCCCACTCTTCGCGGCTCCACGGATGCGACGTCCAGGCCCACCGACCGCGCGAGCCGCATGGCGAAGGCTTCGTTCTCCGTCGTGTGGGGGAAGTCGGGGATCGCCGGTTTCAGGATGTGGGTCGTGGGCTGCCCCGGCGCCGGAGGAGCGATCCGACCGTCGACCGTGACGACGGGCAGTTTCGATTGAGCGCCAGCGAGCGACAGACGAAGGCCTGCCTCGCCGGCGAGCAGGGGACGCCACGGCAGCCTGTCGAGCACCTCGATCAGTGCCGCGTCGTCAAGCGGTTGAGGCGAATAGCCCGATTCGAGATCGGTCGGCGATTCCCCGGGCGGCAACAGTTGGAGGGCTCCCGCCACGTCACCGCCGAGACGATCGAGAAGGGCGAAGTCGTTCAGGGGGGAGACGCCCAGCGACCGCGCCACGCGGTCCCGCTGGGTCTCCTCCGGCAGGAGGCCGGCGAAGAACGGGCGGCATTCGCGGCGGGAGTACTGCTCGGCGCGCTTGGGGAGCGATGCGGACAGCGCCGGGGCCCGGTCGTCCCGCAGCCAGTCCTCCGCGTACGCAAACTCCAGGGCGGCGGGCCGGGGCTGCCTCAAACGGCCGACGAGCCGCCCATCCCACCAGATGTCGAGGACTCGGTTCACGAGTCGCGAATACCGACCGGTGCAGTCGCGTCAGTCTCGGGTGGGGGAACGATCTCGACGGAACAGCCGAGCGCCGCCAGCACCTGAAGGACCTTTCCGATCTGCGCGGTCGGTTTTCCCGCTTCAAGGTCTACGATGAAGCGCAGACCCACCCCCGCGGCACCCGCAAGCTCATGCTGGCGCAGCCCCACGTCCTTGCGCGTTGCTCGGACGATGTCGCCGATATCGGAAGGTGTGACGGTTCGTTTTCTCATGATATTCCCGATCGGGAATATCGGGTGTCGTTATGCCGCTTGTCAACCTTATTTTTCCCGATCGGGAATATCGATAGGTATTTGGAGCTGACGTGGGGTAAAATTTCCCGATCGGGAACACGAAGGAGGGGAAGCGTCGCTTCGCAAGGTCCGAGAAAAGCGGGCGACCGGGGTCGAACCGGCGACCTTCAGCTTGGAAGGCTGACGCTCTGCCAACTGAGCTACGCCCGCGAGGCCGTCAAATCTGGCGACCGGGCCCCGCGACGGGCAAGTTTCGGGCCGCACGGGACGAGGAATCGAGGAGGGTGATCCAGTGAGCGTTCGACATGTGTCGGAGTTCGGGCTGACGCCGGTCGCCGCCGGGTCGGGGACCGAAACGCAAGTTCTCATCGGGCCGGATCAGGGGCCGAACTTCGCGCTGCGCCGCTTCGTCATGCAGCCCGGCGGCGGGATGCCGCGGCACACGAACGCGGTCGAGCACGAGCAGTACGTGCTCCGGGGACAGGCGCGCGTGTCGATCGGAGACGAAACGCACGACGTGAAGGCCGGAGACGTCGTCTACATCCCGGCAGGGACGCCGCACTCCTACGACGCGGTCGGCGACGAACCCTTCGAGTTCCTGTGTGCCGTGCCGAACCGGCCCGACAGCATCGAACTCGTCGACTGCTGATCCCCGGACAGCTCCCGCTTCACCGCCCTCGACGCTCAGGCGGGGTTCTGGCACGGGCTGCTACGCGGTAAGCACGACCCTCCCCACCACCCGGCCCGCCTCCAGGTCGCGCAGGCTCGCTTCCGCTTCCGCCATGGGCCGCGTCGCGTAGGGAATCGGGTCGACGCGCCCGGCGCGGACGAGTTCCATCAACTCCGCCATCTCGGCAAGGCTCCCCAGATCGGACCCCTCCAGGGTGAGATCCTTGAGCACGAGCAGAGGGAGAGGGACGGAGAGCGAGCCGCCAAGCAGGCCTACCACCACGAGGCTTCCGCTCTTTGCGACCGTCCTGAAGCCGAGCGCGGTCGACGCTGAAGAGCCGGCGAAGTCGACGACCGCGGCGCAGCCGCCGTTCGTGAGCTTCTTCAGTTGCCGGGACGCGTCGTCCTGGCGGGCGTCCACGACGTGCGCGGCCCCCGCCCGCCGCGCCGCTTCGAGCTTCGCGTCGTCGACCTCGACCACGATGAGTTCGGCATCGAAGAGCGCTTTCGCGAGCTGGATGCCGGCGAAGCCGACGCCGCCGGCCCCGATCATGACGAGCTGATCCTCGAGCCGGCGTTCCGCCTTGCGGAGCGCGCTATAGGCGGTGAGGCCGGAGCAGGCGTACGTGCCGGCCAGTTCGGGCGCGACGTCTCCGAAGTCGAAGAGATAGCGCGGGTGCGGGACGATGACGTGGTCCGCGAAGCCGCCGTCGAGGTGCGTGCCGAGGGCGCGAGGGCGGTGGCAGAGATGCTCCCGGTCGGCATCGCAGAACTCGCAGGCGCTGCACCCGATCCACGGGAAGACGACGCGGCGCTCGCCGATGGAGACGCCGTCGGCATCGGGCCCGGCCGCGGCGACCTCGCCGACGATCTCGTGGCCCAGTGTAAAGGGCAGTTCACGCACGGCCCGGACGTCCAGCTGTCGGCCGCCGCCCATCTCGAAGTAGCCCTGCCACAGGTGCAGATCGCTGTGGCAGAGGCCACAGGCGTGAACGCGCACGAGCACCTCGGTGCCCGTTGGTTCGGGGGTCGGCCGCTCCGCCGGTTCGAGCGGCCCGCCGTATTCGCGGAACTGGTAGCTCTTCATCGCCTTCCTCGGTGTCGTGTCACGACCTTCAGTGTCTTGCCAGGACCTTCGCGAACGCGTCCACGACATCCTGCATCTGGGCGGCCCCCGCAAGCAGCACCTCGTGCTTGATCCAGACCGTCGTGCGGCACAGCACCTCGCAGACCGGGAACCCCCGCTCGAGCGGTGTGGTGTAGCCGGGGTGCGCGGGGATCCCCTCGGCGCGGAGCGCCTCGATCACGCGGTGTTTGTCGAGGCTCTTGTCGCGTGGGTCGGCCGCCGGCCGGGATTCGTCGAGCCGGACCATGAAGATGTGGCAGCCGTGCGCGGTGATGCGCGGGTCCGGGTCCGGCGTGCGCAGGCCGTCGATGTCGGCGAGACCCTTCGCGAGCGCGTCCATGGCCTGCCGGCGGATGGCCTGCTCGGCGGGGAGCCGCTCGAGGCCGGACAGCAGCAGGGCCGCCTGGAACTCGGTCATGCGGAGGTTGAGGCCGTCCGGCGCGTGCGCGTGCGGGGAGCCCGTCGGGTCGCGGCCGCAGTCGTGCCACGACCACGCGCGGCGGTACAGCGCCTCATCATCGGTGAGAACCATCCCGCCCTCGCCGGCGGTGAGGTTCTTGCTCGACTGGAAGCTGAAGGCGCCCGCATCGCCGAGCGTGCCGACCGCGCGGCCGCGCCAGCCCGCGAGCCATGCCTGCGCGGCGTCCTCGACGACCCGGAGGCCGCGCCGCGCCGCGATCTCGTTGACGCGATCCATGTCCGCCGGGCGCCCGCCGATATGAACGGGCAGGATCGCCGTCGTGCGCTCCGTGACCGCGGCCTCGATCCGCTCCGGGTCCAGGTTGTGCGTGCCCGGCTCGACGTCGGCGAAGGCGGGAACGGCGCCCAGCGACCGGACGGCGTGGGCCGTCGCCGCGAAGCTGTACGGACTCGTGATGACCTCGTCGCCGGGCTGCACCCCGGCAGCGACGAGGGCGGCCTGCAGCGCCATCGTGCCGTTGCAGCAGGCCACGGCGTACCGGGCGCCGTGCAGCGCGGCGAAGCGGGCCTCGAGCTTCGGGACGGCGTCGCCGCCCAGCCCCCAGCGGCCGGACTCGAGCACTTCGGTCAGCGCGCGCCGTTCCGCCGCCCCGGAGCGCGGCCACGCGGGCCACGGCGCCGTGCGGACCGGGGTGCCGCCATCGATCGCCAGCCGACCCGTCATGCGCTCCTCGGCGCGATTCGTGGCACGGCTCGCAGTGCGTGGCTCAGGAGACGGCGCGCGGCCGGGTCCGGGTGATGACGGCGGGGACGCCCGAGTCGCGCGCGAGCTGGTTGAACGCGTCGAGCATCTCGCCGAGCACCCGAACGAGCGCGGCCTCCTCCACCATCCACTCGGCCTCCAGATCGCCCCATCGCTCCAGCACGCCGGCCCGAGGGGGAAGATCCGAGCCGTCCACCTCACCCATGAGCGCGGTCAACTGCATGTTCAACAGCCCCTCGTAGGCGACCATGTCCTGCTGCGCCGCACGCCGCTTCTGGAACAGGCGGTCCTCCAGCACCGTGATCGAATCCGCGAGGGCCGTCCCCGCCGCTTCGAGCGCCTCGGCCCCCGAGAGTCCGGCGTCCGTCGCCTGCCCGACGACCGCGTTCACCTGCGCGCGCACGTCCCGGATGTCGTTCACGCCGTTATGGAGCCCCACGATCGCCCCGAACACCGACTCCAGGAAGCGTCCGTTGGCTGCGAAGTCGGTCGCCGAGGCGGGGATTCGCGGGTCCCCGCGCACCTCGAACGATTGCGTCTGCGGCGGCGCGTCTCCTGCCGTCAGCCGGGCACCGTACGTCCCGGGCATCACGCGATACCCCGGCGCGTCCCCGAAGAAGGAGTAGGATTCCGCGACCCGCGGGCCGCTCTCCACGCGCAAGTCCCAGAACACCCGGTTGTGCCCGGGGGCGGCGGGCGCGCGGGAGTGGCGGACCCCCGAGGCCGTCATCGCCGTGTCCGTCGTGAAGGTGCGGATCACCTCGCCTTCCGCGTCGAGGATCTCCAGCACGATGGAGACGCCCTCCGACGCCGCGGATTCCGCAGACGCCTCCGAACCGTCCTCCGGAGCCTCCGCTCCCGGTGCCGCGGCGATCACGTAGTCGATGGCGACGCCCGGCGGCTTGTTCTGCCCCGTGGTCGTCGGACCGACCGGACCCCCGAGTCCCTGACTCACGCGGTACGCCGTGGCGGGCGCGTAGAGATGGTGGGCGCCCGCGGACTCGGCGGACACGGCGTCGGCCCGCTGGCGTAGCGGCGAAAGATCGTCGAGCACCCAGAAGCCGCGTCCCTGCGTCGCCACGGCGAGATCCCCCGCCTGCACCTGCAGGTCCGTGATCTGCGTGAGCGGCATGTTCAGATCCAGACTCCGCCACGAGGCGCCGTCATCGAAACTCACGTACATCCCGAGTTCGGTACCGGCGTAGAGCAGGCCCCGCCGCTCGGGGTCCTCGCGCACGACGCGGGCCCAGGCCTCCGGCTTGTCCGCGGCGATCCCGGCATCGATGCGCGCCCAGCTCTCCCCGTAGTCCGTCGTCCTGTAGATGTACGGCGCGAAGTCGTTGAACTTGTAGCGGCTGAGCGTGATGTAGGCTCCGCCCGGCTCGTGCAGCGACGGATCGAGCGAGTTCACCATCCCCTCGGGCATCCCGCCCGGCGTGACGTCGGTCCACGTCTCTCCGTTGTCGCGCGTAAGGTGAACGAGGCCGTCGTCCGCTCCCACCCAGATCGTCCCGGCCTCCAGCGAGGATTCAGCCATCGTCATGATCGTGTTGTAGACCTCGCCCCCCGCCGCCTCGTTCGTGAACGGCCCGCCCGCCGCGACGTGCTTCTCCGGCTCGTTCCGGGTGAGATCGGGCGAGATCTCCTCCCACGTCACCCCGCGGTCACGCGACCTCAGCAGGTGCTGCGCCCCGTGGTAGATCACCCTCGGATCGTGCGGCGACACGACGACCGGCCCGTTCCAGTTCCAGCGATAGCGCATGTCCTCGGCGTCCATCCCGAGCTGGAACTGCGGGTACGCCTGCACGCTGCGCGTGGAGCCGAGTTCCGTGTCCAGCTCCGTGATGATCCCCTGGATCGAGGTCGCGTACAGGTAGCGCGGGTTGTCGGGATCGAATGCGACCCAGGCCGATTCCCCGCCCCCCGCGTCGATCCAGTCCTTCCAGCCGAGGCCGCCCCCGTGCGTGGCCCAGCCCAGCATGCCCACGCTCGTGTTGTCCTGCTGTCCCCCGTACATGCGGTACGGGAACCGGTTGTCCACCGCGAGCCGGTAGATCTGCGCCGTGGACTGGTTCTCCTGCGTGGACCAGGTCTCGCCCCCGTTGAAGGTGACCGTCCCTCCCCCGTCGTTGGCGGAGAGCATGACCCGGCTGTCGAAGGGGTTGATCCACAGGTCGTGGTGGTCGACGTGCGGCGTCTGGATTGTCGCCCACGTGCGGCCCCCGTCGATCGACTTGAGGAAGGGCGAGTTCATCACGTAGACGGTCTCGCGGTCCAGGGGATCGGCGTAGATCTCGATGTAGTACCAGGCCCGTCCCCGGAGCTGGCGCTCGGAACTCGCCAGCGTCCAGCTCTTCCCCCCGTCATCGGAGCGGTACACCCCGTCCACATCCTCTTCCGCCTCGACCAGCGCCCATACCCGGTCCGGGTCCGCGGGGGAGACGTCGATCGCCGTCTTCCCCATGAGACCGGGGAGGCCCGCATTGATCTCCTCCCACGTGTCTCCGCCATCCGTCGACTTCCAGAAACCGGAGCCGGCCCCCCCGCTGCGGATGTACCACGGATCGCGGTCGTGGTCCCACATGGAGGCGTAGAGGATGCGCGGGTTCGTGCGGTCCATCGCGAGGTCCGAGGCCCCCGTGTTCTCGTCCACGTGGAGGACGAGTTCCCAGTTCTCCCCTCCGTCTTCCGAGCGATAGATGCCGCGCTCCGGCGTGGGCGCGAAGGGCGATCCCTGGGCGGCGACGTAGACGAGATCCGGGTTCTCCGGGTGGATCCGAATGCGGGAGATCACGCGGGTGGGGGCGAGGCCCATGTGCGTCCATGTGCGGCCCGCATCCGTCGAGCGGTAGACGCCGTCGCCGTGGGAAGTCGTCACGCCGCGGATGGAGTGCTCGCCCATCCCGACGTAGACGACGTTGGGATCCGACTCGGAGACGGCCACGGCTCCGACGGAGGAGGAGGCGACGAAGCCGTCCGTGATGGGGCCCCAGCTGATCCCGCCATCGGAGGTCTTCCACACGCCGCCGCCGGCCGTGCCCATGTAGTAGGTGAGCCGGTCGTCGGGCACCCCGGCCGCGGCCACGGCCCGCCCGCCGCGGAACGGCCCCACGTTGCGCCACCGCATCGACCCGTAGAGCGCGGTTTCGGGGTTGCCCTCCGCCGCCTGTGCCTGAACGAGAACCGTCGAGTGCGGGGGAGTCGCCCCGGACCCGCCCGGGGCGGCGGCGCGCACGCCGTCCGGGAGGCTTGCCGCCGCGAGCGCGAGGATCAGCGCCGGTAGCGGGGCCGGTGAGGCTGGACACCGCGACGGCGTGCGGCGCGGGGACAAGGGCATTGCGATCGATGGGATCCACTTGATTGACACCATGACGCGAACCTCCTCGGCGGCGACCGAACCCGGCGGACGGCCGAACCTCGCCGGGGCAGGAACGTTTGGATTGTTTCGGCGGTATGGAACCGATCGAGCCGGAGGTTTCGGCGCAACGATGGTCCACGCAACTTTTTTATGCGGCCACGGTCAATTGATTGGCATCTACGTGTTGTCGCTCGACGGTATCCGTCAGCGCCCCCCGCGGTCCCCGGGCTGCGGGGGGGCGCCGCCCGCCCCCTGAAGCGGAGGTCCCATGCGCGTGCTGCTGAAGCGTTTCGCCGGGCGTTTCGCCATCACGATGTCGCTGGTCGTGCTGGAGGCGGTCGGCTGGATCCTGTTCCCGCTCTTCATCGGGCGGGCCATCGACAGTGTGCTCGCGGACTCGACGCGCGGCCTCTACGAATTCGGCGCGCTCGGCATCGCGACCATGCTCATCGCCATCGTCCGGCGCCTCGTCGACAGTCGCGCGTACGCGAGGATCTACGTGGGCCTGGGCGAGGAGATGGTCGGTGCCGATGAGGAGAGCGATACGTCGATCCGAACCGCGCGTCTCGGCATGCTCCGGGAGGTCGTCGAGTTCTTCGAGAACTCCCTGCCCGCGCTCGTCAACAGCCTGATCGGGCTCGGCGGCACCGTGCTGATCCTGTGGCTGCTCAACGTCCCCGTCTTTCTCGGGTGCCTCCTGGTCGCCGTCGCCACGGTGACGCTCTACGCCCTCACCGGACGGCTGACGACCCGCTACAACGAGGGGTTCAACGACCAGTACGAGCGGCAGGTCGACGCCGTGCACAGCGGCGATCCCCGGCGGCTGGGCGAGCACCTGCGCGCCATGATGCGCTGGAACATCCGGCTCTCCGACCTCGAGGCCGGCACCTTCGGCCTGAACTGGGTGTTCATGACCGGCCTCCTGGTCTTCGCGGTGGCCTCGGCGGCGGAACAGACGCTCGAGTATGGAGCGGTGTTCGCCATCGTCATGTACGTGTTCCAGTTCGTGGAGTCGATGCTGGGGATCCCGCTCTACTACCAGCAGTGGCTCCGCCTTCGTGAAATCTCGGGCCGGCTGGCCGGGTTCGGCGTCGAGGCGGGCGCCGCCGCCTAGGCGGGAAACTCAGTCGCGGCGGATGGCCTGGCCGGGCAGGGCGTCTTCGATGAGTTCGGCGTCGCGGACGACGAACGTGCCGCTGACGATGACGTGCTCGATCCCGCCGGACGGCTGCGTGGGCGCCTCGAAGGTCGCGTTGTCGATGACCGTGTCGGGGTCGAATACCGCGATGTCCGCGTCCGCCCCGACCCGGATCCGGCCCTTGTCCGCCATCTGCGGCACGTAACCCTCGAGCCTCTGCGCCGGCATCAGGGTCATCTTCCGGATCGCATCCATGAGCGTGAGGAGGCCTTCCTCGCGCACGTAGCGGCCGAGAACGCGAGCGAAGGTGCCGGCCCCGCGCGGGTGGCCGTTGCCATCCAGGAACGGGACGCCGTCGCTCGCCACCATCACGAGGGGGTGGGCGAGCGCGAGTTCGAACATCTCCTGCGGGATGATGTGCGCGATGATCCGGCCGCCCGTCTCGCGCCGCTCGTCGAACGTCTCCTCCGTGAGGCGCTCGCCGGTCGCATCCCATTCGATGTCGCTGTAATCGGACCCGAACCGCTCGCGCCAGCCGGGGTCGAAGATCGCGGCCCGGATGTCGGTGGAGGCGGCCGTGTAGGGATAGACCTCCGTCGTCACGTCCAATCCCCGCTCCTGCGCTCCCTCGATCATGCTCAGGAGCGTCGGCACCTGCCCGAGGCCGCTCGATCCGATGTGGACGATGTGCACGCCCGCGCCGGTCGTCGCCGCGTTCGCGATCATCTCGTGTACGGCCTCGATCGAGCTTCCCGGCTCGACCATCCCGGCGTAGCGGATGTGGACAAAGTTCGTCACGCCTTCTTCCGCCGCGAGCTGGAACATCCGGTGGATCTCCTCGCGCCGGGCCCCGGGCGTGTACTGGATGCCGTAGCCGATCCCGAGCGCGCCGCGTCCCAGTTCTTCGCGCAGCCGGTTCTCCATCACCACGACCTGCTCGAGACCGGCCGCCAGCCGGACCGCTTCCTCCTGCCCGCCGAGGGCGAGTCGGCGGGCCGCCCCATGCGAGGCCGTAGCGCCGTAGTGGATGACTGCCTGTCCCTCGCGTCGCGCGTACCACTCCTCGACATCTCCGGTGCCGCTCTCCAGCTCGAGCGCGGTCGTGACCCCGTCCCGTGCCTGAAGCCGGCTCGAGTAGCGATTCTGGCCGTGGGCGTGGAGGTCGATGAACCCCGGCGCCACGACGAGACCGGACACGTCGACCACCGTCTCGCCGTCCAGCGGAGACTCGGAAATCGCGGCGATCGTCCCGTCGCGGATCCCGACGTGGCGCACCGCGTCGAGACCGGATTCGGGGTCCATCACGCGACCGCCGGAGAGCACGAGGTCGTAGCTCCGGGCCGCCGCCCCGACGCCTGTCGAGACCAGCGCGGCGGCAACGGCGATCAGCGTTCCGAGTCTGATGGCGAGGATCCGTTTCATCCGAGCAGCCCCGGAAGCATGCGCGCGACCCAAAGTCCGAGGAAGGTGCCCACGGCGTTGCCCAGCGACCCGATCAGGACGGCGGGAAGCACCAGATCGCCGCGCCCGAGGCTGCGCGCCAGCGCGAGTGCGGAGGTGCCGCCGCCGACGTTCGCCTGCGAGGCCACGGCCGCGATATCCACGTCGAGCCGGAGGAGGCGGGCCGCGCCGAAGGTCACGAATCCGTGCACGACGATGATCGTGAAGGCGAAGACGAGGAGCGCGAGACCGAGCGGGCCGATGTCGGCCAGCGCCCGCACGTCGCAGTGGGCCCCGATCACGCACAGGAAGAGGTAGACGGAGAACAGGCCGAGCGTCCGGCTCCCCGACAGGTCCGTGATGGCCCGGAACTGGGCGAGGACGAGGGCGATCACGGTGAGGATCAGGATGTCCGGAATCGGGAACCCCATGGCGGCGGTCCATGCCTCCAGCCGCTGTGAAGTCCACAGCGTTCCGAAACCGATCGCGAGGACGAGGGCGAGATCGACCGGGTGTATGCGCTCGGTGTCCTCGTCGATTCCGAGGTCCGGAGCCCGGTTGTCGGCACCCGGCACCGCGTCGGCGAGCCCACCCCAACTCCAGCCGGACTTCGGCCAGTGCGGCCGCAGCCAGCGGGGGATCGCGATCGTCGCTGCCATCCACACGGTCGTCATGATCGAGTCCACGGCCGAGGCCCCGCCGAACAGCACCCCTTCGCGCATGACGTCGTACCTGAGCGCCACCGCGTTGAAGTTCACGCTGCCGCCCGTGTAGGTGCCCGTGAACATTCCGCCCAGCGGCCCGAACAGGGGACCGATCCGCTCCGGCCCGTCCACGAGGGCCATGCCCGCGACCACGCCGGCCACGGTCCCCAGCGACCCGATGAGAAAGAGCGTGATGATCGGCAGCCCGGCGCGGAGGATGTCGCGCAGGTTGACCTTCAGGAGGAGCCACACGATCGCGAGCGGGGCGACCGTGCGGAAGATCGCGTCGTAGGCCGGGACCGGCTCCGCCTCGGTCGAGGAGGTCGGAAGCAGGCCGAAGTTCGCGATGATCGCGGTGAAGATGATGACCATCAGCGCGGTGCCGCCGTGCCGCAGGAAGGTCCGGCGCACGAGCCACTCCGTCCCCGCGATGACGAGGCACAACGCGGCGACGATATAGAGCGTCTGCGCGGTCACGCCGGGACCCGGTCGGCGATCGGACGTACAGTCACCGGCGGTTCAGTCGCCGGCATAGAGCGACTCCGCCTTCACCGCGGAGGTCGTGATGCCCTTGATGAAGGCGGAGGAGAACCCGCGGTGTTCCATCTCGTTGAGGCCGGCGATCGTGCAGCCGCGCGGCGTCGTCACGCTGTCGATCTCGCGTTCGGGGTGACGGCCCTGGTCCCGGACGAGGGCCGCGGCGCCGAGCGCGGTCTGGGCTGCCATGCGGAGCGCCTCTTCGGGGTGGAAGCCGATCTCGATGCCGCCCTGGCAGGCGGCCCGCACCGCCCGCAGGAAGAACGCCACGCCACAGGCGCAGAGGGCCGTGGCGGGCACCATGTGCTCCTCCTCCACGACGAGCGTGGCGCCGACCGCACGGAACAACTCCGCCACCCGGTCGAGGGCCCCGGCGTGGGCGGGTTCCGCCGCGAGACACGTCATCGACTCGCGCAGCGCGACCGCGGTGTTGGGCATGGCGCGCACGATCGCCACGTCGGGGCCCACGTGCCGGCGAATCGCCGCGATCGACGCCCCCGAGACGACGGACACGAGGAGGTGGCGCCCGGCGTCCACGTGCGGGGCGATCTCCATCAGCACCGCGTCGAGGGCCTGCGGCTGGACCGCGACGATCACCGTGTCGCAGGCGGCCACGGCGCCCGGATTGTCGGACGACACCGGGAACCCCCGTTTCGCGAGATCCGCCACCCGCTGCGTGTGGCGGCGCGTGACGTGGACCTCGCCGGGAGCGTGCGAGCCCGCGGCCACGAGCCCCTCGGCGATGGCGCGCCCGATATTCCCCGCGCCCAGGATGGCGACGCTGGCGGAAGATTTCGAGTGGCGCATATCGAAGCCCCTTCGCGTGTTTCGGAAGTGAGGTCTGCGCCGGACCGGTGGCGGCCGAGCCCGGCGACCCGTGGCAAATCCGCGCTGCCGGCGCGGGGCGCATTGTCGCCCGCGGGCCGCACGACCCGCAAGGCGTTGCCGCCCGAGCGGCGCGGCGATGTCGCCGGACCCGGCCAACACCGCGACATTGGCGGTGTCCCTGCAGAGAACGGAGGACGGAAGATGGATCGTCGGATGGCGGAGTACGAAGCGAAGAAGCAGACGCCGCTCGTGGCGTACATCCTCCTCGTGGTGTTCGGGGTGGTGGGTGCCCACAACTTCTATCTCGGACGACGCGGACAGGCGCTGGCCCAACTCCTGTTCTCCGTCGTCATGGCCGGCGCCATGCTCTGGCTCTTCGTGGGCTTCGCGTCAGCCGAAATGGCGGATATGTCGGGCGGCTTCGACGCCTTCGTGCGGCGCGCGTGGACCTTCTACGCCATCGGCATCGTGTGGGGCGTCGGCACCTTCGCCTGGCTCGTCGTGAACGCGATCGAGGTCCCGAAGCTCATCGCAGAACACAACGTCCAACTCCACGCCCGCATCTTCGGCTCCGGGTAGCCGCTCGCGCCGTTCCGGTGCAGGCCCCGGCTACGCACCATCCAGGACATCGTAAAGCGCCTTCCGGTCGGAGATGTCGGCGTTGGGCGGCGCGTGTCCCGTGACGGTCTTCAGGTCGAGCTTGAAGGCCGGGCGCTTCCGGCCGTCGTCCCCGAGCTTCGTGCGCAACGCATCCTCTACGAACCGCGCAAGCGAAATGCCCTCGCGGACCGCCCGGGTCCTGGCTCTCCTCAGGATCTGATCGTTCAGTTCAAGCGTGGTCTTCATCAGACTCTCCGTCAGTTGTCGTCCCAGCGGCGGATGGCCAGGCAGGCGTTATGCCCTCCGAAGGCGAAGGAGTTCGACAGGGCCGCCGAAACGGGGCGCTCGATGGGGCCGGCGTGCGCGTAGTCGAGATCGCACTCGGGATCCGCCTCCTCGAAGTTGATCGTGGGAGGGATCACGCCGTGCCTGCAGACGAGCATGGAGATCACGGCTTCGATCCCCCCGGCGGCCCCGAGCGGGTGGCCCGTCATCGACTTCGTCGCGCCCACCACGATCGACCGCGCGTGATCGCCCAGCACTTCCTTTATGGCCTGCGTCTCGGCCGCGTCCCCGACCGGCGTCGCGGTCCCGTTCGCATTGATGTAACCGATGTCGCCGGGTGCGAGGCCGGCGTCTTCGAGCGCCTGCTGCATGGCCAGCCGCGCGCCGACGCCGTCCGGGGCAGGGGCCGTCATGTGATAGGCGTCCGCGCTCTGCCCGAAGCCCGCGATCTCCCCCAGGATCTCCGCGCCGCGCGCCCTCGCGTGCTCCAGTTCCTCGAGGATCAGCATGCCCGAGCCCTCCCCGAGCACGAATCCGTCGCGGCGGGCGTCGAAGGGGCGGCAGGCTCTCTCCGGATCGTCGTTCCGCGCCGACATCGACCCCATCGACGCGAAGCCGGCCACCGCGAGCGGCGTGATGGCGGACTCGGTGCCGCCGGCGATCATCACATCGATCTCTCCCCTCCGGATCGAGCGGAAGGCGAGCCCGAGCGAGTGGCCGCCGGAAGCACAGGCCGACACCGCCGCGTAGTTGGGGCCGCGCGCGCCGTACAGGATCGACAGCAGTCCGACGGTCATGTCCGGGATGAACATCGGTATGAGCAGAGGCGAGACGAATCGCGGTCCCTTCGACAGGAGTTTTTTGTGCTGTGCCTCCAGGAGCGGGAGCCCGCCGACCGCGACGCCGACGACGACCCCCGTCCGGTCCGGAGGCAGGTGGGCGAGCCCGTCGCCGAACCCGGCCTGTTCCATGGCCTGCGTCGCCGCGGCAATGGCCAACTGCAGGAAGCGGTCGGCGCGCCGCGCCCCCTTCCGGTCCAGATACTGGAGGGGATCGAAGCCCTTCACCTCGCAGGCGAAGCGGACGGGCTGGCCGGACGGATCGAACTGCGTGATCGGCCCCGCGCCGCTCTCGCCCCGCAGAAGCGCAGCCCAGGTGTCATCCGCATCGAGGCCGACGGATGTGACCATCCCGACGCCCGTGATCGCGACGCGCCTTTTCGCATCCGTGTGGATCAAGCTGATCGTCTCCAGCCGCCTTCCCGTTCCGCACCTCACCGCGATGGGGGGAGATAATACAGTGACGCGGAAGGCCTGACATGACCCGGCGCGGATGCCGGGTTCAGGGGGGGTGGGATCGGCACGCCGCTCTCGTGGCTTCCTCGGTTCCCTCCCGCCGGTCGCTCCGTTGACTTCAGCGCCTGTGCCGGTTCGCCGACGTCGCGCGTACCAGGACGCGGCTGAGTCAGTCACCGCCAGCCGCCACTGGTGAGGTTGGGCGAGACGGGAGTGGACGCCGTCACGACGCCGGACGTGATGGCGGTCCTCCTGCCGATGGTTGAGCAGAATCGATTGGACAAGCCATGCGCCCTGAAGCGCTGACCTCGGCGAGGCCGGGTGTCAGGTGCATGCCGTACTTGTACAATCGTACTCTTGCATACGATCAGCGCGAGTCGGTTAACCATTTTCCGACTTACTGCTGTATCTCCGCCCAGTCCTTGTTCGGCTGTAACCAACTCTCCGCCGGAGCGTTCGGGCTTACCCCTTTACCGATGAGTTGACCGCCTTATGGGGTCCGGAGAGAGGGGTGCGAGGATGTCGGAGAAGCCGACGGAGGCCGAGGGTCTGCCGAAGCGCTGGAGCGCGGGCCGGAAGTCGGAGGTGGTGCTGCGGCGAGAACGCACTCGACACTTGGGAAGCAGAGATCCATGTGGCTTACGGCCAGTCGATGCGCGTTCATGGCAAGACTTCCAGCAAGTGCAGGACCGAGGCTCGCGTCTACGGGCGGAGAACTTGCAGTAAAGCAGCGCGTACGGGAGGGGGACGACTCGCAACGTAATCGAAGGGCGTCCGGCCGGTTTCGTCTCTTGCGTTCACGTCCGCTCCACCCGCCAGCAACAGTTCGACCACGGCCGGGTTGTGGGTGTACTGCACGGCCGCATGTAGCGGCGTCCAACCCTTGTGATTCCGCTCGGCTACGTTCGCGCCCGCAGCCAACAGCGCTTCAGCCGCTGCCACGACCCAGGTGATCAAGGCCAGAAGCCGCGTCGGCTTGGGCGTCAATAATACCTCCTTTACAGTCCCACAGGCAGTTACCTGGGGGCGTCCGGTTTCGCGTAACCGTCTTCGGCGTCATACAGGCGGGGGCCACCGACCGTCGCGCGCTCAAGCAGCGGGCTCGAATGCCTCCACATCGACACCGCTCTTCCGCTGCCAGGTGGCGACCAGCCCGACGGCCCGCCGTCCTGTACACCTTGCGAGTCATGGCATCTTGAGGAGGCGAAAGCCTATATGGTTGCGACGCTCATACGAGAAATGCGTCCTAACGTCTGGCAGATCGCTAAGGTCAGACACATTGCAGCCCGTTGTCCATTGACAACCGCCCCACGTCTTTCTTGGGGTCGGCCGGCGTCCCATGGGGCCGATCACTTCGTCCGTGGGATGGCCTTCCTCATCTCCCATCCACTCCGCCACTTGCCCACCATGTCATGAAGCCCCCATCCGTTCGGCGTCTTGTCGCCTACGGGATGGGTTCGCTCGCTGTTCCGCCCGTGCCATGCGATCGAATCCAGATTGGTCGCATAATCGTCCCAAGTCATTCCCGCGCGCGCCGCATACTCCCACTCCCTCCTTGTTGGCAAGCGATAAGGGGCTCCGTCCTCCCGGGCATTGATTCGACGGATGAATTCCTGTGCCTCATCCCAGGACACTCGCTCTACCGGACACCGTCCGCACCCGGCATGATCCGAGGGATTCGTACCCATTACCGACAACCATTCCGATTGCGTCACCTCGTACTTTCCCAGCCAGAACCCTCGACTTATCCGGACCAGCGTATCCGACTTCTCGTCGTCCCAACGGCCAGATCCGCCCGCGTTCATCAGGAACTCCCCGGGCTCTATCCAAACAAACTCCATGTCCCCGGGGCCTACCGGGCTACCGTCCGCTCTGGTCCGCGGAGCGCCCTCCGCCGCTGCGGTCCCCCCGTATCGACCATGGTTCTGACGCGTAAGCGACTGACTGGAGGCGCGCCATTACTCAAATGGGGTAGATGGGTTGGTGGCGGCACCGGCCGTGTCGGGGGCGACGCAACGGTCCGAAAGACTCGGTGCGGCGGCAGGCTGGCCTTGTTGGGTAATTGCGGACCGTCCAGCGACCGCCGAGTTTCGGACCCATGAGGCAGCGAGTTCGTACGGTCGGCGGCCGACGCAGCTGTGAGGCCGACGTGCCAGCGCCGCGGAGGTCAAGCAACGACTCGGCAAGGATCTTGAGACAGGTGAAGTCCAGGTTGAACCCTGCCGATCCGGGCTCCGGTTTCGTCCTGGCCGCGCTGGTCGGCCTTTGGGTTGCGGCGTGCGGAGGCGAATCGACGGCCCCTCCGCCTCCGCCGCCGCCCCCACCGCCGGCGCCGGTAGCGCCGGTCCAGGTAGGTACGATACCCAATCAGGCGATCGGGACCGGGCAGACAGCGACCCTCGACGTATCCTCCTACTTCCGCGATCCCGATGGCGGTGCGCTCACGTACACGGCCGCTTCATCGGCGGCAGCGGTAGTCTCGGTCTCGCTGTCCGGCAGCACTCTGACGATCGTCGGAGTCGCGGAGGGAACCTCGACGGTGACGATAACGGCCAGGGACCCGGACGGGCTCACGGCTGCGCAGAGTTTCCAGGTGACGGTGGAGACGCCGAACCGGGCCCCCGAGCCCGTGGGGACGATCCCAAGCCAGGAAGTGGAACCGGGACAGACGGCAACTCTGGACGTTTCTTCCTACTTCCGCGATCCCGATGGAGATGCGCTGACCTACACGGCGGCAACGTCGGCCGCCACCGTCCTCTCGGTTTCGATCTCGGGCAGTACCCTGACGATGGTGGGGGTAGCGGATGGAACTTCGACGGTGACGGTAACTGCCAGGGATCCGGATGGACTTACGGGCGAGCAGAGTTTCCAGGTGACGGTGGAGACGCCGAACCGGGCCCCCGAGCCCGTGGGGACGATCCCAAGCCAGGAAGTGGAACCGGGACAGACGGCAACTCTGGACGTTTCTTCCTACTTCCGCGATCCCGATGGAGATGCGCTCACCTACGCGGCCGCTTCCTCGGCCGCCGCCATCCTCTCGGTCTCGATCTCGGGCAGCACCCTGACGATGGCGGGGGTCGCCGAAGGGAACGCGACGGTGACGGTGACGGCCCGCGATCCGGGTGGCCTCACCGCCGAGCAGTCAGCCAGCGTGGCCGTCAGTTCCGAGTCCGACTTCGTACCGCTCAGTGTGCTGACGATCACCCGCAGCGGAGGCATCAGATTCGGCGGCATCAGCGTTGGGACGGGCTGCTTTCAAGTCTCCGCCATAACCCTCAACGGCGTGACCTACACCGTTCACTGGAGCGAGTGGCAGATCTTGAGTGGCTCGGACTGGAACCAGGTCTCCGGGACGCGCAGGGACGGTCGCGTCTGCGGCTACGACCTTGCTGCGGCGGCGCCGGGCGAGTACCGGCTCGCCGGGGAGATGTCCGTCAACGGAGTCCGCGGACGCTACAGGAGTTCGAACACGGTGACCGTCGGGGAGGGAGGAGGAGCGAGCTTCCGGGACGACTTCGACTCCAGCGCCAGCCTGGACGACTGGAGTGTCCAGAGTAACGCCGACATTGAAGTGGCCGGCGGCTTGCTGCGCATTACCAACAATCGGGACGGTTTCGTCGGGCTGGTCGGGCGAGACCTGGACGATCCTCTGACTTCCTGGACGCTAAGCGTGAGCATGGGTCGTGCCCAGCGGGACGGTCTCGCCGGAGTGTGGTGGGGCACGGGTATCCGGCGCTACCCACGGATGTCGTTCAACGTTGGACCGCTCGGCGAAACGAACTTCTCCACGTGGTTATGGGACGATGACCAGGAAACCTGGCTTCGGTTGACGGATCTCAGCGGCCACTCCGACGCCATCAACGTGGGCCCCGATGAACTGACGGAGATCACCCTCGGCTGGGATGGCGAAGAAGTGTTCGTGCGTGCCGGGGACACGGATCTGCTCCGCGGTGAACCGGACGAAACGCTGGCCGCGATCATGGGGCACATTTTCTTCGTGATCCTGACGATGGAGGGCGACGTGGGCCGGACGGCGTTGTTCGACTGGGTGGAAGTGACCGGCACCGTGGCCAGCGCCGACATGGCGGATGGCGCGCGACCGGCTCTCCCGAGCGAAGTCCGGCGCGTGGCCAGGGACCCGGCGGACTCGAACACGGCAACCGACCGCGGGTTGAGTCTTCGCACCGGGAAGCTCCGGCCCGGTAGGAACCGCTAGCTCAGCCCAGGACGTGGGCTTACGCCCTACTTCTAACGGAGGGGGTGGGATTGGCTTCCCCCCGCTCCGCGGGGCTCGCCGAGCTCGCTCACTTCGTTCGCTCGGTTCGAACCCACGTGGGCTTACGCCCTACTTCTAACGGAGGGGGTGGGATTGGCTTCCCCCCGCTCCGCGGGGCTCGCCGAGCTCGCTCACTTCGTTCGCTCGGTTCGAACCCACGTGGGCTTACGCCCTACTTCTAACGGAGGGGGTGGGATT
>VXMR01000049.1:25972-32185 GCA_009841005.1 Gemmatimonadales bacterium
CTCGGTTCGAACCCACGTGGGCTTACGCCCTACTTCTAACGGAGGGGGTGGGATTCGAACCCACGTGGGCTTACGCCCGCCGGTTTTCAAGACCGGTGCATTCAGCCGCTCTGCCACCCCTCCGGACGACGCGGTCGCCCGCGCATCGAGGCACCGCGCCGACGGCAAGGTAATGCGCCCGGAGCCGCGATTCCATTAAGGTCGGGCGCTTCAGGTGTCGGGGGTGAGGGTGATCCGGTAGCGGACGACGCGCTGGATGCCGAGGTCGTCGCGGCTCACGGCCCACACGTCGTTGCCGTCGAACACGGGGGAGGGGCTGGAGGAGAAGTCTTCGGGCGGATTCACGGCTCCCAGGTAGGTTCCGTCGGCTTCGAACACATCGAACCGGAGCGGAGAGCGCCACACGAAGGGCGTGGAGAACGGGCTGTCCGGGTCGTGGTTCTCGTTTTCGACCTCCCGCGCTTCGGTCGAGATCCGCACCCATATCCGGCCGTCCCGGCCGGGGTAGAGCCCGGTGAAGGGCGGCTTCGTGTCGCGGATCGGCGGTCCGTCCCACGTCCATCCGGGGATGCTCCTGCCGATGCCGCGCTCGGTCTGGCTGCGGGCATGATCCGCCTCGCCGGGGAACACGCGGGCGGGCTGGTACGCACGCTCGATTCGGAGGACGCCCCGCGGAAGCCCCAGGTCGATCGCGTAGTCCGACGAGATGCCGCCGACGAAGTGGCCGCTGGGGTGGACCGCCCAGATCGCTCGAGGCGTGAAGGGGACTCCGTAGGTCACCCGAGCTCCCTCCAGTTCGCCGGTGACCGTTTCCGCCTCGAACGCCGCATGCGGTGGTGGAACGGTGTCGCGGGGGATCCCGTCGGCATCGAAGACGGCGAGATTTCGCCCGACGTCGGCCGGCCGTGACATGTCGCGGGCCGCCACATAGGTCCTGCCTTGGTGGTCCGTCCACAGGGGACGGCTCGAATAGAAGCCCGAGATATAGGGCCACTCCTCCAACGACTCCTCTTCGGGGCCGTAGACCTGCAGGCGGGCGTTGCCCGGATCGCGCACGACGACCCGCCGGTCGGGAAGCAGGGCCATCGCGTCGGGCCGCTCCAACTCGCCGGGGCCCTGTCCGGGCCCGCCCAGGGTCCGCACGTAGCCGCCCTCCGGGTTGAATACGCGGACTTCCCGGGCCTGCTGGTCGAACACGTAGACGTTGCGGTCGTCATCCACCGCGATGGACCCGATGCGGCCGAAGAGATACTCGTCCTGGCCCTCCACCTCGCCGATCGACAGCTCCGAAACGAGCGTCGCGTCCCCGCCCCACACGCTCCCCGACAGGGTGCGAACGACGACCGTGTCGGCGATCGTATCGGTCACCACCTGCAGACCGCGGGCGACCTCCGTGCCGGTGCCGCACGCGGCGAACGCCACCGGGAGCACGGCGAACCATGAATCTCGCATCACCTGCATCGCTTCCCTCCTGGACCGGACGCGCGAGCACGCCCCCCGCGGACGCGTGAGGCCGCCCCCCGTAGAAACTACGGGGCGAGGATAGGTTGTCCGACACTGCGGCGACCGGCACCTTCGGGCTTCGAATCGAAGGATGGTCTCAGATCGGCGGCGCCTCCGCGGGCGGGCGCGTGCAGGGAGAGAAGCGATGACGAGGATCGGACGGTTCCGGGTCGGATTGGCAGGGTTCGTGGCGGTCGCGGCGATGGCCGTCTCGGACGGCGGGGTACAGGCTCAGGAGCCCTGGCTCGTCGGGGCGTGGGAGGCCACGGCGGAGATGACGGGAATGCCGGGCACGACCGTCTCCATGACCTAGACGATCGAGGCGGCGGAAGATGGTGCCTTCACGGGAAGCTGGACGGGCCAGGGGCGGGGACAGAGCTACACCCGGGACATGTCCGACATCTCGGTGGACGGAGACGCGTTCGGCTTCACCGTGCGCATCGAGGAGCAGGGACAGGCGGGGGATCTGGTCTTGGAAGGGACGATGGCGGAAGGCGAGGTCAGCGGGACCTGGGAGGTTCGCCCGGATGGCATGCCGGCCGTGATGACGGGGACCTTCTCCGGTGCACGGGCCGAGGGAGAGGGGGGCCGCCGATAGGCGGAGCCCGGCGACGGGCGAAGAAGCGGGCGACCGGTCTCGAACCGGCGACCTTCAGCTTGGGAAGCTGACGCTCTACCAACTGAGCTACGCCCGCGCGGCCGCATGTTGCGGCTGCCGTACGTCGTTGCGGCTGCTGCGTGCTTCAATGGGGCGGGAGGGACTTGAACCCCCGACTTCTGCGATGTGAACGCAGCGCTCTGGCCAGCTGAGCTACCGCCCCTGTCAGTCCCCTCACGGGGCCAGCGATGTTACACGGAGGTCCCGTCTCCTGTCAAAGCTGAGGGCGGTGCTGCGGGGGGATCGGCGCGGGGCGCTCGGCGGATCTCCCGGCGGGTCAGCTCCGCCAGGGCGTGAGCAGCTTGAAGAAGGCGTCCGTGTTGTCCTGCACGAACTCGCGCACGCTCTTCTCCGTGTTCGCCCGGGTGGAGATGTAGCACTGCTGGCACGCGTTCTGTTTCGTGAACTTCTCCAGCATGTCCTCCTGCCGGTCGAAGTACGCCATCACCATCGCGCACGGCGTGAGCCTTCCGTCCGGGTTGATGACGAGGAAGCGGCGTCCCGCCTGGCACCCGGGGATCCCTTCCTCCGTCAGAAACCGGTGGAATTTCCACAGCACGCGAGGCGTCGTGTAGACCGGATATCCGGCGGCGCGCAGATCGATGACCTCCTGCAGGCTGTCGGCCAGCCCGTCCAGCCCGTCCCCCTCGATGAGCCCGTCCCGGTCCTGCACCCGCAGGTGCGTATAGACGGAGAAGTTGATCGGCACGCCCCAGTCCTTCGCCACGCGCACCATGTCTCCGATGTCCCGGTAGTTCCACGCGGTGATGCACACGTTGAGCAGAATGTCGTCCGTGTCCGTGCTCTGGCGGCGGATCTCGGGAACCACGCGGGCCATGCGGTCGAACAGTCCGGGAATGCGGCGGAACTCGTCGTGTCTTTCGTCGGGGAAGTCGAGCGAGGTGGACAACTGGTGCATCCCGCTGTCCTTGAGACGGAAAAAGCGTTCCGGCGTGAGGTTCGACGCGTTCGTGACCACGATCATCCAGGGCAGCCCGCCCTTGTTCGTCATCGCGTCGACGATGTCGTACACGTCTCCGCGCGCGAGCGGTTCCCCTCCGGAAGCGTGCGACACGACGGGCCGAAGCTCCCGGCAGATCGCCGCGTACTCCGCCGCCCCGAGGCGCTCCTCCTTGATGGGTCCGCCCCAGTTGCAATGCCAGCAGTTCGCCGTGCAGGCGTGCGTGATCTCGAACGAGACGGAGAGCGGCTTGTTCTGCATCCGGTTGCGGATGCCCCGCGCGAGCATGCGTGCGGCCATGGCTCCGGAGATGTTCGGCATCCGATCAACCCTGCTAGAGGCGGCTCGCCTTCCAACGCTTGTATCCCGCGGGGATGGCCTTCACGAGGTACAGCGCGAAGACCACGGCGACGCATGCGATCAGCACCCAGTTCGGGATCGGAATCGTCGCCCCGAGGAGAGCGAGAAGGTAATAGCGGGGAAAACGGGCGACCACCAGCGCCGCGACCCACTTCCACATGGGATACTGGACCGAGAACGCCAGGAACTTGAAGGGGAAGAAGGGGATGGGCGCGAAGCCGGTCGCCACGATCGTGGCGAAGGGCCACCTCATGAACCAGGAGATCGCCGTCCGGTAGAACCTCTTGCGCTTGTATGCCCGGATGTTCTGCAGGTTCAGGAGGGGGACGAAGACGAGGTGGTCCATGACCCCCGCAATCGCCGTACCCAGCGTGGCCCACGCCGCGGCGAGCCACAGGTCCGCGACCTTCCCGAAGTAGATGAGGACGGGCTCGTGGGGGAAGACGGAGATCGCCGTGTTGGCCGGGATGGAGTAGAAGGCGAGATACAGGTAACTGTCGGATTGGAAGTCGCGCAGGAGGAGGATCGACGTCGTGATGCCGATCGCGATCATCAGTCCGCCGCAGATCCAGACCGCCGGACCGATGGGTGTGTCGATCTGATCCTGTCGCAAACCGCTCTCCGCCGTAGCTTTGTGTCCCGCGGCACGGCCGGGTTTCCGACCAAGTTACCGCCACCCGACCCGCAGTGCCCGAGAGGACGCGCGAGGAGGAGGATTCGATCGGCGATCAGCGCAACGACACCCGGATGGACTGCCCGGAGTGCGGCGATCCCGTGGGGCAGGCCGATCAGACCTGCCAGAAGTGCGGCGCGCCGCTCTCGTTCGCACCGGACGAGACAGGCGTGCACTGCGCGGTCTGCGGGGACGCGATCGGCGCCTACACGGAGACCTGCCCCGCCTGCGGCGAGACGGGCTATCCGGCGCTCCGTCCGCGCCGCGGCCGCAAGTGGAAGGGCTCGCGCCCGGAGGGCCTGACCCGGACGTGAGCGAGGGCAGCGGACGGCTCGACCGGACGTACATCGTCCTCCACGAGCCGCAGGATGTCGTGAACGTCGCGCTCGTGGTTCGCGCGATGAAGAACATGGGTCTCTCGCGTCTTCGGCTCGTGAACCCCGCGGAGTTCGATGCGTGGCGCATCACCGGCATCGCGCACGACACGAAGGATGTCGTGGAGCGCATCCGCATCTTCGACGATCTCCCCTCCGCCCTCGCCGATGCGAGCTATGTGCTCGGTGCGACCGCCCGCCGCCGCTCCACCCGCCACGAGTGGTGGAGCCCCGAGGGCGCCGCGACGGAATTTGCGAGCCCCGCCGGCGGGCGCGGAGGGCGGCTCGCCGTCGTCTTCGGCCGCGAGGACCGGGGTCTCTCCAACGAGGCGCTCGATCTCTGCCACGGCCTCGTGTGCATCCCCACGAACCCCGACCACACGTCGATGAACCTCGCCCACGCGGCCGTCATCATTCTGTACGAACTGCGGAAAGCGGCGCTGGGCCCGGCCGACTGGGAGGGGCGCGACCTGGAGGGCAAGAGACGCCGCCGGACCCCGCCGGCGTTGCACGGCGAGATGGAGGAGTTCTTCGATATCTGGGAGCGGGCGATGGGGGAGGTCGGCCTCTTCCACGGCATCGAGGCGGCGCCGAAGATGCGGAGCTTCCGGAACATCTTCCAACGGGCGGACCTCGACCGGCGCGAACTCGGCCTCATCCTCGCGGTGGCGTACGAGGTGCTGAACTTCGCCCGGAGAGAGAAGAAGCGCGCCCGTGAGCGCGCGGAGGCGGAAGCGGAAGGCTAGCTGCTAGATCCGCTGGCGCAGCTTCGAGACGAGTTCTTCGTTCGAGTCGGTCTGCCGCATGAGGCCGAGGACCTCCTGCATGGCCTCGACCGGCGGATAGGTGCTGAGTTCGCGCCGCATCGCCTGGGCGACGAGGAGTTCATCGTCGTTCATCAGGCGTTCCTCCCGCCGCGTCGCGCTCGAGTTGAGATCGATCGCGGGAAAGATCCGGCGGTCCGACAGATCCCTGTCGAGGACGAGTTCGCTGTTCCCCGTCCCCTTGAACTCTTCGAAGATCACCTGATCCATGCGCGAGCCGGTGTCGACGAGCGCCGTCGCGATGATCGTGAGCGACCCGCCGCCCTTGCTCTCCGGGACGCAGCGCGCGCTGCCGAAAAAGCGCTTCGGCTTCTCGAGGGAGTTCGCGTCGATGCCGCCCGTGAGCGTGCGCCCGCTTCCCTCCTCCGTCGTGTTGTACGCCCGCGCCAGCCGCGTGATTGAATCGAGGATGAGGACGACGTCCTGTCCCAGCTCCGCCAGGCGCCGCGCGCGCTCGAGCGTGATCTCGGCGACCTGCACGTGGCGCTCGGCCCGGTGGTCGAAGCTCGAGGCGGTGACCTCGCCGAGTCCCGTCGCCTCCATCTCCGTCACTTCCTCCGGACGCTCGTCGACGAGGAGGATGAGGATCGTGGATTCGGGGTGGTTCTTCGAGATGCCCTCGGCGATCGCCTGCAGGACCATCGTCTTCCCGGCCTTGGCGGGCGCGACGATGAGAGATCGCTGACCCATTCCCATGGGACAGATGAGATCGATGATCCGATTGGTGTAGTCGGGCTGTCCGCGGCGCTCGAGCCCGCACTCCAGCCGCAAGCGCCGGTCGGGATGCATCGCGCTCAGGCGGTCGAACTGTCGGCGTCGTCCGAGTTGGTCCGGGGGGGTGCCGTTGACGGTGTGAAGAT
>VXMR01000072.1 GCA_009841005.1 Gemmatimonadales bacterium
GGTTGGCGGTGCTCTCGTACCACTCGCTGGAGGACCGGTTGGTGAAGGACGCGTTTCGCAACTGGTCCGCCGACTGCCGCTGTCCTCCGGGCCTCCCGGAGTGCCGGTGTCGCGGGAGGTCGCTGGGGCGCACGCTGACGCGCCGGCCTCTGCGCCCTTCGGCCGAGGAGGTGGCCGGTAATCCGCGGGCGCGCAGTGCGCGACTACGGGTGTGGGAGAAGCGCGGGACGGACGAGCAGGCGGGCGGCGCATGAACCACTGGAGCGGGAGCGTACGGAGGATCCGTCGCAGAACCCTGATCCGGTGGATGACGGCCGCGACGGCCGTCATCGCGCTGGCAGTCTCGCTGATGAGCGTGGTCCGTCGGGGCGAGGACGGGCGGAGGTTGACGGCCGAACTTCGAGGACTCGAGGCGGAGGATCGGATCGTCACGGACCGGATCGACGCGGCGCGGACGAGAGTCGATTCACTCGCGGCGCCGGCGCGGATAGAACGCGAGGCGGAGGCGCTCGGGCTGCAGCGGGCAGCGGAAGAGCAACTGCTGCAGGTCGACGCCGGAACCTCGCCGGCTGAAGAAGAGGTGGACGTCTCCGGCAGGGGAGCGGACAGGTGACGCGTTTCGGCATTCACAGCACGACGCAGCTCGAGGGCTTCGCGGGCGATGCGCAGGAGGCGGCGATCGCACGGACGCAGCGCGTCCGGCATCGTGCGCTGGGCGTCGCGTTCACCCTCGTCGCGTTGGTCTATGCCGTGCGTCTCGGCGACCTCCAGATCCTCGAGAGCGAGGCGCATCGCGCGAGGCAGGTCGCGCAGAGCGCGGAGTGGGAGTCGTTGCCCGCGGTGCGCGGACGGATTCTGGATCGGCACGGCCGCGTCCTCGCGGCGCCGGACACACGCTACCAGGCTTTCCTCGCCGTTAACGAACTGCGCGTCGACCGGGCGGAGGCCATCGAGACGGTGGCCGCGGTCGTGCCCGTGGCGCCGGAGCGCCGGAGCGCCATCGCGGAAGCCTCGGGCGGCTGGTCTCTCGTCGCGAGCGACGTGAGCGACGAAGAGCGCGTGCGGCTGCAGCGGACGATCGGGCAGGGGATCTACTTCGAGAGCCGGTCAGCGAGAGAATACCCCCGCAGCATGGGCCGCCGTCTTATCGGCGCCGTGGGCTCCGATGGCAAGGGCGGAACGGGCCTCGAGGCCGATCTCGACTCATGGCTGGTCGGCGAGTCCGGCCGCGCGGAGGTGCGACTCGATGGCCATCGCAACGCGTACCGTCCCCCCGGCGGACAGGTCATCGATGCGGTGCCCGGTCACGACGTCGTGCTCACGCTCGACTCCGAACTCCAGCGGATCGCCGAAAACGAACTTGCGCGCGCGCTCGCGAAGACGGGGGCGAACGGGGGCGACATCGTCCTCCTCGATCCGCGTACCGGCGAAATCCTCGCGCTGGCGAGCGAACGCACCGACGGAGCGGTCGACCAGATCTCGGGTCTCAGCGATCCCTACGAACCCGGCTCCACGCTGAAGCCGTTCCTTCTCGCGTCCCTCCTCAGCGAGGGCGTCGTCGATCTTGACGAGATCGTGGATGTGGAGGACGGGAGGCTGCGGATCGGCTCGAGGGTGATCTCGGACGTCCACGGCTACGACACGCTCAGCGTGCGACGGATCATCTCCAAATCGAGCAACGTGGGGGCCGCGAAGCTGTCCGCGCGCCTGACGCCTGCGGTGCAGCATCGCTACCTTCGCGACTTCGGTTTCGGCATGCGGACGCAGTTGGGGCACCTCTCGGAGTCGCCGGGACGCCTCAGCCGGCCCGAGTCGTGGACCTCGCTCAGCCCCGCTTCGCACGCGATCGGGTACGAGATCTCCGCCACATCGCTGCAACTCGCACTGGCCTACGGCGCCATTGCGAACGGCGGCGTGCTGATGCGGCCGAGCCTCGTCAGAGAGATACGGGACCCGTCCGGGCGACTGGTGCGGCGCTTCGACCCGATCCCCGTGCGGCGCGTCATATCCGAAGAGGTGGCGGAGGCGGTTCGCGGCGTGCTGGAGGAGGTCGTCCGGGACGGCACCGGGACGCTCGCCGGCATGGCGCGGTTCGCGGTAGCCGGAAAGACCGGAACGGCCCGCCTCGCCGTGGACGGCCGCTACGCACCGGGACGCTACCGCGCCTCCTTCGTCGGCTTCGCGCCGGCGGACGATCCGCGAATCGTCATCCTCACGCGACTCGAAGACCCGACGGGCGGGGTCTACTACGGGGGCGCGATCGCGGCGCCCACCAGCCAGGCGACCCTCAAGGCGGCGCTCGCGGCCGACGGCGTGCAGGTGGATCCGCGTCTCGTCGTTTCCGACGCCCGTCCCCGGCCGTGGTCGGGCGGAGGTTCCGCCGGCACGCCGGAAGGCACCGTCATCTTCGTCTCCAGCGGCACGGGCGCGCCCGGCACGGACGACGTCACCGACATGAGCGGGAGAGGCGTCGTCGCCCTGCCGGACCTCGCCGGATTGTCCGCACGGGCGGCCGCCGCGCGCCTGCACGCGCTCGGCCTCCGCGTGGAATGGCGCGGACAGGGGAGCGTCGCGGGACAGAGCCCCGCGCCCGGGAGCGAGCTGCTCCGGGGTGAGACCGTCGTGCTGAGGTAACCGGGCGAACGAAGAAGGGTCTCGGGGATACAAGGTTGGAGGGAGGTTAACCACTGGACTTTGCCGCAACAGACCACAACGAACCGACACGTTGAGCGCAGGCTTGACGAAGCGGGCCTCGAACCAAGGTGGAGAGGGGTTCCTCCCGCGGAGTTCCCGGCGTTGCGCTCGGACTCCCGCCTGGTCGGCGCCGGCGACCTCTTCTGCGCGATTCCGGGGACGCGCGTCGATGGCCACGCTTTTGTGGAAGCCGCCGGGCGTGCCGGAGCCGGCGCCGCCGTCGTAGAGCGCGTCGCCGACGTCGACCTCCCGCAACTGGCCGTCCGCGACGCCCGGGCGGCCGTATCCCACCTCGCCGCACTCTTCGCGGGCGACCCCGGCGA
>VXMR01000082.1 GCA_009841005.1 Gemmatimonadales bacterium
CCGCGAGTTCGGCCGTGCGGCCGGGCCACAGATCGGCGACGACGACTTTCACGGGAGGCTCCCAGTCAGGAGAGGATCGATCGGGCGAGGGGCCCGGACGCAGGCCGAGCACCCCGGCCGGGGCGATCTCGGCTTCGGCCGGGCCCTCCGGCGGACGATCGGCGGCGCAGCCCGCGACCGCCAGCGCGGCGAGCAGCGAACACAGGCGACCCGGCGAGTGCGCTACGGGTTCCTCCCCAGCCGCTCCTGGTAACGCGCGCCGCTCAGCACGTTGAACATCGCGTAGTTGCCCTCGTGGCACGCGTACTCGTAGAGCAGATGGTCGAAGCGCTTGAAGGGGACCTGGCCGCCCCAGGGGCTCGTGTACACCGCGGGATCGTCGATCATGAACTCGTAGAGGATCGTCTCCTCGTCCACGCGCGTGAAGCGCTCGATGACCTTCCGATCCTTCGAGGGCGGGACCCCCCGGAACGCGTGCTCCGGGTTGAGGTTCGTCGTCTCGACGACGAGCGTTCCGTCCTCCCACCAGCCGACGGAACTTCCGAACCACGGGGTCACGTGGTCCGGTTCGGGCCGACTCTCGAGTTGCTCCTGCGGGTCGCGGATGGGGATGATCCGTGCGTCGTGCACCATCTCGGCCATGATCACGACAAAGTCCTCGTTCTGCGCGATCGTGTAGCTGTTGTTATACCAGTAGTTGGGGAGCATCGGCGGCCCGGCGCTCGATCCGAACGATACGATGCACCGTTCCGCGAGCGGCCGAAGCTCGGGGTGGTCGTACTGGCCGAATCCGGCGCGGAACTCGGCCGCCTCCTCCAGCCGCCCGCGGGCCTCCGGCGTAAGGTCCGGAATCCGTCCATCCGGCGGGTCGGTGACGAGGGAACTGCGCGGCTCGCCGTGCACGATCGCCACGCGTTCGCCCGGCTCGCGGTAGAACTCGTCGTAGCATGTCGTGGCCCCATCGATGCAGACCCGGTGCTCGCCCCCCGGCGGCAGTGGTCGGTCCGGATCCACCGGAGCTGTCCGTTCGGCGACCGTCTGAGCCTGTCCA
Organism: Gemmatimonadales bacterium; assembly: GCA_009841005.1. GTDB lineage: Bacteria > Gemmatimonadota > Gemmatimonadetes > Palauibacterales > Palauibacteraceae > Palauibacter > Palauibacter polyketidifaciens. The sequence goes on from VXMR01000082.1 coordinate 1,052, forward strand.
CCCTCTATGGCGGTGACTTCGTCCGGGTTCAGCACCGGCCCCTGGCCTTCGGGACGTTCGAAGGGGGTCAGCGTCTGATTGGTCCAGTTCCCCTGGAGATCGGGATGGCCGTGCGCGGTGAGCGGGGGCTCCCAGTCGCCGGACGTGGTCTGGGTGCGAGCCGCGTCCGGCTGAACGAGTACGGCGGCAGCGGCAGCGAGCCCCAGGAGGCCGAGCGCGACATAGGTGAAGGGGCGCGCGGCGGGGTGATCCACGTTCATCGTTCCTCCTCGGTGCCGGCAGCGGAATCGGCCGTATCGCCAATCTGCGGTTCCGGACCCTGGAGCGCGAGACGTGAAACGCGAAAGGGCCCGGAAGACCGGGCCCTCTCGTAGGGCAGTCAGGCGTGACCGCGCGGGAGTCAGCGACCTCCGCCGCGCCGCCGCGCCGTACGTCCCGTCGAGCTTCCCCCGGACGAGCGGCCTCCCGAGGTACCGACCGACGCGGTCCCCCTCGACGACCCGGTGAACCCGGTGCCGATTCTGGAACTTCCGCTGCTGTAGCCCCGTCCGCTGATCACCCGGCCGCCGCTGTTTTCGCGGCCGGTGCGGACGATCACCGGGCCGTAACCATACCCGTACCCGTAGCCGTAGCCGTAGCCGTACGGGTATCCGTACCCGAAGCCGAAGGGCGAGTAGCCGTACCTGGACCAGCCGAAGCGGCCGTAGTAGGGATAACCCCAGCCGTAGATCGGGTCGTAGTATCCGCCAACGCCGCCCCAGGACCGTTCGCCGCCGTCGCCGCCCGTGGACACCGCGAAGCGCTCCGGATAGCTCCTCGCGACCATCATGTCGATGACGCCTTCCGACACGCCGGCATCGGCGAGTTGGATGAGCCGGTCGGCGTCGACTTCGAGCGGCGTCTCGTGTTCGACGATCCAGGCCTCGACAGCCTCCGGGTCCACGTGAGCCTGCGCCTCGATGATGTCGTCGACCGCATACCGTCCGGACGCCGCGAGTCGCAACGAGCGCACGGCCAGACTCCGGTCGGCCGCGATCTCACCCAGGCCGACGGCCTCGGCCTCGCTCTGCGTGGCCAGCCGGTATCGCGTCACCCACGTCAGCTTCTCATCGCCGACCGTGACGACCCGCGCATCGATCCAGGAGTCGGGCGAGATCATCGCGAACATCCCGCTCGAAGATCGATCCACTCCGCCCTCGCAGACCTGGTCCACATCCATGAACACCCGGCCCGGGCGGGAGGCGAAGACCGCGCGACGCGATCCGCTACAGCCCTCCCGGGCGGCCTCGTGGGGCTGCCCGTCCGCCCGCACGACTTCGCGGGCCGCGATCTCGCCGTCTTCCACCGCGATCATCTCGACGCCGGCCTCCTCCGCGCTCGGCTGGAAGCAGAGCAGCGATTCGGGCGCGTCCGCGGTGGTCGAGGTACGAACAGGCTGCCAGCAACCCATCCAGGCGAGCCAGCGTTCGTCCATCTCCTGCGCCGCCGCGGTCGCCAGCGGCCCGGCCGCAAGCATCATCCCGGCCGCCACGAAAAGAGCGGAGCCGATTCCAGCAGTTCGCTGTTTCGTCATGTGACCATACCTCGAGGTTCTTACAGCCGTACCGAGAAGCCGAACGCGGCGCGAAGTCCGTTCAGGTCGATCTTGTCGAACCCGATGAAGCTCTGGCCCATGTCCGCGCTGGCCCAAGAATAACGGGCTTCGGCGGTTAAAATCCACCGCAGCCCGAGCGAGTAGTCCAATCCGGCCGTCACGTAGCCGAGCAGGGATCCGTTGCTGGACGAGAAGTAGTCGTAGAAGACGTCCAGCGTCTCGTAATCGACGAATTCGCCCTCCTGCTCGAATTCGTACCACATGAAGCCGACGCCGCCTCCGACGAAGGGAGCGAGCTTCCCCGGAATCCAGGCGAGATCGCTGATCCGCCGTCCCCGCTCTGTGAGGTAGGCCTTCACGCCGACGGTGAACGGGACGCGGCGGAAGTCCGTCGTCTGCAGGATCGGCAGGTCGTCCGTGCCGATGAACTCGCGGGATTCGGAGTCGATCTGGCTGTTCTCGTACCCGAGGCCCAGCGCAAGATCGATGCGGTCGGAGAGCCGGATGCCGAGGTCGGCGGCGAGCGCCACCGCGTTGAAATCCTCCTTCTCGACCGTGAGTTCTTCGCGCGTGAAATCGAAGATCTCGCTGTCCGCGCGGGGTATCGCGTACCCGATTCGAGCACCGAGTGTGATGGAAGGACGCCGGAAGAGAAAATCCTGCGCCGCGAGGGCCTCGGCCGCCCAGGCTCCCCCGATGACGGCGAGAACGGCCGCCATCGAGGACTGTCTGAATCGGTACTTCACGTTGCCTCCTTCAAGGCGCCTGAGCAAAACGTCGCTCGCGCCAACCGGGTTTCGGTCTGCCACCCCTAACACGAAGCAATCCCCGGACGGGTCACATCTTCACCGCCCGCCCGCAACCGCTCCGCAGGCGTCGCCGCCCCCCCCGGCCCGGCGCTCGCTAACGGCTTCTCACGACCACCGGCGTTTCCTGCCGGGCCTCGCCGCCGGCCGCGTCCCTGGCCGTGACCGTGATCGTCGTGCTCCCCACCGTCACGCCGACCACCGTGAGCGTGTTGCCCGATACCGCCCCCACCGCCACAAGCGTGTTCGCGGTCGTGACACCGAACGTCAGGTCGTCGCCCTCCGGGTCGCTGAAGTACTGCGACAGGTCGATCTGGTGCACCTGCCCCGTCGTCAGCCTCAGTGCCGGCAGCGATTGCGCGGCGACCGGCGGCTGGTTCGGCACGGTGATCACGAAGTTCTGCACGGCTTCACCGCCGGCCTGATCGCGGGCGAAGAGGAACCCGCCGGCCTGGCCGGTCCCGACCCCGACCACGGTCATCCTGCTGCCCGCGACGGAGACGCCGGCCACGAGCGCATTCGATGTCCCCGCGCCGTACAGGAGCGGGTCGCCGTCCGGATCCTGGAAGAAGCCCGACACGTCCACAATCACGTGGTCCCCGGCCGCCACCGTCACTGGCGGCACGACGCCAACCGCGACCGGCGCCTCGTTCGCGGGCACGGGCTCCATCGTGTCCTCGCTCTCGATGCATGCCCCGGCGACGAGTACGGACAACGCCACGGCGACGCAGACGCCCGCGCGTCCGGAATTCAGATGTTCACGCAGCATTTTTCTTTTCTTCCTTACGCTCTTGAAAGGGTTCGGCCCGTCCGGCCCCAGTGGCCGTCAGGGCAGGGCCATCGCCGCAAGTCCGTCGGTTAGCTGAATGATCACATACTGCTTGCCCTCGTGGACCCAGCTCGACATCCCGTAGCGCGTGTTGCCGGGCAACTCCACCTGGCCCACGCGCTCGCCGGTCCGCTTGTCGATCGCGAACAGGTGCGGCGTCCCATCGCTCGTCTGTCCAGACGCAAGAAGGAGCGTCGGAGTTGCAACCATGGCGGAGTGGCCGCGCCGGCCCTGGTTCGGATTCACGTCCACACCCTGCAGCATCGGATGGTCGCGGATCACCGCCTGCTGCCGCTCCGGCGCGTCGCCGTGCGGGATCATCCACAGGTGTTCGCCCGTGTTCACGTCGATCGCCGTGATCCGCCCCACCGGCCCCTTCCAGATCCGCAGCCCCTCGACGGTCGCCTGGTCCGCCGTGCTCTCCGTCACGACGCCGATCGCGCGGGAGAATTCGGAGTGCGTGACGCCCGTCTGTTCCGGTCCGTCGAGTTCGGATTCGATGCCCGGGGCCACCATCACCGGCGAGCACCCGCTCGTCGATGTGACGAAGACGACCCCGGTCACCGGGTCGGCGGCGGGCGGACCCGTGATGTTCGCGCCCCCGCCCCCGCCGGGGCAGAAGAGCGCCGGGCCCTCGCCTTCCGGGTTCCCGACGTGTGTCGGCGGGTTGAAGAGCGGCACGAAGAGATCGTTCTCGCGCGCGTACTCGAGCGCCATCTCGCGCAGCTCCGGCGTGTAGTCGATGAGGTCCTGCTCCGTGCGGCCCTGCAGGTCGTAGGGCAGGGGCCACGTCGGGTGCGGCTGGGTCTCGGAGAGCTTCTCGCCCGGCACCTTCGACGGCGGAACCGGCCGCTCCTCGATCGGCCAGATCGGCTCGCCCGTCTCGCGGTCGAGCGCGTAGAGCCACGACTGCTTCGTCGCCTGGAAGACGCCCTTGATCGGCCGTCCGTCCACGACGACGTCCATCAGGATGGGAGCGGTCGGCGTGTCGTAGTTCCAGATGTCGTGGTGCACGAACTGGAAATGCCAGCGGCGCTCTCCCGTCTCCACGTCAAGCGCGACGATGCTCGTGCTGAAGAGGTTGTCGCCCGGGTGGAAGCCGCCGTAGTAGTCGATCGTGGCGCCGTTCGTGACGAGGTAGACGAGTCCGAGTTCCGGGTCCGCCGAGAGCGGCGCCCACGGGGAGACGTCACCGGTCCACTGCCATGCGTCGTTCTCCCACGTCTCGTGTCCGAACTCCCCCGGCCGCGGGATGACGTGGAACTTCCACTTGAAGTCCCCCGTGCGGGCGTCGTAGGCCAGGATGTCGCCCGGGACCATCTCCTTCCGGGTCTGGTTGTATCCCTGCTCGGCGGAGTTGCCGACAACGACGACGTCGTTCACGACGATGGGAGGGGAAGACGACGTGATGTAGCCGATCTCGAGCGGCATCCCCTGATCCGGGTCGTACTCCTGGTTCAGGTTCTCCCACGGCCCCCAGCCCTCGATGAGGTCCGCGACGAGGTCCACGGTCCCGGAGGACGGGAATCCCGGCAGCGGCACGGGCTCGCCCCAGTCTTCGAGCGGCTGTCCCGTGTCGGCGTCGAGCGCGTAAAGGAAGAACCCGGGACTGAGGATGTAGACGACGCCGCGTCCGTCGACCTCGGCATAGGCGACGCCCTTGCCGTACGCCTTTCGCATCGAGTACTCGTGCCGCCACGTCATGGGTTCGGCGAAGCTCCAGAGGAGTCTTCCCGTGGAGGGGTCGAGGGCGATGACGTGCCGGTTCTCGCCCGTCACCGTGATCATCTTCCCGTCGACGTAGGACGGCGTGGCCCGCGCCGTGCTCGGCCCGAAGCTCGAAGCGTCCCACCGCCACGCGACCTCGAGGCTCTCGAAATTGGAGGCGTCGATCTGCGTCGCCGGCGTGTAGCGGGTGTGCCAGGCGTCGCCCCCGTAGTAGGTCCACGCGGCTCCCTCCACGCCCGGGCCCTGAGCGGCAGCGGGGGTGCCCGCGATGGCTCCGAAGAGAAGGGGGAGAAGAAGGGTGCTGCTCGGCCGCCAGCTCCAATGGTTCTTCATCATCCGTCCGCTCTCGCTGTTCTCGCTTCAGCAGTTCGCCGTCCGGTGTCCGGCAAGGATAACACTCCATCGTGGACGCGCGTTTCCCGGGACGCAACGGCTCCTTGCACGCAGGCGATGTTTCTTCGCACTGTATCGGGGAGTTAATAAGGAGTCGCTGGCAGCCGGCAGCGGAGCAGTTCCATCTGGAGGAGGATGTCTCATGCGTGGATCGCATCGCCATTCGAGCCATGCCTGGTCGCGTGCGACGGCGCTGGCCGTCTTCATCGCGCCCGTCGCTCTGGGTCTCGCGTTCGGGGATCTCGCGGGACAGGGACCGGCCGCGAGCGGGGTGAACGGCGCCGACGGCGCGGAGGCCGACGTCACCTTCTCGAAGGACGTCGCCCCCATCCTCCAGGCGAACTGTCAGAACTGCCACCGGCCGGGATCCGTGGGTCCGATGCCGCTCCTCGACTACCGGGACACGCGCCGCTGGGCGTCTCGCATGAAGGAGCTGGTCTCGAAGCGGCTCATGCCGCCGTTCCACCTCGACACGGGCGTCGGCATCCAGGACATCAAGGATGACTGGCGGCTGAGCGAGGAGGAAATCGGGACGATCGTCGCCTGGGCCGACGCCGGGGCGCCCGAAGGGAATCCGGCCGACATGCCGCCTCCGATCGAGTGGCCGAACGAGCAGAAGTGGCAGCTCGAGGACATCCTCGGCCCGCCCGATCACGTGATCAGGTCGAAGCCGTTCGACGTCCCGGCCGAGGGCGGCGACACCTGGTGGCGGCCGCGGGTGCCGACGGGACTCGACGAGGACCGCTGGGTGATGGCGTTCGAGACGAGGCCGTCCTTCCCCGCCGGGCGTCAGGTCGTACACCACGCGATCCCGCGCCTCCTGCGGCTCAACGAGGAAGGGGAGTACCAGCGCATCCAGAGCCTCTCCGAGTACGCGATGGGCAAGGTAGGGGAGATCGTGCCCACGGACGCGGGCCGGCTCCTGCAAGCGAACGACATGATCGAGTGGGACGCGCACTACTATCCCATGGGATACGACGTGCCCGGCGATCAGGTCGAACTCGGAATCTGGTTCCACGAGGAGGGCTACGAGCCCGAGTTCCAGCAGGACCTGCGACTCTACCCTCTCAGGGGGGACATCGCGCTGGCGCCGGGAGGCACCGCGATGACACAGGGTTTCTATCGCTGGGATCACCCGGTCCGACTCGACAGCTTCCAGCCGCACGGACACGTCCACCTGCACGCGATGTCGATCCAGGCGCTCTACCCCGACGGCAGGCTCGAACTCGTCAGCATGGTCACGGACTTCGACGCGCGCTGGCACCACAGCTACATCTACGAGGATGACGTGGCGCCGCTGCTCCCGCCCGGGACGGTGCTCGTCATGACCGGGTGGTACGACAACACGGCGGAGAACGAACTGACCCCCGATCCGGAGATCTGGTACGCGCGCGGCGCGCGCACGGGGGACGAGATGTCGCACGCGTGGCTCGCCGTGACGCACCTCACGGAGGAAGGCTTCCAGCGGCTCGTCGAAGAGCGGGAAAAGAAGCTCGCGACCGACGACGACGCCGGCGACAGCAGCAACGACGACAACTGAGCCACGGGCTGCTACGCATGCGCAGCGTACATGTCGCGGTCGTCCTGGTCGCCTCACAGGTGGTGCCGGTCGCCCTCGCCGGGGGGGCGGCGCCCGTTCACGCCCAGCAGGTGCAGCGCCTTCCGCTCGCGCCGATTCCGCCGAAGGGCGAGCCCGTGGCGCCGTTCTTCGAGGGCTGGTACCGGAACGACGACGGCACCTTCACCTTCTCGTTCGGCTACTTCAACCTGAACACCCGGGAAGTCATCGAAATCCCGATCGGCCCGGACAACTTCATCGAGCCGGCCGAGTTCGACGGGGTGCAGCAGACGCACTTCCCGGTGCGGCCGCGCCGGGACCGCGGCGTGTTCTCGGTCACGGTGCCCGCGTCGTACGGCGACGGCGAGCAGCGCGTCGTGTGGACGATCACCTCGAACGGCGTGACGTATCCCGTGCCGGCCCGCGTGTTCGCCCCGGCGCTGCAACTCGACTACGGACCGCGGGCCATGGGGTCGATACCGCCCCTCGTGCGCTTCGACCCCGAGGGGGAGGCGGGCCAGCACGTCCAGGGCGTGTGGGGCGAGCCGCGTACGGCCCGGGTGGGAGAGCCCCTAACGCTGCGGCTGTGGACCGAGGAGGTCTCCGTCCGCGACCCCGAGGACCTCGTGAACCAGGCGGTCGACGTGGAGGTGACCTGGTTCAAGCACCAGGGGCCCGCCGCGCCCGTGGCGTTCGAGCCGTGGCAGATCACGGTCGAGGGCGGGACCGGCGAGACGACGACCGCGGCGACGTTCAGCGAGCCGGGCGAGTACGTCCTGCGCGCGCGCGCCGACAACTGGGACGCGAACGACAGCGCCGGCGGCGACCAGTGCTGCTGGAGCAACGCCTACGTCCGGGTGACCGTCACCCCCTGACCGCCTGACAGGAGGCGCCATGGCGGACTCGACACGCCGCGCCCGCGCCATCGCCGTACCCGCCGGTCGCGCGCTTCCGCCGCTTCGCCTGGCCGCGCTCGCCGCGCTCGCCCTCTGCGTGGCGGCGTGCGAGGCTTGGCCGCCCCCGCCGGAGACCGCCCGGATTCCCGTCGTCGACACGCTGCACGGCGTCGAGTTCACCGACAACTACCGGTGGCTCGAGGACCAGGAGAGCCCCGAGACCCGCGCGTGGATCGCCGAGCAGAACGCCTACGCGGAACGCATCGTCGGCGACACGCCGCTGCGGGCCGACCTCGAGCGGCGGCTCCGCGAGCTGATGGACGCGCCCGGGGCGATCTTCCCGCGCCGGGCGGGGGACTACGAGTACTTCTCGTTCCGGAAGCCGGGTCGCGAGGTCGGAGCGATCTACCGCCGACCGGCGCCCGAAGAACCGCAGGAGGGTCCGGTGGACCCGGAGGACCCCGCCGGCGAGTTCGAGGTCGTCATCGACCCGCTCGACCTCCGCGATGACGCCACGACGAGCGTGAGCATCATCGACTTCTCGCCCGACGGCCGCCTCATGATCTACGCCATCCGGGACGGGGGCCGGGACGAGCGGGAGTACCGCGTCCGCGACGTGGAGAGCGGCGAGGACCTGCCCGACCGCCTGCCGACCTACCTGTACGGGAACGTCTCCTTCGATCCGGAAGCGGACGGTTTCTACTACAGCCGCCGGTCGCGGGAAACGGGGGCACTGATCCGCTACCATCGGCTGGGCACCGGCCCCGAAGAGGACGAGGAGCTGTTCGGGGAGGGGCACGGCCCGGAACGCTTCGTGGGCTTCTCGCAGGGGGGCGACGGCCGGTGGCACGTCTACACCGTGCAGCACGGGTGGGCGCGGACGGACGTGTACCTGCACGACCTGCGCTCCGGGACGGCGCCCGCACCGCTCATCGTCGGCGCGCCCGCCCGCTTCAGCACCCGCTTCGTCGACGACGAACTCTACCTGCTCACGAACCTGGATGCGCCGAAGAACCGGATTCTCGCGGTGGACCTCGAGAATCCGGATCCGGACCCCGCGCGGTGGCGGGAGGTGCTGCCCGAGGGCGAGGACCTCCTGACCGGATACCGGTTCATCGGCGACGACCTGTACGCCGACTACCTGCGCGATGTGAGCAGCCGGATCGTGCGCTACGGGCCGGACGGCGCGGTGAAGGGTGAGATCCCGATCCCGCCGCACCACGTGGCGACGCTGCGCTCGCACGGAGAGGACGGGGACGAGGCCCTCCTCACGCTGACGTCGCTCCTCACCCCCTCCACCATCCTCAAGCTCGACCTCGAGACGATGGAGACGGAGGAGTGGCGGCCGTCGTCCGTCCCCTTCGACGGCTCGGGGTACGAACTGAAGCAGGTGTGGTATACCTCGGAGGACGGGACGCGAGCCCCGATGTACGTCGCCCACCGCCGGGGAATCGCGCTGGACGGGCAGGCGCCCGCGCTCCTGTACGGGTACGGCGGCTTCAACGTGAACCTGCTGCCCCGCTTCGACACCCGCGCCGCGGCGTGGCTCGAGCAGGGCGGCGTGTACGCGATGGCGACGCTGAGGGGCGGCGGCGAGTTCGGCGAGGAGTGGCACCGGGCCGGCATGCTCGAGAACAAGCCGAACGTGTTCGCCGACTTCATCGCGGCCGCCGAGTGGCTGGTCGGGAACGGCTACACGAACCCGGACCGGCTCGCGATCCGCGGCGGGAGCAACGGCGGGCTCCTCGTCGCCGCATCCCTCACGAAGCGGCCGGACCTCTTCCGCGCCGTCTACTGCGGCCTGCCCGACCTCGACATGGTCCGCTTCTACCAGTTCACCGACACGAACAACATGCCGGCGCTCCTGGAGTACGGGAACGCGGCCGTGGCCGAGGAGTTCGAGGTGCTGCGGACGTTCTCGCCGTATCAGAACGTGCGCGACGGCGTGGACTACCCGGCCGTCATGCTCACCCAGGGAGATCTCGACACCCGCGTGCCCCCGCTGCAGGCCCGCAAGATGGCCGCGCGCCTGCAGGCCGCCTCGAGTTCCAGGCTGCCGGTGATCCTCGACTACGACCCGCGCACCGGCCACGCCGGCGGCCGCTCCTTCAGCCGCAACGTCCGCAACGCGGCGATGGAACTCGCCTTCCTGCTCCAGCAACTCGGCGCGTCCTGATTCCCACCTCCTGTCGGGTCGCGGCCACCGCCTGAGCCCGGATTCCGACCAAGACCGTGGCTTCCGTCAGTGTCTGTTGATACCTTGATGATATCGGATCGATATCATCCACTCCATGCGAGAGAATCCGACCATGCCGAACCTGGCTCTGCGCGGGATACCCGCGGGCCTGCATCGCGAGCTCAAGGAGGCGGCGGCCCGCAACCACCGAAGCTTGAACGGGGAGATCATTGCTCGCCTGACGGCCTCCGTGGATTCCGGGCCGCTCGATGTCGAGGCATTGCTCGATCGGATAGCGCGCCGACACGAGACTCTGGGGGCGATCGACTTGAGCCCCGAGAACGTGCGACGGCTGCGAGACGAGGGGCGGCGATGATCGTCGTCGACACCAACGTGATGATGAGCTTCGTCTTTGGCGGAACGGACGGGGCCGCTGCCGCCGACCTCCTCAGGAAGGATCCGGAATGGGCCGCCCCTGTCATTCTCCTGAGCGAGTTGCGCAACGCTCTGCTCGGAGTCGTGCGTCGCGGCGTCGCGACGTCCGCGCAGGTCAAGGCGATGGGTGACGACGCGGCGCACGTACTCGGGAGCAGAATCGTCGGCGTCCCCGGCGGGCTGGTGATCGATATCGCTCTCGAGTGCGGCCTCACGGCCTACGATGCCGAGTTCGTGGCCGTGGCGCGCGCCCTGGGGGTCCGCCTGGCAACGTTGGACCGCCAGGTCCTGCGAGTAGCACCGGACGTTGCCGTATCGCTGCGGGACCTGGGTCGCCCGGGAGCCGAGAGGAGTGCGACGTGACCGCGGAGGCGCCGGCGTCTATCCGGTGGGCGGGATGCGGCGGAAGAGGCGGAGCACGAGCACGAAGGCCGTGGCGTACATCACGGCGCCCAGCAGGAAGGGCGCGCCCGGCAACTCCACGGGGGCGGCGGGTGACGTGAAGTAGCTGAACAGGAGGCTGGTGAAGATCAGGGGGCTCAGGATGCTCGTCAGGCTCATGAGCGACTGGAGGCCGCCCTGGACTTTCCCCTGGTCCTGCGGCTCCACGGCTCCGGCCACGAGGCTCTGGAGGGCCGGGCCCGCCACGCCCCCGATGGAGCCGAAGATGATGAAGGCGATGAGCATCCACCCCTGCGTGGCGAGGCCGTAGCCGAGGTACGTGATCACGGCCAGCGCCAGCCCGCCGAGGATCGCGCGGCGCTCCCCGGTGCGCTTGATCACAGGCTGAACCAGGACCCCCTGGACCAGGGCCGCCATGAGTCCGACGAGCGCCAGCGAGAGGCCGTTCGCGAGTTCGTCCCACCCGAACTTGTGCCCGGTGTAGAGCACCCACACGGTCTCGAGGCCGCGTTGCGCGAGGATCATGAACACGAACGACACCGCGAGGCCGGCCACCAGCGGGTACGAGCGCAGCACGAACAGGCTCCCGACCGGGTTGGCCTTCAACCAGCTGAAGGCGTCGCGCTTCTCGGGCGGCAGCGATTCGGGGAGGACGAAGACCCCATAAAGCGCGTTCACGAGAGCGAGTCCCGCCGCGGCGAAGAAGGGGAGGCGCAGGTCGATCCCGCCCAGGAGCCCGCCGATCGCGGGGCCGAAGATGAAGCCGAGGCCGAACGCGACCCCGATGAGTCCGAAGTTCCGGGCCCGTTTCTCGGGTTCGGACACGTCGGCGACGTAGGCGTTTGCCGTCGTGATGCTCGCGCCCATCACGCCCGCGATGAGGCGGCCTGCGAAGAGCCAGCCGATGGAGGGCGCGAGCCCCATGATGATGTAGTCGATCCCGAGGCCGAAGAGTGAGATCAGGATGACGGGCCGGCGCCCGACCCGGTCCGAGAGCGACCCCAGGATCGGCGCGAAGAAGAACTGGGTGACGGCATAGGTCGCCGCGAGCACCCCGAACCAGCGCCCCGCGCGCGCCGTGCTTCCGCCCGTGAACTCCTTGATGAGTTCGGGGAGGATGGGGACGATGATCCCGATCCCCAGCACGTCGATGAAGACGGTGATGAAGATGAAGACCATCGCCGCCTCGCGGCCCCGCCCGGGAGCTTTCACCCGTCCTCCACGCGATCGTTAGCCGGAACGCCGCCAACGCGCTGGCGGGTCGCATAAAGTGGTGGGGACGGCGAGGCAATTCCAGCCGCCGGCCGCGGCCGGAGCATGGGAGCGAGATCCTCAGGCCAACTTCAGACCGAGAGGTTCGAACCGGCGGAAGTCGGCCTCATCGCCCGTGGCGAGTCGCGCCCCATCGCGCAACGCCACCGCCGCGATCATGCAGTCGCGCAATGTCCCACGCCGCCGCCCGGTCTCGTTGAACAATTGCGCGGCGACCGCGGCATCCGCGCCCGTGTAGTCGGCGCGAGGGCCAACGATGCTGTCAGCCGTCGCCAACTGGGAGGTCGACAAAGGTCCGCACAGGAACTCGGTCCACGCGACGGCGCTCATCCCGAGCGTCACTCCCGCGTGAAGCCAGGCGTTCAACTCCCGTGACTGCGGCGATCCGGCGTCGAGCGCGAGAATCAGGAAGCTGGTGTCCAGGTGAATCATGCGCGGGGATAACCGGCACGCGCCGCCCGGCGTTCGCTCCGGACGTCCCTCGCCCAGCGGTCGAGATCTACTCCCTCGTCGCGCACGCTGGCCTGCAGCCGGCGCAATGCGTCCAGGGGTCCGCCGACGGCGCCGGCTTCTTCCGCCGCTACCGCCCTGATCGCGCGACGCAGCACCTCGGACTTGGAGACACGCCATCGTTTCGCCAAGGTCTCGAGTGTCCTGACGGACTCTACGTCAAGCGAGTACGTTGATTTGATCGTGGTGGTGGCCATACTTACAGGAGTATGGCCCTACCTTCGTCGAGTCAAGCGACATCGCTCTGACGCCGGCGGAGGGCGTCGCGCCTCTGGCGGTAGTTCGCGTACACCCGTTCGCCGTCACGCTCGGCGTGGCCGGCCCGGGGGTTGGAGAACCCCGTGAGGTGCACGATAGTGTCGTCCACGACGAGCGCGCCTCCGATGGCGCGTTCGGCGGCGATGCCCACATCGCGCCCGAGGCCGACCGCGGGGTGGTCATCGAACGATCCCGCCCGCAGGCGGTCGAGGAACTTCCGCGCCGCGGAGGCCGGCGCCGCCGTGTCCCCCTCCGTGCGCCGTTCCAGCGCGTCGACCCCGTAGCTTCGCACCAGCCTGGGGAGGAACGCGGCGAGGGTGGCGTGACGGTCGAAGAGGTCCAGACCGTAGCTGCCGCCCGCCACCGCGAAGATGGCGCCGAGTTGGTCCGGAGCGGCCTCCACTTCCCGGACGTAGTCGTCCAGCGTCGCCGCGTGACGCTCGAAGATCTCGCTCATGGCGCCGGTCTCCGATGGGGCGTCCATCGCCACCGCCTTGTCGTCGATCGAACTCCACACCCGGCTCTGATCGGAGCGCCGCGTCCCCTCGCTGCGCATCGACTGCTGCACGCTCGCGTACCGCTCCGCCCGGCCGCTGGCGAAGTGCATCCGGTTCGTCACCTGGAATCCGGGGCTGTCGTACGACCAGCGGCCCTGCTCCACGCACGAGACCGGGATGACCGTCGTCTTCCCGGCGGGGAGGAGCAGCGTGAGGTTGGCGACCCGGTTCTGCTTGGCGCCGACGAGTTCCTCGCCGTCCACGATGAGCAGGGGACGCTCGGCGCGGTTCTCCACCTCGAGGTCGGGGACACTGCCCCCCATCGACACCTCGCGCACCGTGACCCGGCCCTCGCGAAGCCCGTCTCCCAGCAGCAGGTAATCGAGGTCCGAGATCTCCCGCGAAAGGAGGGGGAACACCGTGAGGCCGCCGCGGAAGATCGGTTCGCCGATGTCGAGGCCGGCGATGGCGGTCGTAATCTGGTTCATTTCTCTCCTCCTTGATATTGTCAGTGTTGATACGCTGTTGACAGTAACGGGGAGATTCTGATAAGTCAACGGCTGTCATCGGTAAACGACAGCATATGTCACTTGAAACTGGAACGGCGGCAACGGCATGCGCAGTTACACGGCCCGGGAGTTGGAGGAGGAGACGGGGTTCAGCCGGCGCACGATCGCCTACTACGTGCAGGTCGGACTGCTTCCGCGCGTCGGCCGGAGGGGACCGAAGACCCGCTATCCCAAGCTCGTGCGGGACCGTCTTCTCTTCGTTCGGCGCGTCCGCGAGGCGGAGGGGGCGGGGAGGGTGCCCGCGACCCCGCTCCGCGAGATCGGCGCCGTCTTCGAGGGATCGTCGCCGGAACTGATCGCGGGTGTGGCGGACGGACGAATCGCCGTGACCGCCGACCTCCTCTCCGGCTCGTCCGCCGGAACGGGCTCCCCGCTACGAACGGCGGATTCGGCGGAACGCCCGGAGGCGCCGGTCGCCTTCTCCCCCCCCGGGGCCCGGCATGCGGCCCTCGAGGACAGGCTGATGGTGCGGGAGGAGGAGGCGTACTGGCCTCGCGCGGCGGCGGCGTCTCCCGCCGACGATCCGGAGTTGGCCGCGTTGCTGGTCGCGCTCCGGGAGCTGGCGGACTGCGGCGACGATCCCCTGGGCGAGGTGGAAAGATGGGCGCGGATCGAGATTGCGCCCGGCGTCGCGCTCTCGGTGCGGGGTGTCGCGGATGAGGACGCCGCCGTGCTCGAGGCGGTCGGGCGCAGGCTTCGCGAACGGCTGGCGGACCGGTACGGCGACTGACGCAGGTCTTTCCACGACACTAGGACTGGATGTCGAAGAAGCTCTCGACCGGGGGCGGGGTCGCCGGAACGGGGTAGTCTTCGAGCGCGTCGCGCATCGCGGGTGACCGCGGGGCGGCGGCTACGCTGCCGAGCCCCGAGGGGTGGTCCGCCATCGCCGCCATCAGCCGGCCGGCACGGTCGAGCCGGGTCGCGATCGCCTCCTCGATCGGTTCCAGGCTCCAGTCGCCGCGCTCCATCACGTGTCCGAGCGCGATCCCGTCCGAACGCGGGAGGATCCCGAGGCGGCCGCCGCCCGGCGCGCTGCCTTCGAGGCTGTAGTCGATCCCGGGCTGCGGGGCGAGGAAGGTGAGCTGGCCCTTGATCGGGGTCATCGTCTCATCCCCGAACAGGGCCCGTGAGCCGAGGCCCGTGCAGTTGGCGATGAGCGGTTCGTCGAGCGACATGAGATCGCGGGGCGTCTCGAAGCTCCGGATCCGCACGCGTCCGCCGAAGAGGAGGAACTCCTCCATCAGCCGGTCAAGATAAATCGACGGCTCGATGCGGAGCGTCGGCCGGCGGAGAGCGTAGGTTCCGGGGAAGGGGTGTTCTCCGGGCTGCAGCACGGTAGCGCCCACGTCGACGTCCGGGTCGAGGCCGCTCTCGGTCTCGTCGAGTCCGGCGTCTTCCGCCCGCCGACTCGAGAGGCGGTTCGTCCACGTGTACGTCGTCAACCACGACACGCCGCGTCCGGCGCCCGCGAGCCGTTGCATCTGCTCGTAGGAGACGCGGACGGCCCGGTCGAACTGGGCGTCGAAGGTCGGAGTCCGTTCCGGTGCCGACACGAGGTTGGAGAGCGGCGAGAACCCCGCGTAGGCCATGTTCGAGGTCGTGTCGGGCGGGAGGGCGCGCGCGTGGACCGTCACGTCGAACCCGCGGCGCTGAAGTTGCCGTGCGGTGGCGAGACCGACGGCGCCGGCTCCGATGACGGCCGCTTGCCTCGAAGGATGAGGTTCGGCCAGTTCCGACACGAGCAGTCCCGTCCCCCACGAAAGGGAGATCCCCGCGCCGCCGTGGCCGTAGTTGTGGATGACCGTCTTCTCGTCCAGCCGCTCCATGGCTACGCGGAAACCGGCCGGCCGGAAGGGTCTGAGACCCACGGTGGTCCGGATGACACGATCCGGTGCGACGCGGAGGAGCGGGAGGCTCGAGGCGGCGGGGCCCGGAGAAAACCGGCGCCACGCGGGGGAACACGCGCCGAGGCTCGAGCCCAGCGTCGCGATCCCCACGGTCTTGATCAGCGTTCGACGTTGCACGCAATAAGACTGACGCCAAAATCCCGGATCGGCCAGAGAGCGCGCCGGACGTTCCCGCGGGAACGCGCGGAGGGACGAAATGCACGGAAGAACGATAGAAACGCCGGACGATATCGCCGAGGGCCTTGAGGCGTTGGTGAGGATCGACGGACGGCTTGCGGAGGTCGTCGAGCGGGCCGGGCCCGTGCCGCTGCGGCGAAGGACTCCGGGCTTCGAGGGTCTCGCGCGGACCATCGTCGCGCAGATGGTCTCGAAGGCGGCGGCCACCGCGATCTGGCAGCGGCTTGTCGAAGAGGCGGGGGGCTGCGACCCGGGACGAGTGGCCGGGCTCTCCGATGCGCAGTGCCGCCGGATCGGACTGTCCCGTTCCAAGGAGATGACGCTGAAACGCGCGGCGGAGGCTGTTCGGAGCGGCGGTCTCGATCCCGAAGCGCTGTGTCTCATGCCCGCCGAGGAATCCATCGCGGCCATGACGGCCCTCAAGGGGATCGGTGTGTGGACGGCCGAGGTCTACCTCCTCTTCTGCGCCGGCCACACCGATATCTTCCCGGCGGGCGATCTTGCGCTGCGAAGCGCGGCGGGACGTGCGCTCGACCTTGAGAAACGGCCCGACGAGAAAGCGCTCCGAGAAATCGCCCGCCGCTGGCGACCCTGGCGGAGCGTCGCGGCACGCCTGCTCTGGGAGTACTACTCGACGGAGATCCGGCGAGACGCGATTCCGGTGGGTTCGCGTGGCGGCTAGCGAGCTAGATCGTTTCGAGGTCTCCGGCTCGTACCCAGCCGACCTTGCCGTCTTCCAGGACGATCTCGAGCCAGTCGCTCGATCTCCGGTCGATCCGGACCACGGCCCCCTCGTGAATCGTGAACAACTGCAGTGAAGGGTCATCGGAGGGCGCACTCTGGACGGCGGCCTCCGTCTGCAGGATCACCCCGCGCTCCGCGCGCCCGATGCCGAATTCACGGATCAGGAGGTTCGTGCCGACGACGACGGTGAGCGAGCCGGCGGCGATGGCGACGTGGCGGGTCCAGCGCGCCGGTCCGCTGGAGAGGAGTCGGTAGAGCAGGATGGACCCGAGCCCCAGGTAGCCCAGCGCCAGGATCGCGATGAGCCACGCGCGCGGCACGATCTGCGCCGCCCACCTGACGACGCGGGGCACCCAGAATCCGGGAAGCGGCGTGATCTGGTCGGCGGTCAGGGAGCGCGCGAGTTCCAGGTTCGTGCGCACGCTCTCATCCCGGGGCAGCGCGACGCTGGCGCGCTCGTAGAAGAGGATCGCGCGGCCGAGTTCGCCGAGTCTGTAGTAGGCGTTGCCGATGTTGTAGTGGAGTTCGCCGCTCTCGAACCCGTCCTCGTAAAGCCCGAGCCAGGCCTCGAGAGCGCCGTCGTGGTCGCCGGCCTGATAGAGACGGTTCCCCGCCTGGAACCGGTCGGCGGGCGTTGCAGCGGGCGCGGCTTCCTGCGGAATGGCGAGTCCCGTCGCCGAGGGCGGACCGGTCTCCGAGGCCGGAGCGAGCGTCGGCACCAGAACGAGCGCCGCGGCGAGGAGCCCGGCGGCTGCCAGCCCGGGTCGACGCCTGAGGGTTCGACGGGCGTTCATCCGAGTTCTCCCGCGAGAGCGGAAAGGACGGACTCGGCGCGGGCCAGAAAGGCCTTGCGCTCCTCGATCTCGGCGCCGGTCGGGGCGAACCGTTGCCGGTCGCAGGCTTCGAGTACGGCGAAGTACTCTTCGACGGTGGGCTCGCGGGCGCCGCGGCGGAGCAGGGCGGCGCGCAGGTCGTCGCGGATCATCCCGGCCGCGGAGGTGTCGAGCTTGTCGGCGACGAACCCCTCCAGCGCCTGGGCCGTCTCGGCGTAGAAGGCCCGCGCATCGTCGCCTCCCGCGAGCCCGGCGGCCCGAGCGAGGCGCTTCTTCGCCACGCGGGCGGCCCGGCGGTCGCGGGCGTAGGCCTGGTCGCCGGCGAGCCGGTCGCGGCGGCGGCGCAGCCCGGCCGCGCCCGCCACCATGCCGACGGGCGCAAGCGCGACGACCCAGAACCATGCCCGGTCGAACAGCGTCTCACCCCGGCGGCGGAAGCGCGGCGTGTCCATCCGGATGAAGCGGATGTCCGAGCGCAGCGCCTCGACGGAGCCGCGCGCGCGTGCTCCCGGCAGCGCGTCCTCGACCGCCCGGCCCGTGACCCGCAACTCGACCGGCCCCGCCGAAGCGATTTCGTAGCGGTCCGCTGCGGCGTCGTAGTACCCCATGTCGACCCCCGGTATCGTCAGCACTCCGGGCGCCCGCGGGATGAGGACGTACTCCCAGGTCCGAATCCCCGACACGCCCGCGTCGGCGGTCCGCAGACGATCCGTCACCTCGGGCGGAAAGGCCTCCACCGTCGGCGGGAAGGCGAGTTCCGGCGGTGCCAGCGCCTTCAGGTTGCCGGAACCCGACACCTCCACGCGCAACGTGACCGCTTCGTTCGCGGCGAGACTGTCCCGGTCGACAGAACTCTCGACGGCCAGATCCCCCACGAGCCCGGTGAAGTCCACGGGCCGGCCCTCGGCGGGAAGGGGGAGGACCTCGATCTCGACCGGACGGGACGCGGCGCCCGCCGTCACGACATCTCCGAACAGGGAACCGCGGTTGAGGAACCCTCCGAACACATCGTCGAACGGATCGCGCGAACGCCGCTGCACGCGGATCTGCGCCTCGATCGCGAGCGGTTCGAGCGTCTTCGTGCCCGGCCCCGTCGGATACAGCGCCACCTTCCGGATCACGGCGGTCGCGTACGCGATCCCGTCGCGCACGACCTGCTCGACCTGCGGCTGTTGCGGGAGTTCGAACTCCTCGACCCAGAAGCCTGCCGTGCCGGGGAGTCGCGTGACCCCGTACGAACTCACGTTGACGCGCGTGAATAGCCGGTATTCGACGATGACCGGCTCGTTCTCCCGCACGCGGCGCTTGTCCGGCTCGGCCACGATGAAGAGGTCGTCCGGGCCGATGGTCGCCGGATCGGGGGGCTGCCCCGCAGGCGCTCCCTCCGTTCCCGGTGCCGGCGGCGGAGCCGATGACACCCGCAAGCTCAGCGGCTCCGTGGTCAGCGTCTCGCCGCCCGCCTCGACCGTCACCGGGCCGATCTCGAACGTCCCCTCCGTTGTCGCCTGGAAGCGGTACTGGACGGTGAGGGAGACGGTCGTCTGGCCGTTCACGATCCGGACCGAGGTCTGCGTCCCGCTGCTCAGGAAGGCGGCGAAGGTGCCCATGTCCGGCAGCGCCGGGTCCTGGTCGAAGCGCTGGACCCCTTCCAGGACGACGTTGAGCGTGAAGGTCTGCCCCACGCCCACCTCGCCGCGGTCGAGATGCGCCGAGGCCGTGACACCCTGCCCCGAAAGCGTCCCCGGAGCGAGAAAGCAGCCCGCGAGCCAGCTGAGCACGGCAATATTGGCCGGGCGCCCGCTGCGGGCCGGGAGTCGAAGGGGTCGCATCACCAGTCCCTGCGAGGCCTCGTGCCGCGCGTCGGCGTGCGCGGCTGGCGGTTCACCTCATCCTGAGCTTCCCGGATCGCGTCCAGCAGCCGCTCCGCTTCCTCCCTCGTCATCTCGCCGGGCGGGGGTGTTCCTGCCTGAGGTTGCGGTTCCGAGTCGCCGGGCTCCTGCCCGGCATCCGGCTGGTCCTGTGGATCCTGATTCGGATCCTGGTCCGGGTTCTGGTCCGGATCCTGTTCGGGCGGATTCTGCGGGTCCTGTTCGGGATCCGGGTTCTGCTCTCCGCCCTCCGGTTGCGGCTCGCCCTCGTCTTCGTTGTCCTCGTCGTTCTCGCCGTCGCCCTGCTGTTGTTCCTGCTGCTGTTGCTCCTGCATCTGTTCGAGCACGCGCTCGAGGTTGTGCTTGGCGTCGGCGTCGGCCGGGTCGGACCGCAGCGCCTGCTTGAAGGCCTCCAGGCTCTCGGGGAGCGCACCCTGCCTGTAGAGCGTGTTGCCGAGGTTGTACCATGCGGCGCCCGCCAACTCCGGGTCTCCGCTCTCCACCGCGGCGCGGAAGGACTCCAGCGCGGATTCGTAGTCCTCGCCCCGGTAGAGCGCGTTGCCATCGTTGAACCGGATGACGGGGGAATCGGGAGCCTCGAGGAGCGCTTCGAGATACTTCTCGTGCGCCTCGGCGAAACGTCCCTCCTCGTAGAGGCGGTTCCCCTCGCGCGTCTCCGCGCGCCCCGCCTGCGCGCGCGCTTCGGCGGGCACCGCGGCCGCGAGGACCGCGATCACCATGAGCAGCCAGAACCGCCCGATGCCGCCGCGCGTCTTACTCACGAGAACCTCCCTCTCCAGACCCTCACCGTCTTCTTCCGGTCCGTCCACAGGCCTTCCAGGAACAACAGGAGAATCGCCGCCCCGAGGAATATCTGGAACTGCTCCTCGTACTGCGTGACCTCCCGCGCGTCGATCTCCCGTCCGCCCAGCTCCGCCACCTCCTCGATGAGCGCCGTCAGTTCGCTCGCTTCGGGCGTACTTCGGTAGAGCTGTCCACCCGTTCGCGCCGCGATCTCCCGCAGCGTCGTCTCGTCGAGCCGGGTCGTGACAACGGCCCCCGCTTCGTCGCGCTTGAAACCGGCCGGCCTGCCCGCCGCATCGTACTCGGGAATCGGGACGCCGTCCGTCGAACCGACGCCGACCGTATGGATCGTAACCCCAGCCTCGAGCGCGCGATCCACGGCCGGATCGATGCCTCCCTCGTGGTCTTCCCCGTCGGTCACGACGATGATGATGCGCTCCTCCACCGGCGCGTCGGAGAAGGCGTCGAGCGCGAGTTCGAGCGCGGCCCCGAGGTCCGTCCCCTGCACGGGCACCAGGTCCGTGTCCATCGCGTTGAGGAAGAGGCGCGCGGCTCCGTAGTCCGAGGTCAGCGGGCTCTGGACGAAGGCCTGGCCGGCAAAGGCGATGAGACCGATGCGGTCTCCGTCCAGTCGTTCCATGAGGCGCTGGATTTCGAGTTTCGAGCGCTGCAGGCGGTTGGGGGCGAGATCCTCCGCCAGCATCGAAGTCGAGAGGTCGAGGGCGACGACGATGTCCATTCCCTCGCGGCGAACGGTCTCTACGCGCGAACCGAACTGCGGGCGGGCGACGGCGACGACGGAGAGGCCGAGCACGGCGAGGAGTCCGACGGCCTTCCACGCGCGGGCCCGCGGGTTCACGCTCCGGCTCAACTGGCGGACGAGCGCGAGGTCGCCGAAGCGCGCCAGCGCCCGGCGCCGCTGCGCCGTCCCGCGCCACATGAGTCCGGCGACCAGCGGGATGAGCGCCAGCCCGAAGAGCGCCGTGACGAAGCCGAAGCGGAACACGATCTCGCCTCCCCCGCGCTACGGCAGTCGCCGCAGGACCGTCTGCGCGAGCCCGATCTCGAGCAGCAGCAGTCCGAGTCCCGCAGCGAGCGGGAAGTGGAAGAGTTCGCCGTACTGCGTGAAGCTCTGCACGTCGATCTCGGTCGTCTCGAGGGCGTCGATTTCCTCGTAGATGCGTTCGAGACTCTCGCGGTCCGTCGCCCGGAAGTACCGTCCCCCGGTGACTTCCGCGACCTCCGTGAGGGTGGGCTCGTCGACATCCACGGGAATCGATACGAGGCGCCGCCCGAAGACGGGATCATCGACGGGAACCGGAGCCGTCCCCCGCGAACCGGCCCCGATCGTATAGACCTTGACCCCCAGAGCGCGAGCCATTTGGGCGGCGGTCGCCGGATCGATCTCGCCGCGGTTGTTCCGGCCGTCCGTGAGGAGCACGATGATCCGCGATTCGGCCTGGCTGGATTCGAGCCGCTTGAGCGCGGTCGCGAGCCCGAGTCCGATCGCGGTCCCGTCCTCGACCATCCCCACCTCCAGCTCGGCCATGACCGCGGAGACCGCCGGGTGATCGATCGTGAGCGGCGCCTGGGTGAACGCCTGGCCCGCGAACACGACGAGGCCGATGCGGTCGTTGCGCCGCCGCTCGACGAAGTCCGCCGCGACCTCCCTGGCCGCCTCCAGCCGGTTCGGCGCCAGGTCCTGGGCGAGCATGGAACTGGAGATGTCGAGGGCCATGACGATGTCGACGCCCTCGGTCGACACGTCCTCGCTCGTCGAGGCGGATTGGGGGCGGGCGAAGGCGACGATGAGCGCGCTGAGGGCGAGAAGTCGCAGCGCCAGCGGCACGTGGCGCAGGCGGCCCGTGCGCTCGGCCCCCGCGTGGCGAAGGAGCGCGAGGTCCGGGTAGCGCAGGGCGCCGGCCTTCCGTCCTCCCCTCGCCAGGTGCCGGTAGGCGAGTGCCGGGACGAGAAGAAGCAGGAGCAGGAGAAACGCGGGGTCCGCGAACCGGTGGATCACGGGACCGCCGCCCCGGTCCGGTCATCCGCCATGACTTCGGCCCCGTCGGCGGAGGTCGCGTCCGGCTCCGCGACGGGCGGCGGCACGAACTTCGTCCGCTCCACCAGCGCGCGCGCGTCGGCAAGGGTGCTCCGGCACGCCGCGCCAGTCGGCCGCGACTTCGCGAACTTCACGAGGTCGCAGGCGTCCAGGAAGCGCTCGAAGGCCGTCCGAATCCCGGGGTCCACGCCGGCATGTCCCAGGCTCGAGATCACGTCCGGCGTGACCATCTCCAGCGCCCAGATCCGGTAGCGCCCCTCGACGTACGCGCGGATGATCCGGGACACTTCGACGTGGTACAGCTTGATCTCGCCGCGCTCCAGGAGAGGAGACGCCTCGAGCCGGTCCAGCGCCTCGATCGCGACCTCGTGCGGCGGCCGGTCCGGGACGGGCGGCCCGGAAACGCCCCGGCTCGGGGTGCGACGCCGTCGGCGCCCCCACCAATACCCCAGAGCACCGAGCGTCAGGGCGAGCAGGAACCACGGCCACAGGAGGAGCCAGTTTCGCGCGATCGCGCGCGGCCCCTTCACGTCGCGGATGTCCCCGCTCTCGTCGAGCCCGACCGTGGTCACGCCGATGACCACCGGGTCGGTGGAGACGGTGGCCGTCCCGTCGCCCCCATCCGTGAGTTCCAGGGTGAAGGACGGGATCTCGAGCTCCCCGAGTTCGAAGGCGGTCACGTGAAGCACCGCCGCGGTTCGGGCGCCGTCCGCCGAGGCTTCGGATGGGCCCACCTCGAGCGCCAGCGCCTCGAAAGGGCCCAGCGAGAGGGAATCCGGCCAGCGCACCGCGAGATCCGCCGGGTGTTCGACGGAGAGCCGCAGCGCGAGCGGATCGCCCACATGGATTTCCGTCGTGTCGGGCTCGATCGTGACCCGCGGGGACTGCGCCCGGAGCTCCCCGACCGCTCCGAAAGCCCCGCACGCCAGCAGGAGGCCCACCATCGCGGCGCGCCGGTTCCCGTCCCCCGGTATGCGATTCATATGCGCCGTCCCCGCTCCTCGAAGAAGCGCATCAGCGGCCGCAGGTAGGGGCGCCCGGGACCGAGGTCCACGACGTCGACCTTGCTGCGCCGGAACGTCCGGTCCTGCGCCGCCCGCGCCTCCTCCCCGCGGCTCGCGAACGCGGCACGGAAATCCCGGTTCGAAGTGTCGACGACGAGCCGTTCTCCCGTCTCCGCGTCTTCGAGCTCGACGAGTCCGATGGGCGGCAGTTCCGACTCCCGCCGGTCCCTCACCCGGAGGGCGACGACATCGTGCCGCCGGCCCGCGACCCCGAGCGCCTTCTCGAAGGGCTTCGAGACGAAGTCGGAGACGACGAAGACCACGGCCCGCCGCCGGATAATGCGCGAGAGGTATTCGAGCGCCGCGCCGAGATCCGTCGTCCGGCCCGCGGGCTCGTGGTAGAGCATCTCGCGCAGCACGCGCAGGACGTGTCGCCGGCCCTTCCGCGGCGGGACGAACTTCTCGACGCGGTCGCTGAAGATGATGAGCCCGACCTTGTCGTTGTTCTTGATCGCGCTGAAGGCGAGGAGGGAGCACACTTCGACGGCGAGGTCTCCCTTCATGCGCTCGCGGGTGCCGAAATCTCCGGACGCGCTCACGTCAACGAGCAGCATCACCGTGAGTTCGCGCTCCTCCTCGAAGATCTTGACGTGGGGCGTCCCGGTGCGGGCGGTGACGTTCCAGTCGATCGTGCGGATGTCATCGCCGTAGTCGTACTCGCGGACCTCGGCGAAGTTGATGCCGCGTCCCTTGAACACGGAGTGGTACTCGCCCGAGAACACCTGGTCCACGAGCCCCCGCGTCGTGATCTCGATGCGGCGGACCTTCCGGAGAATCTCCCGCGGAATCATCCCTCGATCCCTCCGGCCTACGGGACCTCGACGCTGTCGAGGATCCGGTTCACGACGTCTTCGCTCGTGACCTCCTCGGCTTCGGCCTCGTAGGTGACGAGCACGCGGTGCCGCAGGACGTCGAGGGCGACGGACCGCACATCCTCCGGCGTCACGTAGCCCCGGTGCCGCAGGAAGGCGTGTGCCCGCGCCGTCCGAGCGAGGCAGATGCTGGCCCTCGGCGACGCGCCGTAGGCGATGAGGTCGGCGAGGTCTTCAAGCCCGTGGTCGGCGGGCGCGCGCGAGGCGAAGACGAGTTCCACGATGTACCGCTCGACCTGCCGGTCCATGTAGATGAGGTCGACGGCGCCGCGCGCCCGGAGGATCTCGTCCGGACCGACTACCGTCTGCGGCTCGGGCGCGGACCCCACGCCCATGCGCCGCATGATTTCCAGTTCCTCCTCCTTTTCGGGATAGCCGATGGAGAGCTTGAGCATGAAGCGGTCCACCTGCGCCTCGGGGAGCGGGTAGGTCCCCTCCTGCTCGATCGGGTTCTGCGTCGCGAGGACGAGGAACGGGTCGTCGAGGGGGAAGGTCTCGTCCCCGATCGTGACCGTCCGTTCCTGCATCGCCTCCAGGAGTGCGGACTGGACCTTGGCGGGCGACCGGTTGATCTCGTCGGCGAGGATGATGTTGGAGAAGATCGGACCCTTCCGGGTCTGGAACTCGCTCCGCTTCGGATCGAAAATCAACGTTCCGATGAGGTCGGCGGGGAGGAGGTCCGGCGTGAACTGGATCCTCTGGAAGCCGGTGTCGATCGCCTGCGCGAGCGTCCGCACCGTGAGGGTTTTCGCCAGTCCCGGCACCCCTTCCATGAGCACGTGACCGTCGGCGAGCAGGCCGATGAGGAGTCGCTCGACCATGGTTCGCTGTCCCACGATGACGCGCCCCACCTCGTCGACCAGCCGCTCCACGAAGGCGCTCTGCTCGCGAATCTTCTCCTGTATCGCTTCGATGTCGTGACTCACCGCGGTGCGTTCCTCTCCTCTCGAATCGTGTCTCGAATGATCTGGCGCGAAAGCCCGGCAGCCCGTGGTTGAACGGCCTCGGGCGTCCGGCGCCGACGGGGATCGGCGCTTGAAAGACATTTTATCGAATTTCGGCGTTGCCCGAAGGGTTTCAGCGTTGACGGGGGCCGTGGCGGCGGGCACCGTGAATCCAGACACTCCGTCGCGGGGTGCCAACCGGGAGCGCCGAATGTACGACACGCCGGAGCCGGGATCGGAATCGAAGGCCGTCCACCGTCGCGACCTCGTCCGCTGGCTCGCCGCCAGCCCCCTCCTGGGTGTGTTCGCGGGCTGCGACCTGGGTCTCGTCGAGCGCGCATTGGCGCAGGAGGCGCCCGCGCGGTCCCTCGACGACCTCGTCGGGTCGGCGCAGGAGGCCCTCGATGTCTTCGACCTGGAGAGGGTGGCCGCGCAGACGGTGCCGACGGCGCACTGGGGGTACATCAAGACGGGGGTCGACGGGGAGGGGACGCAGGCGAACAACCGGGCCTCGCTGGAGCGGATCTACCTCCGTGCGCGCCGGCTGGTCGACGTGTCGAACCTCGACATGCGCGTGTCGATCTTCGGGCGGGAGTGGCCGACGCCGCTCATGATCGCGCCGGCGGGAAGCCAGGCTGGCTTCCACCGCGATGGCGAACTCGCGACCGCGCGGGCTGCGGCCGCCCGCAACCACCTGCAGACGCTCTCCTCGGTGAGTTCCACGGGGGTCGAAGCGGTGAACGAGGCGCGGGGGGAGCCGGTCTGGTACCAGCTCTACGCGCCCCGGCACTGGAACGCGACCGTCGCGCTTGTGAACCGCGTTCGCGAAGCCGGCTGTCCCGTCATCGTGCTCACGGTCGACCTCCTTGGCGGGAGCAACCGCCTCACGCTGGAGCGCTACGGGCGCATCGACGACCGCAACTGCGAGAGCTGTCACCGCAGCGGCGGCCGCGCGGACCCTGTCAAGCCGATGTACGAGGGGCTGCCCCAGGGCCCGCCGGACAGCGGCGGCCCCACCATGACGTGGGACTACGTGCACCGCCTGCGCGACATCACGGACCAGCGGATCGTCGTGAAGGGGCTCGTGACCCGTGAAGATGCCGAACTCGCGCTGGAAAACGGCGTGGACGGCATCTGGGTCTCCAACCACGGCGGCCGCGCGGAAGGAAGCGGCCGGGCGACGATCGACGCGCTACCGGAGATCGCGGAGACGGTGGCCGGCGAGGTGCCGATCATCGTCGACGGAGGCTTCCGCCGCGGCACGGACGTCTTCAAGGGCATCGCGCGAGGCGCCACGGCGGTGGCGATCGGGCGCCCTTACCTGTGGGGACTCGGCGCCTTCGGTCAGGCGGGGGTCGATCGGGTGCTCGAAATCCTGATCGAGGAACTGCGGATCACGATGGGCGCCGTCGGGACCCCGTCACTCGCCGACATCGGCCCCCACTCCATCGGCGTCGACTGACGACAGGACGTTCCCGTGGGAACGCGACACGGAGGTCGTGGCACGTCAGGGGCCGACCCCGAGCGCCGTCGCCAGGTACGCGATCGTGACGAAGATGATGGGCGCAAGCGCGACACCGAAGGCGACGGTCAGGCCGGTTCGGAAGAGTAGCGGGCCGGCGGGACGGAGCCCGTCGCCCAGGAGCTTCTGGAGCGCGACCTCCGCGGCTGGTCCGAGCGTGTAACACACATTGGCCGCGATAAGCCAGAACAAGCCGACCTGGAGCCACTCGATCAGCCCGGGTCCGCCGTTGAGCGTCATGAAGAAGGAGGTGGCGGTCGCTGACACGAGTCCGGTTCCGACGATGATGAAGTTGTAGGGAAGCCGGCGCTTCTCCCACCAGCCGATGATCGCCCCGACCCGACGCTCCGCCGGAGCCGGGTAGAAGAAGTTTGCGAGGAAGGTGCCTCCGGGGGCGCTGCCCACCTGGAGTCCGTCGCGGGGAGACGTCGAGTCCGTCAGGGTGTCGGGCTTCATCCCGGCCGTCAGAGCAGCCCGAGGAAGTTCAGGATGAATCCGATCGTGAGGGGGATGATGGGCAGCAGCGTGACGCCGACGGCGACGGTCACTCCAGCCCGGAAGAGGAGGGGACCCGTTGGAAGGAGCCGTCGACCGAACAGCTTCTCGACCGCGATCTCGACCGCGGGACCCAACGAATAGCACACGTTCGCCCACACGGCCCACCAGATCGCCCCGCGGACCAGGTCGACCGGTTGAAGCGTCGCGACCACGGCCGTGAGCGCCGCGCCGAACGCCATCGTCACGAGGCCCGTGCCGCCGACGATGAGGTTGTAGGGGAGGCGGCGCTTCTCCCACCAGCCGATGATCGCCCCCATCCGACGCTCCGCGGGCGGCGGATAGAGGAAGTCCGCCAGGAAAGTGCCTCCCGGGACGATGCCCCGGGCCAGCTCGGCGGAGGTCGGATCTGTCAGAGTGTCGTGGCTCGTCACGGACTCACTTCGCGGGACCTGCTCGATTCGTCGTGGTCACACGGTGATACGGTTCCGCGCGCCCGGGGTTCCGCGCCCTTCGCTCCGGGGGCCGCGGGCGACCCCCGGAGCTTCCCGCGAAAGACGTCGGTCAGCGCAGCGAGGCGGTCAGGTCGCGGATCGCGTCGGCGAGCAGCGCCAGGCGCCGGGCATCTCCCGGTCCCGCCGCGTTCGCGGCGCGACGCGCATCCTCGTCGAGTTCGGAGGCTGCCGCGTGCAGTTCATCGAGCGTGGCGTTTCGTTCGGCGCCGGACTGGCTCTCCGCCATGTCGAGCAGCGAGGCTACACGCTCTCCGCGCTCCGCGTTGATGCCGCTGCTGCGCTGCATCTGGACCAGGTACGAGCGCGCGACCGCGAAGCTCGCAGGCCAATCGAACCGCTCCTGGTTCTGCACGTTGGAGTCGCCGACCATCACCGACATCGCCGCGTCGATCTCCGCCTGGGACAGGTGCTCGCTGGCAGCGAGCTGGAACACGTCCACGCCCCGCGCGATTTCCGCGCCGTAGATCGAACCGTTGTGCCAGTACGCCGACCAGTAGCCGCCGCTCAGCATCTCCACCGCGTCGAGCGGGCCCCGGTCGAAGTAGGCGATCTCGAACGGGTTCTCCGGATCCGTGAAGTCGAAGATCGAGAGGCCGCCCTGGTACCAGCCCTGCACCATGATGTCGCGGCCGGGCACGGGGATCATGGAACCGTTGTGGGCGACGCAGTTCTCCTGCTCCGTCTGCGGCACCGGCAGCTTGTAGTAGCCCGCCAGCTCCATCTTGCGGTCGCGGATCGTGAAGATCGCGTTGGCGCCCCACGTCTCCGGATCGGAGCCGCGGCAGCGCGGCGCACCGCCGCCGCCCCACTCGTCCGTGAAGACGATCGCCGTACCGTCGTTGTTGAAGGTCGCCGAATGCCAGTAGGCGAAGTTGGGATCGACGACCTGATCGATGCGGACCGGATTCTCGGGGTCGGAGATGTCGAGCAGGATGCCGTTCCCCGAGCAGGCGCCGGCGGCGAGTCCGAGATCCGAGCGCACCGTGATGTCGTGGCACTGGTTCGTGAGACGGGACGCCTGCGTGCCTTCGCCATGGTCGCCTCCCGCCCACAGCCCCGCGATGTCCCCGGTCTCGGGGTCGGCGAAGATGCGCGGCATGTTCACGACCTCCGCATTCTCCGGCGCATCAACCGGCACTTCGATGATCTCGATCCGGAACAGCGCCGTGTTCTCGTCCTCCTCGGCCGGCTGGCCGGAGCAGCCTTCAAGTTCGCTGCCCGAACGAACGCGGCCCGTGCCCGACACGTAGATGTAGACGCGCGAGTCGTCGCCGGGGTCGGTGACCAGCGTGTGGGTGTGGGAGCCGCGGCACGTCTGCACGGTCTTCACCTGGCGCGGATTCCCGATGTCGGAGATGTCGAAGATCCGGATCCCCTGCAGGCGCATGGTGCTAACGCTGTCCTGGACCCCCTCGGTGCCGCAGTCGAGCCGGGCCGATGTCTGCTGGACCGACATGAAGAGAAGGTTCTCGTGCACGCTGACGTCGCCCTGCCCGCCGGGGCACACGACCGCGACGACGAGTTCGGGCTGGGCGGGATCCGAGGCGTCGAACACCTGGAAGCCCCAGTAGCTGCCCTGGAAGACGAGGTCTCCCTGGAAGGCGATGTCCGAGTTGGTCGGCCCGCGTCCGCCGGCCTCGTCCGTGAGGAACGGATCGGGCTTCGGAAGGCTGACCAGCCGCTCCAGGTTGCCGATCGCCATGCCGGCGTCGTGAAGGCCCGGCGCGAGCCCGATGCGCGGATCGTCCGGATCCCATTCCCAGACGGCCTCCGGAGGGGGTGGTGGCGGGTCCTGGGCCGCCAGGGCATCCGCGCCGGCCAGCCAGCCGAACGCCAACACGAACAACGCCACCGCCGGGCGGCCGATCCGCCGTCCCACGGTCAAGGTCTCTCTGCGTGACATCTT
>VXMR01000146.1 GCA_009841005.1 Gemmatimonadales bacterium
TGTCCGCGTGGGTGCGGCGGGCGCTGCGGGACGCGCGGGAACGCGAGTTGAGGGGGGGCGCCGTCTTCGCCGTGCGCGAGGCGGAGCCGCGATACGGCGCCGCCGAGTCCGCCGGCCTGCGATTCGTCGATCTGGAAGTGAGATTGCCGGAGCGTGAACTGGAGGCGGTGCGCCAGCGGTACGGACGAGCCAACTGGTCGGCGGCCGTGAAGGAAGCGGTGTTCCGCCAGTCCTTCATCCCGATGACGAAGGAGGAGGCACTCGCCATGCAGGGTGTGGGCTGGGCGGGCGACCTGGATGAGATGCGAGACGGCAACACGGTCGAGCCCCTGTGATCGTCGACACGTCCGCGTGGATCGAGTACCTGCGCTGCACGGAAAGTCCCGTCCACCTTGCTTTGAGACATGCCGTACGGACCGGGAGCACGATCGCCACGCCCGCTCCCGCGGCTATGGAACTCCTTTCAGGCTGTCGCAGCGAATCCGACGAGTGGGATCTGTTGAAGCTGCTCGGCCGCTTCGAGATCCTGATCCCCGACTCGCTGGGCCAGTTCCAGCGCGCGGCGCGGATCTACCGCACGTGTCAGCGGGCGGGACGTACGATTCGGTCCTCGGTAGACTGCATGGTCGCCGCCGCGGCCCTGGATGCGCAGCGCCCGCTGCTGGCCCGGAATCGCGATTTCGACACGATCGCCCGCCACACGGACCTCGAACTCGTCGTTCCGACGGCGCCGGAATCGCACGCCTGAGCTGGCAGCGGAGCTTTTTCGCGGGCTGCTACGGCGGAGTGGGCCCCCAGAGTGCATTCACGCCCATCTGGTAGGGGACGACGAGGCCGGCGCTCGCACTGTCCGGGAGCACGAGGAAGGGCGTTCGGCCCGGTTCCGCCTCGATGAGGCGCGCGTTCGCTTCCGGCCCGAGATCACGGGTCCAAAGCACGCCCGAGCCGCCGAGCCCGGGCAAGTCCCCGCGCCACACGTAACTGGTGAGGCCCATCGCGCCGAGCCGGTCGGCCGCCCGCTCGCGCCCGCACCGATCGACCACCTCCTCCGGTTGCTGCGCTCCGACGAGAGCACCCTCGAGACGGCAGGGATCATACTGTGTCAGAAGGGCCCTTACGCTGTCGAGCCTCATGGGCCGCGCGGCGAGCCGCGCACCGATCCGGTCCTGCCAGGACTCGTGCACGAACACGAGCGATGGGCCGGGCTCCGTGATTTCCGGGACAAGCGCGGCGCGGCCTCCCAGGCGCACGACGCGCTCCGCCCCCCCAACGGTCAGGCCGTAAACGAGAGGGATGAGGACCAGGACGGCGATCCCGTCCGAGAGCCACGGGCGGCGGCCCGCGCGCGATAGACCGATCGCCGCGAGGACGAGGAGCGCGCACCAGGCCGGCACGGCCTCGCCGAGCATGCGCGGCCCGAACACCAGGTCGTGATGCCAGTAGAGCGCGCTCGCCACGATCGGCAGGAGCGCCCACGCGGCGAGGATGCGCTCGCCGCGCCGCAGGCGGCGCGCGAGGAGCAAATAGAGTCCGATGATCGCGGCAACCGGCAGCACAGTGCCGAAGATTCCGCGCCCGACCGAGAGCAATTCGGTCGACGTATAGCCCAGCGCCTGCGTGAAGCCGTACATGCGGCCCCAGGGGTCGATGTGGAAGCCGAGGCCGTGGCTGGGGCCGGCGGCGGCGGTGTAGCCGAGGGTAAGCGGGCTACCGAAGAAGCGGGCGTTGAACCAGCCGAAACCGACCGCGAACGGGAGGCCGCCCAGCGCCCACCAGGCGAAGCGGCGCAGAAGCCACGGCCGGTGCAGGCCCGGTTCCTGCCGTGGCGCGGTGAGCCACACGCCAGCCGTCACGGCGACGCCGATGAGCAGACCGGAGATGGGACGTGTCGTGACCATGAAGCCCATCGCGCCGCCCGCCGCCAGCGCCCACGCGGCCCGGCCCGTCTCGGCCCGGAGCGACAGCCAGAGGGCGAGCGCGGCGAAGGCCGCGACCGTGGCGTGGTTCATGTAGGCCCCGGCGAGGGCCAGCAGCATGGGGCTCGTGACGGCGAGCAGGGCGCCGAGGCGGGCGGCCGCGACCCGGTCGGGCAACAGGCGCTCGAAGGAGAGGACGGAGAAGACGCCGAGCATTCCCATGGTCGCCGCCACCGCGATCCACGGACCACCCAGCTTGAAGCCCGCCGCAAGCCACAGGGCGTGGGCCGGGGGATACTGGGACACCCACCCCGCGGGCGTCTGCACCATGAACTGCATGGACCAGAACTCCGGCATCGCGAGTGGAGGTCCGGCCAGCGCCCCGGCGGCGAAGTACCGAGCCTGCAGGAGGTTCACGCTCGCGTCGGTGACCAGCGTGCGCCCATCGAACGCGACCAGCGCGACCGCGGTCGCGAGCCCGGCGCCGAGAAGCCCCATGGACGCGGCCACCGCCCACGCCGGCGGCCGCTCGATCGCCCGCCCGATCCGCGCGAGCGTCATCGACAGCCACCCGCGCCCAAACGCCGCAACGAGCGCGGCGATTCCCACCGCGAGCAGGGTCCAGACGCCGGTCGAAACGCCCCACGTGTACGTCCAGTGCTCGAACCCCGACCGCCGCATGAGGTCGTCCAGCGCGCCGCGCGGCGCGGCCGGATCGAGGACCACGAAGACGGGGACGACGATGAGCACGACCAGCGCGAGCCCCACCACGCGCCGACCCGCATCGAGAAGTACGTTCATGCCGGGGAAGCTACACCCGCGCCACCGGCCTGTCTGCGATGACCCGCGGCGGTGCTTGACTCGCACCGCACCCGATCTACCTTTTCCGCCCCGTCGCACACATCCAACCCGGATCCGATGCCACTCGTATGTCACTCGTATCGCTGACCGATGTCGTGAAGAGGTTCGGCGAGACCGTTGCGGTCGATTCCGCGACGTTCTCGATCGACCGCGGCGAGGTCGTCGGCTTCCTCGGGCCCAACGGCGCGGGCAAGACGACGACCATGCGGCTGCTCACGCAGTATCTCGAGCCCGATGGGGGCACGATCTCCATCGATGGCCTGTCCATCGAGGACCACCCTGTCGAACTGCGGCGCCGTATCGGCTACCTGCCCGAGACGAACCCGCTGTACCGGGACATGCTCGCCGGCGAGTACATCACGTTCATGGGCCGGCTGCGCGGGATGGACGCCGGCGAGATCCGCGCGCGGACCGACGATGTCGTCGCGCAGACCGGCATCGAAGCCGTCTACTACCGCCCGATCAACCAGCTCTCGAAGGGATACCGGCAGCGCGTCGGCCTCGCGCAGGCCATCCTCTCGCAGCCGGAGATCCTCATCCTCGACGCACCGACCGAGGGGCTCGACCCGAACCAGCGCGTCGAGATCCGCAGCCTCATCCGCGACGTGGGGACCGACCGCACCGTCCTCCTGAGCACGCATGTGATGCAGGAGGTGCGGAAGACGTGCTCGCGCGTCGTCATCATCAACGAGGGGCGCATCGTCGCGGATGGCTCCGTCGATGCGCTTGTCGCCGGGCATGGCGGCGCCCGGGTCATGGTCGAACTCGACGCCCCGGCGGACGCCGCCGCGGAGGCCATGGGCGACCTCGCCTCCGTGGCGCGGGCCGACACCCTCGAGGCGGATGCGGGCGGGCGCGCCCGGTTCGCCGTCGAGGGCGCCCCCGGCCAGGACCCGCGACCAGACCTCTCGCAACTCGCCGCGGCGCGGGGCTGGCCGCTGTGGGAACTGCACCTCGCCCAGGCGAGCCTGGAGGATCTCTTCCACCGGCTCACCGCCGAGAGCGCCGGGCCGGCGGACGAAACCGGCGACGAGCCCCCCGGTGCGATGTCCGACGAGGCGCCGGAGGCGGGCGAGGAGGTGGACGGATGATCGGCCGCATCCTCACCGTCGCGAAGCGGGAGTTCGCGGGCTACTTCGACCACGCGACCGCCTACATCCTCCTCGTCATCTTCCTCGGGATCAACTTCTATTTCTACTTCCAGGAGGCCTACCTCCTGGGCGAGGCGTCGCTGCGGCCTATGCTGTCGCTCCTTCCGTGGCTCCTGCTCTTCTTCATTCCGGCCGTCTGCATGCGGTCGTTCGCGGAGGAGCGGAACGCGGGGACGCTCGAACTCGTGCTCGCGCAGCCGATCCAGGTCGTGGAGTTCCTGCTCGGCAAGTTCCTCGGCGTCCTCTTCTTCCTGCTGATCGCGATGGCGGGGACGCTGGGCATCCCGCTCGGCCTCACCTTCGGCGCCGACCTTCAGTGGGGCGTCGTCTTCTCCCAGTACCTGGGATCGATGTTCCTCATATCGGCGCTCATCGCAGTCGGCCTGTGGGCCTCCTCGCTCACGAGAAACCAGGTGACCGCGTTCATTATCGGCGTCACGGTCGGCTTCGCCCTCTACCTCATCGGACTTCCCACAGTCACCCTCTCCCTCCCCGCCCCGCTCGCGGCGGTGGCGACGCGGTTGGGCGTGCTCGGGCACTTCTCGAACGTGGCGCGAGGCGTGATCGATCTGCGGGACGTCCTGTACTTCGCGGCGCTCGGGACGGCGTTCCTCTCGCTCACGTATTTCTCCGTCATGCGCGAACGCCTGAGCCGCGAACGGCCGTCGTACGGGCGGCTGCGGGTGGGCGTGCTCGGCCTGGTCGGGATCGCGGTCTTCGCCGCGCTGGCGGGCGCGCAGTTGCGCGGTCGGCTCGACCTCACGCCCGGCAAGGTCTACACGCTCTCCCCGCCGACGGCCGACCTGCTGCGCGGCGTGGACGACCTCGTCACGCTCAAGCTCTTCCAGTCCGCGGAGCTGCCGGCGCAACTCGCGGCCGTGGGCCGGGACGTGGACGACCTCCTCCGGGATCTCGACGCGACCGGCGGCGCCAACGTGAACCTCGTGCGCCTCGACCCCGACGAGGATCCGGACGCCGGGGAGGAGGCTGGGCTGCTCGGCATCCGCCCCGTGCCCTTCCAGGTCATGGCCGATGACGAGGTGTCGTACCAGGAGCGCTACTTCGCGCTCGCGGTCCAGTACGCCGGCGAGAGCCAGATCATCCCGTTCATCCGGCAGACGGCGGACCTCGAATACCGTCTCGCCTCCATGATCCGCGCCCTCACGCGCCCGGAACGTCCCGCCATCGGGATCCTGACCGGACACGGCGAACTGAGTCTGGACGCGGGGCTTCGGCTCGCCCGCGGCCGCCTCGCCCTGGAGTACGATCTGATGGAGTTCCGCGTCGACTCGACGACCGCGGCGGTGCCGGATTCGATCGACATACTCGTGATCGCCGGCGGCCGGACGCCGCTCGAGCCCGCGGCGGGCGAGATCCTGAGCCGCTTCGTCGACGAGGGCGGGAGCCTCTTCATCCTGAAGTCGGGCGTGACGGCGGACATGCAGGCGCTCTACGCGGGCCCGACCTTCGATCCGGCGCTCGATTCGCTGCTGCAGGCGCGAGGACTCGGCATCGTCCCGTCGATGGCCTTCGACCTGGCGCTCCACGAACAGGTGCAGGTGCCGTCTCAGGGCGGCGCCCTCATCGTACCGTATCCTCTATGGGCGCTCGCCCAGCCAGCCTCCGAGCACGTGATCGTGGACGGCGTGGCGAACGTGCCGATCCGGTTCGGAAGCCCGCTCCTCGTCGAGGTGGAGGACAGCACCCTGGTGACGCCGCTTCTCACGACTTCGGAGGTAGGCGGACGACTGCAGACCCCGCTCTCGATCGATGCGATGCAGGAGTGGGAGGCGTTGATCGCGCCGGGTGGACGGATCTCGGAGGAAGACGTGGTGATGGAGACGCTCGCCCTGGCTTACACGCAGCCGGGCGGTGGCCGCATCGTCCTCGCGGGTTCCTCGTCGCTGGTCCACGACGAGACGCTCTCGCAGTCGATGTCCGGGCTGGCCGGGATGATCTTCTTCCAGAACGCGATCGACTGGCTCGCCCAGGACGAGGCGCTGATCTCCATCCGGTCCAAGGACCGCGCGCCGCCGCTCCTCCTCTTCCCCAACGAGTGGCTCCCGGATCTGACCCGGTACGGGAACCTGGCCGGAGTCCCGCTGCTCTTCGTACTCGTCGGCGTGCTGCGGCTCGCGCGGAGGCGGCAGGTGCAGCAGCGCTCCTTCACGGAGGGGGGAGCGCTCATATGAACGCGAGGCAGCTGAAGGTCATCGCGGTCGTGCTCGGCGTGGCCGTCCTCCTCTACCTGCCCCAGCTCTTCAGGGACAGCGGCGAGGGAGGGACGCTGGATGTCGGGGACGGCTTCTCCTTCGTGGTGACGGACTCCATCGCGGGCGTGGACATCGTGCTCGCGGAGAATGCCGGCACCGTGCGTCTGGAGCGGACGGACGCGGGGTGGATGGTCGACGGATACGTGGCGGATGAACCGAAGATCCGCGACCTCCTGGACGTGATCGGGCAGCTCTCTTCGTCCGAGCTCGTCGCGCGCAACCCGTCGAACCACGCGAACCTGGGCGTCGCGGAGGGCGGTCGGCACGTCGAAGTGCGAACGGCCGGCGGCGACGTGCGGCGGTTCCAGCTCGGCGGCCGCGACACGCGCTCCGGAGGCTACTTCGTGCGTCTCCCCGGCGACGATGTCGTCTATCGGCTCGACGGTCCGGCCGGGGGCTACCTGAACCGGGACCGCGACGGGTGGCGCCCGCGCCTGATCGCGTCCGTGGACACCGCCGGCGTACGCGAGATCCTCATGCGCCGCGGGGACCGGGAGGCGGTGCTGCGCCGGAGCGACGAGGGGTGGTTCGCGGGGGACGCGCCGGCGGATTCGGCGCTCGTGCAGAGGCTCCTCGCCATCCTGCCCTCCGTCTCCGCCTCCGGCTTCCCCACGGAGGAGGAAGAGGCGGCCGCCGACTTCGCGCTCGCGGATGGATCGTTCGAAGTGTTCTCGGAGGGGTCCGCGGATGTGACCGGCCGGCGACTCGAACTCGCGATCCTCCTGCTGGAGGACGAGGAACGCGGAGACTGGGTCGGCCGGGTCGCGGACGGAGCGGAAGCCTTCCGGCTCTCCAGCCTCACGGTGAATCGACTGCTTCCGGAGGCGCTGGTCCCCATCCCATAGCGCGCCGTGGCGACGGGCGCGACGGGGCAACGGGCGCACCGGGGCGACGAGGCGACGGCCGGGTCGGGTCAGCCGGGCTCGGTCATCGCGCGGAAATCGAGGATTCGGTCGAGTTCCGCCGGGGCGACGAGCCCCTGCTCCAGGACGAGTTCCTTCAGCGTGCGGTCTTCCGCGAGGCTGAGCTTGGCGAGTTCGGCCGCCTTGTCGTACCCGATGACGGGCGCGAGCGCGGTGGCGAGCGCCGCGGTGGATTCCGCGTTCCGGAGGCAGCGCTCTTCGTTCGCCGTGATCCCGCGGACGCAGCGTTCGGCGAACTCGACGCTCGCGGTGGAGAGAATCCGGACGCTCTCGAGCAGGTTATGGGCCATCACGGGGATCATGACGTTGAGTTCGAGGTTCCCCGACTGCCCGCCCACGACGATCGCGGCGTCGTTGCCAATGACCTGCGCGCAGACCTGGAGCACCGATTCCGCCATCACCGGGTTGACCTTGCCCGGCATGATCGACGAGCCCGGCTGCACCGCGGGCAGGTTGATCTCGCCCAGCCCCGTGCGTGGGCCGGATGACAGCCACCGCAGATCGTTCGCGATCTTGGTCAGGCTCACGGCGACGGTTCGCAGCGCCCCGCTCGCCTCGACTACCGCGTCGCGCGCCGACTGCGCCTCGAAGTGGTTGGACGCCTCCACGAACCCGACCCCGAGGATCTCGCTCAGCGCCGCCGACATCCGCGCGCCGAAGTCCGCCGGCGTGTTGATGCCGGTTCCCACCGCCGTCCCTCCGATGGCGAGTTCGGCGAGCGCGGGACGCACGGCCTCGACGCGCCGGATCCCGTGCCTCACCTGGCTGGCGTAGCCCCCGAACTCCTGTCCCAGCCGGACGGGCGTCGCGTCCTGCAGGTGCGTGCGCCCCGCCTTGGCGATGTGATCGAACTCCTCCGCCTTCTCCGCGAGCGCCGCGCGCAGCCGCTCCAGCGCGGGCAGAAGCTCGCGCTCGATCGCGACGAGTCCCGAGACGTGGGTGGCGGTGGGGATCACATCGTTCGACGACTGCCCCAGGTTGACGTGATCGTTGGGGTGGACGGGGCTGCGCGAACCCACGACGCCGCCCAGCAGCTGAATGGCGCGGTTCGCGATGACTTCGTTCGCGTTCATGTTCGTCGACGTGCCGGACCCGGTCTGGAAGATGTCCAGCACGAAGTGGGAATCGAGTTCCCCGGTCATGGCCTCGCCGGCCGCCCGCTCGATCGCCGCGCCGAGGTCGGGATCGAGGAGCCCGAGTTCCCGGTTCACGCGGGAAGCCGCCAGCTTGATCGCGCCGAGCGCCTCGATGAAGCGGCGTCCGAAGCGGAGGTCGGAGATGGGGAAGTTCTGGCGGGCCCGCTCCGTCTGCGCTCCGTAGAGCCTGTCGGAGGGGATCGCCATCTCCCCCATGGAGTCCTTCTCTATGCGATGATCCATGCCTGTGCGATGATCCATGCGTGGGTCGTCCGTGGGTGGGTCGTGGGTTCTCCGGATTGCGCGCTGCGCGTGCCTAGAACTCGATGAGGTCGCCGATGCGGATCCCGTTGGCCTCGAACCACCCCTGGTTCATCTCCAGCGCGTACATGGCGGGCGCGGCCGAGTCGTGGGTTTCCGTGGTCTGCGGCTCCATCTGCTGGATGTCGACGATCCGGCCTTCGCGGTCGATGTACGCGATGTCGAGGGGGATGAGCGTGTTCCTCATCCAGAACCCAAGGATGCGCTGCTCGGGGTAGACGAACAGCATCCCCTGGTTCTCCGCGAGCGACTCCCGGAACATCAGCCCGCGCTGGCGCTCGTCGGCGTCGTCGGCGATCTCGACCTGGATCGCGATCCCGCCCACCCGGAGCGGGACGAGTTCCACGGCCTGGGCGACGGCACCCGTTCCCGTCTCGGCGGCCTGCTCGCCATTCGCCCCAACGTCGGTGCCGCGAACGTCCGCGTCCGCCGAGCCGCACGCAGCCAAAACGGCCGCAAGCGCCGCCAGCAGCACGAATCCGCGCTCTCTCAATTGTTTTCTCAGCATGTCAGATCGTTGTCATCCGGGTCGACTCCGTTGCGGCCACTCCTCCCGGAAAGAAAACTAGCAGACGAGGTTGGGGTATGGAACGAGGTGGCGGGGGCCGACGCGAGGGGACCACGGGAAGGGGGAGCGGCATGATTCTTCCGGATGTCAGAGCTTCCTTCGGACGGGACGACGCGGCCCGACTCGTCTACATGCTCGCCCGCGGGGGCGAGGACCGGACCCGCCTCGAGACGCTCGTCGCGGAGCGCGGGATCGACGCGCTGCTCGATCACCCGAAGGCACCCGGCGCGCTCACCGCCGAACCGGGGCTTTCGGCGCTCCCGCTGGCCCTCTTCTCCTACGTGGCGCTGCGTCACAGCCTGCTCGAGGGCGGCGTCGAATCCCGCCTCATGGCCGACTACGTGACCTCGATCTTCCTCCACTTCGCGAGGGAGGCGCGAGCCCACCGGATCACCGAGTACGACGACTGCGAGTATCGCTATCTCGTCGACCTGGTGGCCGAGATCGCCGAATCGGACGGTCGCCGCGGCTTTCTGCTCAGCGCGCATCTCGGCAACTTCGCGCTCTGGCTGTCGGGCCTCTTCCCGGATTCGATTTCCACCCGGGAGCGACGGAGGGCGGGACCCGACCTCGGTTACTACGAGGCGATGGGTCAAACCGGCTTCTCGCTGGCCGCCGACGCCCCTTTCGCCCGCCGCCAGCAACTCGATGGCTGCTATCGCGACGCCGCAAAGACGTTCACCGCTCTCCGCGTGGCCCTGAATCGCTTTTCGGACCGATTCCTCACGCCCCGGCCGGCCTCCCCCGTCGATCGCCTGTTGCGGCAGGTCGTGGACGACTTCGAGGCGCGCCGGTTGCAGGCGTGACGAGGGCGCTTATCTTCTCATCGCGTTGAGAACACCATGACTACTAACACCCTTACCCCCCGACCGCCTCTCGGCTGCGCCGCCGTGATGCTCGGCCTCTTCCGGGCCGCGCTGCAGGAGCATCATCTGCCCGTCACCCATCAGCGGGAAGCGATCTCCCGCGTACTGTTCGAGTCCGGGCAGCGCTTGTCGGCAGACGAGATCGTGGAACGCCTGCGCGACGACGGCGAACGCGCGGGGAAGGCGACGGTCTACCGGACGCTGAGCCTCCTGGTTCGCGTCGGCCTCGCCACCGAGCACGACTTCGACGAGGGTTTCAAGCGATACGAGGCCAAGGTGGGCCGGGCGCAGCAGGACCACCTGATCTGCACGGCGTGTGGAGACGTCGTCCGGTTCCAGCGGGACGAACTCAACCGGCTGCAGACGGAGGTCGCCCGGCAATTCGGTTTCCATATACTGACACGTCAACTCAAGCTGTACGGGCTCTGTGCCCGCTGCGACGCCGAATCCGGTCAGGCGATTCGCCAGGTCAGCTAGGAGGCTCCGCTGAGTTCCGCCCATTCGAGACTTCTGAACCTGCTCGCCGAGCGCTCGTTCCGGCTCGGGGACTTCGTGCTCGCTTCCGGCGCCCGGAGCGACTACTACATCGACTGCCGGACCTCGACCATGCACGCGCACGGGCAGGTGTTGATGGGCGAGGTCGGACTCGCGGCCATCCGGGACGCCGGATTTCGGCCGGATGCGGTCGGCGGCCTCACGATGGGCGCGGATCCGCTGGCCTACGCGATTGCCGCCGCCAGTTGGCGCGCGGGGGACCCGATTCACGCGTTCTCGGTGCGCAAGCGGGCCAAGCGACACGGCAAGGGACAGTTGATCGAAGGCTGCTTCGAGCCCGGCGCCCGGGTCGTCGTCGTCGAGGACGTCATCACGACCGGTGGCTCCGCCTTTCAGGCTGTCGAGGCGGTGAATCGCGCCCGCGGCGAGGTGCTCGGCGTACTCGGCCTCGTCGACCGCGAAGAGGGGGGAAGAGCCACGCTCGAGGGGGCGGGGCTGCGAACAATGGTACTCTATACGGCGAGCGATCTCAGGGCGGCGGTGGCCGCCAGCGCCTAGGAGAGAGAGACGTGTCCGACAAGGATCTTTTGACATTCACCGACGCCGCCAGCGAGCGGATCCGATCATTCATCAGCGAGGACCCGGCGGAAGGTCTCGCGGTACGCGTCAGCGTTCAGAACGCGAGCCCCATCGCGCCGGAATACGAGATGGCGCTCATCGAACCCTTCGAGCGGGAAGCGGAGGACCAGTCGTTCGATGCCCCCGGCTTCGAGGTCGTCGTCGATTCGAAGAGCGCGGACATCCTGTCCGGAACCCGCATCGACTGGGTGGAGTCGCTCCAGGGTTCGGGCTTCCACTTCAGCAACCCCAACATCCAGCCGCTCGGAGCCAAGCCATTGGATGGACCTCTCGTCGACCGCGTGCGCCGCGTCATCGACGAGCAGATCAACCCGGGGGTGGCATCGCACGGCGGGACAGTGCGCCTCGTCGACATCCGCGAAAACGTCGTCTACGTGACGATGGGCGGCGGCTGCCAGGGCTGCGGCATGGCCTCGGTGACGCTCACGCAGGGGATCAAGCAGATGATTCGGGACGCGGCGCCGGAGATCGTCGACGTGCAGGACGTCACCGACCACGCCGCCGGCAGCAATCCCTACTACGCCTGACGCCTCTACGCCTGACGCCTCCCGACGAGGTCCAACGCCGCCGTCTTCGGCTACTTCTTCCTGCGCGGCTTGAGGAAGACGTGTAGCACCGTCGCGACGATCGACATGACGAGTGCGCCGCCGACCGCAGCCACCAGGCCGGCGAGTTCGAACCCCGGGATGAGTGACGCGGCCAGGTAGAACATCAGGCCGTTGAGGACGAAGTAGAAGAGTCCCAGCGTCAGGACCGTGATCGGAAAGGTCACGACACGCAGGATCGGGCGGATGACCGCGTTGACGAGGCCGATCGCGAGCGCCCCTCCGATGAGCGCTTCCGGACTGTCGACCCGGACCCCGGCGAGGAGCCGCGCCGTCGCGTACAGCGCCGCCGCGTTGATCAGCCAGCTCCGGATCAAGCCCATCAACAATCGCCCTTCGTGGCGACCGCCGGCACCGCCGTCAGAAGCCGGGCGCCAGATTGAACTGCCAGATCCAACCCTTGTCGGGACGATCGAATGGCCGCACGAAGCTGAGTTCGCCGATCATGAGGCCGAAGAGGTTGACCCGTGCAAGAAGACCGGCGCTCGACACCCAGTTCCGGTCCTCGAACGAGCAGTTTCCATCCGGGCAGTTCAGGGGTGTTTCGCCCGACCACGCCTTGCCCATGTCATAGAAGAGGCCGACTTCGACCGGAGGTACGCCCGGGGCGCGGATCACGCCGATCCCGCCCAGGAGGGGAAGCCGCAGTTCCACGTTGCCTACCGCCACGCGGTTGCCGATGAGGTTCGCGATGAGAGGACAGTTGGAGAACGCGGCCTGGCTCGCGACCGTACACTCGGCGACATCGATGGACCGGTTGTCGTACCCGCGAACGAGGGATGGCACCCCGAGATAGAGTCGGCCCAGGCGCGCGTCGTCCGACCCGCCACCCCAGCGGCCGAAGTGGAGGGCCCGTCCAGCCACCGTGAACGGTCCGGCGCGGACGTAGCGGCGAACGTCACCCGTCACCGTCAGGAAGTTCAGCGTTCCGACGGCCGGTTCCACCTCCAGCCGGTAGCGCTGTCCGGCGATCGGGCTCGTGCCGCCGAAGATGGAACTGTCGTATACGAGGGCGGCGCTTCCGCTCGCCGTGTACAGCGACTCAAAGGCGCAGGGCCGACGGTTGAACGACAGCATGTCCCCCTCGCAGTCCTGCAGATCCGTCACCTCGTTGTCCAATAGCTGACCGGTGAAGAAGTCGAAGGCGGTATCCTCGATCTCGCCGGAGAAGTCGACCTGGCGTGCCGAGGCGGAGAACTCGACCCTCGAATTCCGGTTGAAGGGATAGGCGACGATCCCGGTCAGCTCCCGGTTGATCTCGAACCAGCGGAAGTCACGAAAGACGTTCACGGGCCGGTTCCCGACCTGAACCCGCTGGAGCCCGATCTGGCGCGTGACGAACGGCACCTGTCCCCCGATGAAGGCCCAGTTCCAGCGACTGGACCGATTCTCGTAGCCCGCGAGCGCCGCCGTGCCCTGCAGCAGATCCCCGAAGCTCGTGTTGACCTGCAGGATGGTCTGGAGCGTGCGGTTGCCGAGCAGGTCCGAGAAAAACAGCGCCGCCCCGCCCGCGAAGAAAACGCCGAAGTCACTCGCCCCGAAGGCGATCGTGGGCTGCGAGATGAAATCGAGGGATAGCGGGGACCGGAACTCGGCGTCCTCGAAGGTGATCGTGTCGGCCAAGCCGAGGCGGGCGTTGGCGAGCAGTTCCGCGTGCGCGGTCGACATCCGTTCGCGCGGCGGGATGATCGAGGCGTCGACGCCTACGAGCATCTCGGGCGCCGGCTCCCCGGCGAGGACGTCCGGGTCGTCGATCACGTAGATCTCGTAGCTGAACGGCCCGCCCTTGTTCACGCTGAACGCGACGTCACCCGTGCCGCGGGCCACGGACACGGCCGGGCTGATGGCCGTGAGTCCGCTCACCCCGGTCCACAGGTCGGTGACCAGGTACCGCTCCCGCGTCTCGAGGTCGAGCCGGTAGAGATTGGCGATCCCGTCGTGGTCCGACACGAAGTACAGGCTCCGGCCGTCCGGAGACCACTGCGGATTGTAGTTCCGGAACTGGTCGTCGAAGCCCGGCAGCGGCTCGATCTCCCCGCTTTCGAGATCCAGCAGCGCGATCTGGTAGGTCCCCGGGACGAGCAACTCCAGGTCGGTCGTGAAGCGGTCCGTCGCGAACGCCACCGACCGGCCGTCGGGCGACCAGGCGGGCTGGAGGTCGGCGAACGGGTCCTCCGTGAGCCGCCTCAGCTGCCCGGTCTCGACGTTGATCACATACAGGTCGGTGAACCCGGCGGAGTGGCCGCTGAACGCGATGTGCGACCCGTCCGGCGACCAGCTCGGCGTGAAGATCGCGCCCAGCTGGAACCCCTCGACCGGGATCTCCCTGGCGATATTTCCGCTCTCCGCCTCCATGATCGTGAGCAGCGGATTGCCCGTCTTGATGCCGGCGACCGCGAAGAGCCG
Organism: Gemmatimonadales bacterium; assembly: GCA_009841005.1. Classification (GTDB taxonomy): domain Bacteria; phylum Gemmatimonadota; class Gemmatimonadetes; order Palauibacterales; family Palauibacteraceae; genus Palauibacter; species Palauibacter polyketidifaciens. The sequence goes on from VXMR01000146.1 coordinate 14,161, forward strand.
GCCGTTCGGGTGCCAGTCCCCCGCCGAGTGGATGAACTGGAGGCTCTCGAAGTGCGGGTCGACCGCGTTGTTCGTGAGGCGACGCTTCACCTCTCCGGTGCGTGCGTCGGCCCCGAACATCTCGATGGAGAAGAGGTCGCTCTGCGAGACGTAGACCATATCCAGGCCGTTGGGACTCAGCGCCGGGCCAAGATGGAGCTTCCCCTCATCGGGAGGCTCGTAGACGACGCGGCGCCCGTAGTCGTCCGGGGAGCGGGTCTCCTGGCGCGCGTCGGCGAAATAGGTCTCGAGTTCGCTCTTCCAGCGGTCCGAAAGCTCTCCGATCGGCACCTCGAGGACGGCTTCGATCGCCGCCAGCGGGTTCCCGGTGCGCGCGGCGAGATTGAGGATCCGGCCGATCCGGTCGTCCCCGAACGCGCCGCCGATGTAGGACCAGAAAGCGTGACCGTAGCGGTACGGGAAGTACCGCCTGTCCGCGAGTTCCGGAATCGTCGGGAACCCGTCTTCCAGATCCAGGGCGTCCCGCATCCACATCGTCGTGAACGGGTCGATGGGCCCGATCGACAGGTATTCGGCCATGCCTTCGATGAACCACAGTGGCAGCCGGATCGCGCCGGGCACGTCCAGCCCCGGGCCTCCCGTCCCCTGCCCCGTCATGTCGAACTGGAAGGCGTGCACGAGTTCGTGGCCGAGCAGGTGATCGGTCTCGTGGAGCGACACCATCATCGGCATCACGAGCCGCCGCTTCAGGATCTCCGTGAAGCCCTGCGTGCCTTCGTCGATGAACTGGCCGGAGGTGTTCGTCTGTTCGAAGTCCGGATGGTCGGCGTAGAGGATGATCGGCTGGCGCTGACGGAACTCGTGATTGAGCACACGGGAAAGGCGGGCGTACCATCGCTCCGCGAGGCGGCCGACCATCTGCGCGCCGGCCGCGCTCTCTTCGTAGTAGTAGATGTCGAAGTGCTGCGTCTTGAGCACCTCGAAGTCGAACGACTCGTAGACGACCTTGTTCCGGCCGAAATACCGGCCGGCCTGCCCCTCCAGCGCGGCGGCGGCGGGACCCGAGAAGACCGCGAGAGCGGCAAGCGCGACGAGCGCGTCAGTTCTCCGAAGCATACATCCTCCACCAGGAGACCGCTGCTCTCGACCTGCCCGGGTTCCTGGACCCCGGGGGGCCGCGCCGCCACGCGGACGGCAAGCAGTCAGGGGGTGTCGAAAGCTACCCGAGGCACCCGACCTTCGCTATTCCGGTTCTGTGACGACACTAGCACGACTGAACTGCGAGCGAGGTCACGTCGCCGGCGGCGGCCGGCCTGCTCCGCGACCGTCAGCAACGGCGCATGAACCCGCCGAGCGTTTCGCGCGCGCGCCCGGCCGCCGGCTCATCCGCGAAGGGGCCGGCCACGACGCGGTACATGTCTTGGTACGGCTCGATCGCGGCTTCGAATCCCGCCCGCACGACTTCCTGCCGCTTCGCCTCGGCGTTCCGGCGCTCCCGAAAGGACGCAACCTGGACGACGACGCAGCCGCCGCGCGCGGAGACCGGGGTCGCCGTCCCGATGACGGTGATCCGCACCCGCGCCGTACCCGGCCCGATCATTTCGAGTTCCCTCGCCGCCCCCCGGGACAGGTCCAGGATGCGGCCGGGCACGAAGGGGCCGCGGTCGGTCACGTCGAGGTCGATGGAGCGCCCGTTGTCGAGGTTGTCCACGCGGATCCGGGTCCCGAACGGGATCGTGCGGTGGGCGGCGGAGATGGCATCCATGTCGTAGGTGTTGCCGGCCGCCGTGGTCCGGCCGTGAAACGGCTCCCCATACCACGAGGCGATGCCGGTCTGCGTCCAGCCGACCGCGTAGAGCGGCGGGTCGGCGGAGGGTGGCGGGTCGGCGGACGGCGTCGTCGCGAGCGGCACGGACCACACGCAGGCCTGGCCGGAGAGCGCGATAGCGAGCGCCACGCCGAACGCGGCGCTGCGCCGGCTCAGAGCGGCCCCCGCTCCCAGGGTCCCCAGATGGCGAGCGTCTGGCCGAGATCCCCCGGGCCCCGCCCGCCTCGAACCCCTCCATCCACACGGTGGTTGCGCTGCGTTCGGCTTCGGGGGGATCGGGGTTCTCGATCGGCACCCATTCGACTTCGCGCCACGCCCCCGGCCGCTGGCCGGTGCGAAGATCCACCTGCGGCGCCCCCCGCACCGCGAGCATTTCCGGAACGCCCTCATCCCGGAGGACGCCCGGAGGGGAGCGGACGCCAGTTCCGGGGACACCAGCGGGACCGCGACGCCGGGCGGGTCTTGGTCTTCATGGTTCCGCACCAGGCGGACGACGTCGTCGCTCACTGAAAGAGTCCCATTCCGTCGTGCGCGCGGGGCGTAGGCCGACCGTCGGACATCGGACGGCCCTCCACGCTGAGGAGGACGTGGGAAGACCCCTCGGGGAGGGCGAGTTCCGGACCCGCGGGGCGCAGCGGTCCGTACGCGGCGGATCCGCGAGCCGTCCGGGTCGTGGACGCGGCCGCCGGCCGGGCACGCGCTGCGAGACCTGCGAGCGAAGGCGCGAGCGCCGCGGTCCCGGCCCACCGCCCGGCGCGGCGCACGAAGTCTCGTCTGTCGATCCCGTTCAGCGGCTCCTCCGTCACGCCTCGGGCGGCACCCACGGCACGTTGCCGAGTATGGGCGGACTAAACGCAAGTCCGACGGGGAGTATCCTAAAACGTCGGCGGATCGCTCGCACCGCGACAACCATCGGACAGGAGAGAGTTCGACATGCGGCACCCTCTTGCACCCTCCGGGGCCTGTCCTGGACCTGTCGATCGATGAGATCAGCCGGATCGAGATCCTGACGCGCACCGAGGCGTCCGCGCGCTACGGCGGAGACGGCTTCGTCGGTGCGACAGGTTCACCGGCCTGACGACACCTCGTTGGCTTCGATGACCTCCATCGGCATTCGGCCACGAGTCCGGGGATTACATACAGTCCTCGTAGTGTTTCTTCCCGTAGCTCAGAAATGCGCTGATCGCAGATACGATCAGAAACCCCGCAAACACAAACTCTCCGATGGGTGCTATCGCTTATCCACGCCCGTCCACAACGTCCGGTTGGCGAAATTCATAGCTCTCTACCGAGCATACACGACCGGTACACCTAGACTACAATCACGAGCTACCCGCAACGAAGTCGCGGTAACTACCGCACGGTTACCGCAACCCTCAGCGGGGACAAAATCAACCAGATTGCCGTCCTGATTCCATGTACCCGTAATTGCGATCGTCATCGATGTGTTAAGCGTACCACAGGCGCGAAGAGACACGCTGTCTTCATAGGAGGCATCGGTACGAATCGTCAAAGACCCTTGAGTTATCGTCACACAATCGCTTCCCGTCCCGATATCGACTGGCATCGGTCTGCCGCCGATCTCCGTGAGACGCCACGTACCCGCCGCGCCTACCGGCTCCGGGACCGTCGTTCCGTCCCCTCCACAAGCGGCAACCAGCCCTGTCAGAGCAATCGCCCAAACCGTTGCCAGCCCGTGTCTTCCATGTGTAACCGTACTCATGTCTTCCCAACCAACTCCGGGTAGAGTAGACCCTTGCCGATCAGGCCCGTCACAACGTGAATCATCTGGGCCACTGTGTCCATGTCGCGGATGTTGTGCCGCCCGGCGAACTCGTAGCGTAACGCTCCAGACGCCCGGGCGTCTTCTCGCTCGAGACAACCTCGAGCACCACCTGCGCTTTCAGCTTTGGGCGTGTACCGCCGCCGTGACATGCCGACCTCCTTCCGGTCTGCCAGGTTCCAGATGTCAGTCGATGAAGTGAGCAGAATCGAGATCTTCTCGCGCACCGAAGCGTCCGCGCGCTACGGTGGCAATCTCGATGTCGGGGCCCTCGTGATCACGACGGGCCGACCCTGGCCCCTCCCCGGCTCCAGAGCCGCACGGTCTCCGCCGACCGGCGGGGACTACCGCTCATGGCCCCGTTATTTGGTCCAGATCACGACGACTCCGCACTGTGAATCGTATCCCGCAAATTCGGCTGGCAGTTCGGACGCGCTGCGATAGACCTCGATCCCCGCTACCTCGGTGGGTAGGACCAGATCGTTCACCGAATCCTGGTACGATGAAGGGGACCCTCGACGGATAACAGGACTGTTGTTGAGATATACACTCATCTGGCAGCCTCCCGGCGAGAACCCATCGGACAATCGCGAACTGTACAACAGGCACCGACTACCACGAAGATCGTTGCAACTCGCGCGGACCCCCGACACCTCGCCCAGCATCTGCGTCAGACGAGCGGGACTCCGGCGGTCGATGTCTTCGGCCGTGATGAAGACACCGCCTCCGGTCAGCTCACCCCAATACCTGCGGTCGTAGAACCCGTTGATCTCGAGTCGACGCGGCCTCGTGACAGACGCCACGATCGGTTGCAGTTCCAGGGGATCGGGCACCAGGTCAATCTCTACGTCCGTGGTTATTCCTCTATGCACGGAGACGGTGTGTCGAAGGGTCGCGTAGCCGATCCGTTGCACGGACAGCTCATGCTCTCCAACCGGCACGCCGCTGAGCACGAACCGACCCCGCCGGTTGGTCGTTACGACTTCCGTCTGGCCGACAACCGACACCGCTGCAGCAGCCACTGGATCGCCTGTGGACAGATCGTCCATGCGACCTACGATTCGACCCGTCGCCACCTCACCGAATGAAATCGGAAGGGCCACGTCCGTGACCGTCCCCGACTCAAGGGCGACATCTACTTGCTCGCTCGAACCATCACCGAACTCAGCCCATATCGTCGCCGTGCCCGCGTCTCGGGGCGCACAAAGAAACAATCGCCCATCCACCTCCGCAGGTTGTCTTACAGGCTTCCGCACGGCGTCCGTCCAGCGTACCAAGATGGTCGCCTGTGGCAGGGGCATCTGCCCTGACGCATCCGTTACGGCGATCTGGAGAGCGGGGCGTCCGTCGCACACCGAGACTTCTTGACCCTGACTTGCCGTGGCAAAGCCCAGGATGCCAAGCGGGACCAACCCCATCGCTCGTCGTCCGCGAGCCAGAATCCGTTCACCCATTTGTCAGTTCCCCGGATACGATGTCACACTCCAGCCCTTGATCGATGGGAGCCCCAGCGCGTCGTGGCTTATACTCCATAACATCCCGCCCGTGGTCGCAAGCATGGACTCGCCCATCGGCAGGACGACGTGCCCCACTAAACCTTCGTGCCAGCGAAACGCGAGCCACCGTTCCGAGGCAGCTTCATCGATCCACATCGTTCTCCGCAACCAGATCGTTCCCTCCTCGCTGGCAAGCATCGCATCAACGCCGCTTATCGATGGATCTGGAACCTGGCTCAAGAACGCGCGCGTCAACGTCGACACCGACAGTCGCTGTCGCAGCAACTCCGGAGCTTCGTCCCGGAGTCTCCTTGCATGCGCGCGAACGTCGCCGCCCGTAGCAGGCACTCGTTCTATAGGCAACTCCGCAGCATTCACGGTATCGCCGTCCGCAGACAATTTCACCAATTTCAAGTACGACTCATCGTTCGAATCAGTTCCCCAGGTGCCAATGTACACCCACCGGCTCTGGGGGTCGTGCGCCATCAGGCCTCGGGTGTCGAATGGGTTCCGAACCGATACGACCTGTCGATCCTCACCCTGTCGCGTGATCGTGACGGACACCGTCGATCGTCCGCCCGCGATCCACGCAAGCGTGTCTCGCACATCTCCGCCTCTGTCGAATGCGAGCAGAGGAACCGAATCTTCACGAGCCTTCGCGTTCGCTGAAATATATGGTAAACTCAACACCCACGGTCCCACCGCCGCACGGGGCATTGCCAGGGTCGTGCCGGTAACGATTCGGAAACTCACGGAGTTGACGTGGACCATGTCTCGATCAAAAAGGGACAGTCGACCAAGATCACGATCCACCACCCATAACGTGTCGGAAAGCCATCCCATCGAATCTGGGCTGCGAAACTCCCCCGGGCCCTCTCCCTTCTCGCCGATCGTGCCGATCCATTCCCCCTGCCGGTCGAACCGCGTGACACCTGGCATCAGCGGATCCAATATATAAATGCCACTGGAACTCGCCAATATTTGCCGGGGCTCCGCCAACGTCGTAGTACCATTGACGCTTGATTGGATTTCCACACCCAGCGTGAGCTTGAGTTGCGGCGAAACCGACGAACGGAACAGGTCTGAATCTTGCGCCGCTGCGCTCCCAAATGGTGAGACGGCGACGGCAAACAAAAAAACGCCACGTAACATGGTCAACGATACCTCGCCCGGGATTTGTTGAACTCCTCCCCGTCGACGACCGGGCGGCGTGTCCTCCTCAGCCGGACGACACACCACCCGACCCCGGCCGCAGTTTCCGGCAAACGTCGACAAGGTAGCGTACCTGGAAGACGACCCGTATCTCAAAGAGTCAAGAAAGCCGGCGCGGCCACCCGGGATATGGCGGCGTCCGTCTCCCGAGCCCTGAGGAGGATGCCGTCACATGTCCGTGACGTCGCTCGGTCCGCCGGCCTCCGGCTCCTCTCCAGGCTGCCTATTTCACTTCTTGCGTCTTCACTTCCTGCGTCGCGCGAGTATACGAAGCCATCTTCTGCAACGTCCAATTGCATGATTTCTTCGCAAATGCCACCGCCCTCCAAGCACCATCTACCGAAGGCGAAGCAATCTTCATAACCCACATACCACGTGAGGCAGTCGAAGCCACCCCCCCACAAATCCAACCAGCAGGACACGCAGCCCATCTGGGCGGCCGCCGGCCTGGGAGTGGTGACCGATCCTATCGCAGCAATCACGAGGACAAGCGCACTACGGCGGATCGCAGCAACGACACGCTGGCTCATACTGACCTCCTTGGGTTTGGGCCGGTCAGGCACAACTCCGGCTTTCATCGATCCAACTCCAGCGATAAAGAAGTAACTCATGGGGCATGTCATACCTTGTTGCCACCAACAAACGATGCTCCGAAATGCCCGCCAGGAAGGCCATGTCGCTCCCGATAAGCGCATACCTTGACTCCCCGCCGCCCGGCGACCGGACAGCCGACACCCTCAGGCCTGATCGGAGACCCACGAATGTCGACAACACTCCATCGCCCAGTGCAATCGCCGGCGTGGCGACCACGTAACGCAAATCTTGTTCCTCTAGCAGCACACGCAACCGACCGGGATCCGCGTAGCTCCGCCACAGCTCCTGGCCGGTGTGCATAAACACGACAGTGGCAAACGGGAACGCGGCTTCGCTGACCACAAGACCGTCATGATTCCCCGGTCGTATATGTAGAATCCGATCTACACCGCGTCGTCCTCCGGTCGACAAGGTGGAATCGGCGACGTATCCGGACGGAAGTTGCTGGTCCATCCTGACTAGAGTTATTCCCATAGTATCCGCAGCCAGGTCTACGATTTTGTGCGCGCGAACCCAACCGCCGGCATCTCGAGTTGCACCTGATGCCAAAGACGCTTCGGCGGATCTTGTGAACCTGGCCACGTTTGCTGTTGCTACGTCCAGCGTCCATATCGATCCATCTGAAGCATCGAACAGCTGTACCTGATGACTTTCCCCGTCCCATTCAGTGACTACTGCCGAAAGTGGGTCGATATTGAGTGGCACGGCGTTAGTGACGCGTCGCAGAGTCGGCTCGAGTGACGAGACACTGAACAGATATAGCGCCGATCGGGACCACAGCGTAATGATTGGTTCAGGTCCAATATCGCTCGAAATGGTTAGACCAATGGGTGCAAAATCATCGGGAAGATCGACTTGATAGACTTGCTCCAAACACAGTCGCGTGTCCCGTGACTGTCGATGCACTGTCTCGGCAGGCTCAACAACCATTGCGCCGACCAAAAACCAACCGGTTATGGTAACGAGCCAAGCCATCCCAACCAAGTGTATTTCTCCAGGGTAAAATTGCAGTCCGGCCACCAACGCTCTTGATTTCAAGTAGTGAGCACGCTCTTGATTTCAGTAGTGAGCACATAATCACTGTCACTCACAAGCTGAGCCTGCTATTCGAACTGCCACGCCGATAAAGTTGGCGATCTCCGAGGCAAGGGAAACGGGAGAGTTATCGCTGACATGTTTGTGGGAGGCACGGTAAGGGGCTCGCTGGGTGTTGTCAAGAGAGGGCGGCACGGGCCGAAGCGTGGGTGACCGTCGGAGCAGGTGGGACGGACGAACGAAGCGAGGCGCCGATGTTGGTGTCGCGTGTCGCGAGTGCCTTCCTCGGGAATGGGCAGAGGGCTTCTTTGCTCCAGTCGGCGGCGAGCCGAGGCAGCAGGTCCAGTTGCCCCTGGATGGGCGGGCCATCTCCGATTGAAGCGAATCCCATCAGCCGTACCAGCTTGCTGTCGATGGGGTTCGCGAGGAAGATCCTGACCGGCGCCAGCCCGGTGACGGTCGAGGCGGGCGGCGACGGGGTAGAGTTCGCCGTTCAACTCCGAGAGCACGGCCCGCAGACGGTCGAGACCCCCGCCGCGCCGATCTGCGTCCAGCCGACGGCGTAGAGCGGCCGGTCGGCGAAGGGCGGCGGGTCGGCGGACGGCGTCGTCGCGAGCGGCACGGACCACACGCAGGCCTGGCCGGAGAGCGCGATAGCGAGCGCCACGCCGAACGCGGCGCTGCGCCGGCTCAGAGCGGCCCCCGCTCCCAGGGTCCCCAGATCGCGAACGTCTGGCCGAGGTTCCCCGCCCCCAACGAGATCGTGTCTCCCTGGACGTTGATGAAGAGCGTCCGGCCGTCGGGCGTGAAGCAGGCGCCGGCAAACTCGCGCACGTTCAGGATATTTCGGGCGAAGGGGAAGATCTCCCCCTCGGGCGACAATCCCCGGAGGTGCGTTTCCCCGGAGTTGTCCTCGCAGATGAGTATCCCGCCCCGGGGACTCACCGTGAGGTTGTCCGGACCGGAGAGTACGTCCTCCGACGGCGACTCGAAGACGAGCGCAAGCGCCTCGTCCTCCGGTACGTACCGCCAGACCTGGCCGAGTTGGGCGTCGCCCCCGTTCGTCGCATGGAAATAGATGCTCCGGTCCGCGTACCAGCAGCCCTCGAGCCGGGAGAACCGGGCCCCGCCCGCCTCGAACCCCTCCGTCCAGACCGTGGACGCGCTGCGTTCGGCTTCGGGCGGGTCGGGGTTCTCGATCGGCACCCATTCGACTTCACGCCACACCCCCGGCTGCTGGCCGGTGCGGAGATCCACCTGCGGCCCCCCCCGCACGGCGAGCATCTCCAGAACGCCCCCGTCCCGGAGAACGCCCGGAGTATGGGGACGGAAGCGATAGAACCCCGAGCGACGATTGTAGTCTTCCGTCTCGTAGACGAAACCCGTCGCCGGATCCACCGCGATGGCCTCATGCGTGAACCGTCCCATGTCCCGTATCGGCTCCGCCTGGACCGGTTCGTCCGCATCGGCGGGGACCTCGAACACATACCCGTGCGGCACCGTCCAGCCGCGCCCCGGTCCGAAGGTCGTTTCCTCGCACGTCAGCCAGCTGCGCCACGGCGTCGTCCCCCCCGCGCAGTTGATCATCGTCCCCCCCGCGCTCACGAAATCCCGCAGGAGGACCGGACTCCCGTCCGCCTCGATCCGGACTTCCAGCGTCGTCGTGCCCCCGCCCGCCAGGGGGTCGTACGCCAGTTCGGGGGGGACCAGCGGAACCGCGACGCCGGGGGGATCCTGATCTTCATGGTTTCGCACCAGGCGGACGACATCGTCGCTCACCTGGAAGAGTCCCATTCCGTCGTGCGCGCGGGGCGTGGGCCGACCGTCCGACATCGGACGGCCTTCCACCCCGAGGACGGCATAGGAAAACCCCTCGGGAAGGGCGAGTTCCGGGCCCGCGGGGCGCAGGGGTCCGTATCCGGCGGGTCCGCGAGCCGTCCGGCGCGGGGACGCGGCTGCGGGGCCGGCACATGCGGCGAGACCCGAGAGCGAAGGCGCGAGCGCCGCGGCCCCCGCCCAGCGTCCGGCGCGGCGCACGAAATCTCGTCTGTCGATCTTGCTCAGCGGCTCCTCCGTGACTGCCTCGGGGCGGCACCCGCGGCATGTTGCCGAGTATAAGCATTGACCGGGGTCGTCGACTTCCCGACCGGGCCCCGGACTAAACGCAAATCGGACGGGGAGTATCCTAAGAGGTCGGTGGGTCGCTCGCACCGCGACATCCATCGGCACCGGGCACGCACGCGCGTGCCACAGCCGAGAGAACCATTGCAGACGAGAGGAACCGACATGCGACACTTGCTCCTGCGCCTTCCGGCGCCTGCCCTGTTTCTGGTCATCGCGAACACCGCCCAGGCCCAGTCGTTCGTCGACTTCTGTCCCGCCGGCGACGAGGCGACGGAAGCGGCTGTCGTGGGCTACGTGACGGATCCCGAAGCGGAGATGATCGTAGCCGGCGCGACCGTGGCCGCGAGCTGGGTGCAGGACGACGCCCGCCAGCGAATCGAGGTACAGACGGACATTCAGGGCCTCTATGCGCTTTGCGGGCTGCCGCAGGGCACGGAGGTCACGCTGAGGGCCATCCTCGGAGACCGGCGCGGAGAGGCCGTTCCCTACGCGACATCCACTCTGCTGGCCCAGGCGGATCTCGTCATTTCGCTTACCAGGGAGCCCGCGACGAGGGAGGAGGTCGGATCGCTGGCGGCTGGCGGCGGAAGGGGCCAGGCGTTCAGCTCGGAGGTCATCCGCGCGGAGGACCTCCTTCATCTGCCCGAGATGAGCGTGTACGAACTGCTGCGCCGGCACCAACTCCTCAGATTCGACCGCATGAGCACGCTGGGGGAGGTCATCCTCCTCACGTCCGCGACCTCGAGTCTCCGCGCCGGTCGCCTGCAGTCCGTCCAGGTGAGGATCAACGAGCGGCGGGAGGTGGACGGCGTCGCGGCGATCCGCGACCTGTCGATCGATGAGATCAGCCGGATCGAGATTTTGACGCGTACCGAAGCTTCCGCACGTTACGGCGGAGACGGTTTCGTCGGAGCGATCTCGATTACAACGCGGGGCCGCTAGCTGCGCGAGGGAGAGAAGTCGACATGCCGTACTCGTTTGCGCGCCTTTCCGCGCCGGCACTGATGCTCGTGGTTGCGAACTCCGCGGCCGCCCAGTCCTTCGCCGATTTCTGCCCGGGCGGGGATCCGGAGACGGAGGCGGCCGTCGTGGGCTACGTGACGGATCCCGAAGCGGGGACGATCGTACCCGGCGCGACAGTGGCGGCGAGTTGGGTGCAGTTCAACGCCCGTCAAAGCGTCGAAGCCGAGGTCGGCATGGAGGGTCTTTACGCCATCTGCGGGCTGCCGCGGGAAATGGAGGTCTCGTTGCGGGCCATCTTCGGGGACCGGCGAGGCGAAGCCCTCCCGTACGCCACGACCGTCACGCTGGCCCAGCAGGACCTTTCCCTCTCACTGACTGCGGACCCCCGACGGAGGGAGGAGGTCGGATCTCTGGCCGCAGGGGGCAGCCGGAGCCGGATCCTGGGCTCCGAAGTCATCCGCGCCGAGGATCTTGTGGACCTTCCGGAGATGAGCGTGTACGAGCTGCTGCGCCAACACTCGCTCCTGAAATTCGACCGCATGAGCACGCTCGGCGAGGTCATCCTCCTCACGTCGGTGACGTTGAGTTCGTGGCGGTCGTTCCGGGAGCAGGTGATGGAAGTACGCATCAACGAGAGGCGCGAAGGCGATGGCGTGAACGCGATTCGCGAGCTTTCCATCGACGACGTGAGCCGGATCGAGATCCTGTCGCGTACGGAAGCTTCGGCGCGCTACGGGGGCGACGGATACATCGGCGCTCTCGTGATCACGACGCGCGACCGTTAACAGGACGGGCCCCGCTCAGGGGACCAGGCGCACGAGTTCGGCGTAGGTCGTGCGCTCGATTTCGTCCACCGCCGCGGCCCGCTCCTCGATTCCGACCCCCAGTCGGGCCAACAGATCGATCTGTCCCTGCGTGGGCGTGCCGTCTCCCATCGAGGCGAACCCCATGAGCCGGGCCAGCTTGCTGTCGATGCCCGTCGGGTTCGCGATCAGGTCCTGACCGGCGCGAGCCCGGTACTGCACGAGCCGCTCCTCGATCGGGTAGAGTTCGCGATTGAGGTCGGCGAGCGCCGCCTCCAGCCGGTCGCCTCCGCCGCCGCGCTCGACGGCCTCCCCGGCCAGGGCGCGCATGTCCCGGATCCTCGCCACGAGTTCCATCGTCTCCGTGAGGCGGTCCCGGGCCTCGAGGAGGAACTCGAACTGTTCGCGGAGTTCCGCGTCGGTCACGTCGACCCGCGGGTCGCGCACGATCGAGAAGGGCTGTGAAAGCGTCGCCTCGCCCAGGATGAGTTCAACAGTGTAATCGCCCGGCGGCACACGGGGACCGTTCGCGCTGCCCTGAAACACGGCATCGTCGAGCAACTGCGCCGGTTCCACGCGTAGATCCCACGCGAAGGTGTGCGCACCGGCGTCGGCGGAGAGCGTCGCGCCGCTCCCGCCCAGGCCGAAGAAGCCCGCCCCGGCCGGTTCCGGGGCCGACTCGCTGGAGAATTCGCGGATCAGCGCCTCGCCCTCGCGGATCCGTAGCGTGATCCCGCCCGGCACGGCCTCCGGCAGGTAGTACGGGATCACGACGCCGTCCGGCGGATTCGCACCAGCCGGATCCCCCGCGCCCGGCCGGCCCATGGTCGAGAACAGGGCGGCGGATGAGGCGCCAGGATTGAATCGGGTCGTGGTCGGCGGACGGAAGAGCCTCGGCTCGCTCGCCGCTTCCCCGGCCGCGAGCTGATGGAGCAGGTCCACGTTGTCCAGGACCCAGAACGAGCGCCCGTGCGTGGCCGCCGCGAGGTCCCCATCCCGGAGCACGAGGTCGTGGATGGGTACGACCGGGAGGTTGAGGCTCAGCGGCTGCCAGGAGTCCCCGGCGTCGAACGAGACATGGACCGTGCGTTCGGTGCCGGCGTACAGGAGCCCGGCCCGGCCCGGATCCTCCCGGATCACGCGGGTGAAGTCGTTGTCCGGGATCCCCGCCGTGATCCGGGCCCACGTCTCCCCGTAGTCCGTGGTTCGGTAGAGATAAGGGGCGTGGTCGGAGAGCTTGTACCGCGTCGCGGCGACGTACGCCGTCGCGGGATCGTGGAGCGACGGCTCGAGGATGGAGATCAGGGCGAACTCGGGCAGATCCGGGATCGTCACGTTCTCCCAGTTCGCCCCGCCGTCGCGCGACACGTGGATGTATCCGTCATCCGACCCCGCCCACAGGAGCCCCGGCTCGAGCGGCGATTCCGCGAACGCGAAGATCGTCGCGTACCATTCGGGACCGTACGCTTCCCGCGTGATCGGCCCCCAGTATTCTCCCGTTTCCTCATTCTCGTATGCCGGCGTCGGCTCCAGCGTCCTCGGGTCGGCGCGCGCGAGGTCGGGGCTGATGATCTCCCAGCTGTGACCCTCGTCCGTCGTCCGGTGGACGTGCTGCGACGTGACATAGAGGACGTCCGGATCGTGAGGCGACGTCATGACCGGGTACGTCCACCAGAACCGGTAGTTGATGTCCGCGGAACCCCAGCCGTAGTGCGTCTCGGGGTTCGGGGAGATGTCCCGCACCTGCCGGTTGCGGTGGTCGTACCGGTACACCCAGTGGTGATCCCCCGCGTAGACGATGTTCGGATCCTCGGTGTTCACCGCGATGTAGCCGTCTTCGCCCCCGCCCACGGTGTACCAGTCCTCGATGCCGATGCGGCCGAAATCCGAGCGGACGGGAACGGAGATCGACGTGTTGTCCTGCTGGGAAGCGTAGAGCCGATACGGCGTCTGGTGGTCGGCGGTCACATGGTACATCTGCGCCGTCGCCTGGTTGAGAAGACTCGACCACGAGAGGCCGCCGTCGAAGCTTACCGCGGCGCCGCCGTCGCCCCCGTTGACCATCCGCCGGGGATTCGCGGGATCGATCCACAGGTCGTGGTGATCCGGGTGCGGGGTGAACACGCGCTCGAAGGTCTCGCCTCCGTCCGTCGACTTCCAGAGGAAGACGTTGAGGACGAAAACCGTGTTCTCGTCGCCGGGGTCCGCGACGATGTGGTGGTAGTACCACGGGCGCTGGAGGAGGTCGGCGTCCTCGTTCACGCGGGTCCACGTCTCACCCGCGTCGTCGGAGCGGAAGATCCCCTTCGCGCCACGCGCCGCGTCGACGATCGCCCACAGACGACTTGAGTTCCGCGGCGAGACGGTGATGCCGATCTTTCCCTTGAGACCCGACGGGAGGCCGGGGTTGTCGGTCAGTTCGGTCCACGTGTCGCCGCCGTCCGTGCTCTTGAAGAGTCCGGTGCCGGGGCCCGCGCTGCGGAAGCCCCAGGGGAAGCGCCTCAATTCCAGGAACGACGCGTACAGGATGTCCGGGTTCGCGGGATCGAGGACGAGATCGATCGCGCCGGAGTCCTCGTCCCGGTAGAGGACCTTCTCCCAGGTCGCGCCGCCGTCGTGCGTGCGGTAGACGCCGCGCGCCTCGCTCGCACCCCAGGAGTCGCCGAGCGCCGCCACCCAGGCGATGTCGGGGTTCGCCGGATGTATGCGCACACGGGCGATCTGAAGCGTCTCCGCGAGCCCGAGGTGCCGCCAGCTCGCGCCCCCGTCGTCGGAGCGGTAGACGCCGTCGCCGTGCGAGGCGTTGCCGCGGAAGCACGTCTCGCCCATGCCGACGTAGACGATCTCGGGGTGGAAAGGGCTGACCTCGACGGCCCCGACGGAGCCCGTGCCGAAGTAGCCGTCGGAGACGTTCCGCCAGTTCGCCCCGCCGTCCCCGGTCTTCCAGACGCCGCCGCCGGCGGTGCCCTGGTAGAAGACGAGATCGTCCGTGGGGTGGCCGGCCACGCCGAGCACGCGGCCGCCGCGGGTGGGCCCGATCGAGCGCCATTCGAGGAGATCGAGCCATTCGTCGTCGACGGGCTGGGCGTGTGCGCCGGCGGACGCGGAAGTGCCGAGCAGCGCCAGCGCGAGCAGGGTCCGTGCGATTCGGGTCGTCGGTCGGGCGATGCGGGATTCTGCCACGGGTTGCCGGTTCCTTCCGGAAGTCGTTCAGTGCGGCCGAGCCCCGAATCTTGCGCCCCGTCCGCGCGCCGTACAGCGCGGGAGGATGGATGGCTGCGACGGTCGGGGTCCGATGGCTTACGTTGGCGCTCGGCGCGAGCGCGTGAGAACATGCGGGATGACCGACACGCGGATTTCACCCGCGCGGTTTGTGCTAGGGACGCTGCTCGTCGCCGGCGCCGCGACGTATTCCGCCGCCGCGCCTCGGGCCGCCGAGGCGCAGGCCGGCCCGTCGGGCCGCACAGCGCTGGACACTCTCGACCGGGCGGCCCACGAGCGGACGAACGCGTCCATCGAGATCCTCTCGCGAGCAGAGCTTCTCGAAACCGGACAGGCGGAACTCGCTTCCGTCCTCGGCGAACTCCTGCCATCCGCCTACTTCCCGCGCCGGCAGGTCGCGGATCTCACGTCGGCCGTTCGACCCTTCCAGCTGCGCGGGCTTTCGCCGGACCACACGCTCGTCCTCCTGAACGGGAAGCGCCGGCACGCCACGGCGGTCGTGCATACGCTGGGCGGCGGCGCCTTTCCCGGAGCGAGCGGCGTGGACATGAACGCCCTCCCGCTTCAAGCGATCGACCACCTGGAGGTCGTGCGCGGCGGAGGCACGACGCGGCACGGCTCCGACGCGATCGCCGGGGTCATCGACGTCCGGCTCCGGAACACGGTTTCCGCACCCGAGTTCATCGCCTCCGTCGGCCACCACTTTCCGGACGAGTGGGATGACGACGGACTTCGCTACGACCTCTCCGGGAACTGGGGACTGGGCATCGGCGGCGGCGGTGTCCTGAACCTCACGGGCGCATTCAGCCAGCGGGAACCCGTGAACCGCGCGGGCGCCGATGGCCGCGACCAGGTCCTCCCGGGGGACGCGGACTTCGTTGATGGGGGCGTCGTCATCCGCAAGCACAACGAGGTGGCGCAGCCGAACCACCTGTGGGGAGACGGCGAATCCTCGAACTTCATGTTGTTCGCCAACCTCGAACTCCCCGTCACGGCCGTGCGCGGAGACTCCGGGGGCGCCGAACTCTACGCGTTCGGCGGCTACAGTCGGCGCCGGGAACTGCACTCGGATTTCTTCGTGCGCTCGATGGACGACCGGAACTGGCCCGGGATCCATCCGCTGGGCTTTCTGCCGAGCTTCGACACCGATGCGCGGGACGTTTCCCTCGTCACAGGCCTCAGGGGTGGCGTGGAGG
>VXMR01000107.1 GCA_009841005.1 Gemmatimonadales bacterium
GGGTCACGAGACCCATGGCGGACTCCTTGAGGACGCCGGTCGGCTGCCCGGCCGCGTCGCGATCGATGGTGCCGCCGGGCGGATCGGGCGTGTCCGCCGTGATGCCCGCCATGTCGAGGGCGAGCGAGTTGGCCACGCCGTAGTGGCCCATCGTGTGTGCCAGCCACACAGGCTGCCCCGCGGCGACGGCGTCCAGATCGGAGGCGTAAATGTAGCGCAACTCGTCGAGTTTCCCTTCGTCCCAGCCGCCGCCGCGCACCCATTCGCCCTCGGAAAGCCGCCCGGCTCGCTCCGCGACCATGCCCTGCACGTCCGCGATGTTCTCCACGTTCGGATAGCTCAGGTCGAGGCGGTACAGGCGGTTCGCGCCGCCATTCGCGAAGTGGACGTGCGCGTCCATGAGGCCGGGCGTCACCGCGCGTCCCGCGAGGTCGATCCGGCGGGTCTCCGGGCCCGCGAGCGTCTCGACGTCCGCCGTCGAACCGACCGCCACGACATGTTCGTCGCGCACCGCCACGGCTTCGGCGACGCGGCTCTCCGCGTCGAGCGTGATCACGCTTCCGTCCACGAGGATCAGGTCGGCCGGCTCGGCCGGTGGCCCCCCACAGGCGGCGAGGACGGCACCGGCCAACGTGACGACGGATGGGTTCGGTCGGTTCATCACCGGGCTCTGCGGTACGGGCGAAGCGAGGGCTGCATTGCGAAGAGCGCGCCGAGCAGCAGGAGCGGCATCGACCACGCGGTCGCGGCGACGGGCCCGAACGCGTCCGCGAACCCGCCCACGACGGGAATCGCCAGCGTCCCCACGGCCCACGCGAGCCCCATGACGATGCCCGAACTCACCGCCGTCCCCGAGGGGAGGATCTCCTGCGCAACCACGACGATTGGAGGCAGCAGCGCCATGTTCAGGAAGCCCGCACACACGGCCATCACGATCGCGGCGGGGCTGGCCGGCGCCAGCGTGAACGCAAGGATGTGCGTGGGCACGGCGAGCACGCTGATCACGGCCAGGAGGTGCTGCCGGTTGAGCCGGTCGGTGAGGTAGCCGGAGGCGAGCGTCCCCAGGCCCTGGGCGCCGAGATAGACGCTGAGCACGATGGCGCCCGCCGTCTCGCTCTGTCCCGCGCGGTGGGCGATGATCGGGATGAAGGTGAGGATCGCCTTCTGCGCGAAGGATCCGACGACCGAGATCCCGAACACGAGACCGAGCGGCCCCCTGAGTTTGCGGAGCACCTCCAGCGGGGGAGGCGGCGGGGTCCCCGGCCCTACCCGGGTCCGACCCTTCGCGACGAACCAGAGGGCGACCCCGAGCACGACCCCCGGGATCATCGCGATCCACAGACCGGAGAGGCCGAACAAGCCCACGATGGCGACCGCGCTGATCGGTCCCAGCGCGAAGCCCGCCGCCCCCCCGAAGGAGAAGATGGACATGCGCACGCCGCTTCCACGACCATCTCCGGCGCGCGCGACGAGCGAGGCCCCCGGCGGGTGAAAGGCGGCCGACCCCAGTCCTCCCACCGTCAGCAACAGGAGGAGGACGAAGTAGCTGGGCGCCATCCCCAGCAGCGAGATGAACACGCCCCCCACGATCGGCCCCGCGGCGAGGAAGGCGCGCCTCCCGAAGCGGTCCGCGAGGTAGCCGAAGGCCGGCTGCGGGAGCGCGGTCGAGATGGAGAGCACGGTCGACAGCGTCGCGGCCAGCGTGATCGAGAGGCCGAGGTTGTCCATGATCCGCGGCAGCAGCGGCGGCAGGAACGCGGTGTAAGCATCGATCGTCGTGTGCGAGACGACGATGAGCGCCACGACCGCCGCCGGGCGCATCGACGTGCGCCCCGGGAGGCCGGTGGGAGGATTGGCGAGCGCCGCGCTCGGTTCGTGCAGTGTGAACTCCGATTCCGTTCGGATGGCAGCCGCGTGCCGACGGCTCACAGTATACAGGATCGAGTCCGTCGTGGAGGAACGTGCGCGCATCTATGTTGAACCTCCCGGCCGTCCGTGTTTCGGGTGAACCGGAGGCCGACACGTGTGCCGCGCGAGGTGTAATCGAATGGTTCGGAGACAGCGGATGCAGCGGAAGCGGTCGTTCCTCGCCCTGGGACTCGGCGGCCTTTCCCTGACCCTTGCCGGATGCGAGGGGGTCGTGATGGACCTCGTCGATCTCGTGGACGAGAATGCGACCTACGTGGTCACGGGGGGACACTGGCTGGACGTGCACACCGGCACGCTGGTCGAGAACGAGGGCATCACGATTCGCGACGGGCGGATCGTCTCCATCGGCCCTCCGGCGGATAGAGCCGACGTCACAATTGCGATCGACCTGGACCGGGAAGCGACGGTCCTTCCAGGGTTCTTCGACCTGCACGCTCACTACGCGGTGGACCTGTTCGGCGATGGCCGCGTCGATGAGACGGCCGCCTATCCCGAACTCTTCCTCGCCAACGGCGTGACGACGACCTTCCCGGCCGGCGAGCTGGATCCGGTCCGCATGCGGGAACTGCGGCTCGCGATCGAGCGCGGCGAGCGCAGGGGTCCCCGGCTCCTGAACTCGGGCCCCTATTTCGGATCGTGGCGGCGGGGCTGGGACGACGACGCGATGACCGCCGATTCGATCCGCCGCGAGGTGGACTACTGGGCGGCGCAGGGCACGGCCGGCTTCAAGGCCAAGGGGGCCGGACCGGAGCAGCTCTCCGTGCTCATCGAACAGGCGCACGAGCACGGACTCACCGTCACCGCCCACCTCGACTCCGGGTTCGGGAACACGGTGAATCCCCGCGACGCGATCCTCATGGGCGTCGACCGCGTCGAGCACTTCCTCGGGGGCGACATGATGCCGGCCGACCGCACGGCCTACGCTTCGCTGCAGGAGTTCGACGACTTCGAGGGGGACGCGCTCCGCGACATCATCGACCTCTACGTGGACCGCGGCGTGTACTTCGACGCCACCCTCTCCATATACGGGTACTGGGGTCCGCACGACCCGGAGATGACCGAGTACTGGACCGACGAGCACCGCTTCCTCACGCCGTACATGCGGGAGATCGTCGAGGCGCGGCCGCCCCGCCCCGTGAACGAGTCGTTCGCGAAGATGTCCCCGATCAAGCGCCGGACCTTGAAGGCGTTTTACGACGGCGGCGGACGCGACCTGATCACGCTCGGCACGGACCACCCGAGCTGGGGGCGGTACTGGTCGCCGTTCGCCGTACACCGCGAAATCCTCGCGTTCGCGCGCGCCGGCGTCCCGCCCGCGGACGTCTTCCGCATCGCGACCCTCAATTCGGCGCGCGCGATGGGCCTCGATGACGAACTCGGCAGCATCGAGGAAGGGAAGCTCGCGGACCTGGTGATTGTGCGGGGGAACCCGCTGGAGGATGTCCGGGCCGCCCGAGACGTCTGGTTCGTCTTCGCGCGGGGACGCCTTCATTCGCCGGATGAGCTGCTCGCGACGGCGGAGGGCAGGATCGGGCCCGCGGATGCCTCGGAGGAGTCCGCGTGGAGACCCGCTCGCTGAGAGGCGCGGTTGCGGCCGACGTCTTGCTCCGACGCGTGATTGGACCCGAGCTTGCAACATACCATCCCCGAAGGCGAGGTCTGACATGATGAGCCAGCGAAACCCGATTCCACGACGACAGGTGCTGATCCAGGGCGGCGCGGCAGCCGCCGGTCTCGCGGTCCTGCCGACGGACATCTTCCGCGGCTGGCTCGCCGGGTTCGATCAGGAGGCGGTGATCCCGTGGGTTCAGCGGCCGCATCCCGGGTTGACGGAGCGGATGAACATCCTGAACTGGGAAGAGCTGGATTCCTGGATCACGCCGGTCAGTCAGATGTTCCGCGTGGGGCACTACGGGTTGCCGGTCATCGCGGAGGGCGACTGGAATCTCGAGATCGGCGGACTCGTCGACCGGCCGCGGACGCTCGATCTCGCCCAGATGAAGACGCGGCCCCGCCAGGAGGTCGTGTTCACGCTGGAGTGCTCCGGGAACCGCGGCCGTCCCTCGTTCATCGGCGGCGTCCACAACGCGCGCTGGGCGGGGACCCGGCTCGCCGATGTCCTTACGGAGGCCGGCGTTCAGGAGGACGGAATCGAGGTCGTCTTCTTCGGGGCGGACGAAGGCGAGGAGGAGATCCGGGGCAACACGGTGACGCAGAACTTCGCACGCAGCCTTTCGCTCGAGGACGCGATGAATCCCGACATCATCCTCGCGTACGAGGTGAACGGCGAACCGCTGCCGACTGCGCACGGATTTCCGCTGCGGGTCATCGCCCCCGGCTGGTACGGCATCGCAAACGTGAAGTGGCTGACGCGGATCGAACTCCGCGACCGCCGCTTCATGGGCAAGTTCATGGCCCGCGACTACGTGACGCTGCGAGCGGAGGAGCGCGACGGCGAGACCGTGTGGACGGAGACCTCGGTGGGGCGCGTGAACATCAACTCCGTCCCCGCGAAGGTCACGCGGAACGGGGACGGATACGCGATCCACGGGGCGGCGTGGGGCGCGGACATCGCCTCGGTCGAGGTCCGCGTGGACGACGGGCCGTGGCAGGCGGCGACGCTGGGCGAAGGCCGGGGCGACCCGTACACGTGGACGTTCTGGCGCATGGACTGGGACGCCCCGCCGGGTCGGCACGCGATCGTCTCGAGGGCGGTCGACGCGGAAGGCAACATCCAGCCGGCGGCGGACGACCCGATGCTCGTGAACAAGAGGACCTACTGGGAGAGCAACGGACAGCTCACCCGGAACGTCGTCATCGACTGACCGTCCCCTCCCCCCGGCTCGCGAGCGGGGGCCGCGGCTCAGCGAACGCTTCGGGCGCGCCGGCGCAGTCGGCGCAGGAGCCAGGCGTACGCCACGGCGTTGAGCGCCAGTACGGACAGCCCGAGCCATATCTGGATCTCCCGGTTGAGTGCGCCGGGATAGATGATGGGCAGCAGGTAGCGCTCGATGAAGCCGCCGGAGTAACCGGCCTGGCCGCTCGCAATCCGGAGCCTGACCTCCAGCGGCGTGAGCGGGCAGATCCAGCCGGCGAACTCGATCAGGGCCCCCCACACGAAACAGGGCACGTGCGCCCACGCGAGCCTCGGCCAGCGGATCGCCGCGAACCCGCCGGCGACGACGAACGCGATGAAGAGCAGGTGGACGACGAGGACGAGGTCCGCGAGCAACCGGTACAGCACGGCGATTCGGGCTTCGTCAGCGCGTCCGGGGGCGCTTCACTCCACCTGCACGGGGTGCGGGAGCGGGACGTTCAGCAGGTAGCCCTTCTCGTTCATCAGAGGCTCGTCCGGCTGCGTGTTCCCCGCCGCATCCGTGGCGCGCGTGACCAGCGTGTGCGCCCCCGGGGTCGCGTCCCACTCGAACTCGAAGCGTTGCCAGGCCAAGGGCAAAACCGGATCCACGATCTCGGCTTCCAGCCACGTCGCTCCGCCGTCCGGACTCCATTCGACGGCGGACACCGGTCCCGCCGGTGCGTGCGCGAACCCGTGCAGGACGTGGGACCCCGGCGCCAGCTGCGCGGGTCTCGGTAGGGCCAGCGCGCTCTTCACGACGAGTTCCGTGATCACCGGGCCCTGGGCGGGCGCGTAGTCCGCTTCCGGCCACTGATCGCCGATGAGGACGTAGGACGACGTGTTGTTCCGGTTCCACACCCGCTCGGTGGAGACCTGAATGGACCCCAGCCATTTGATGCTGCTGGACCCCGACCAGCCCGGAACGACGGAGCGCGCCGGGAATCCGTGATCGGCGGGGAGGGGCTCGCCGTTCATGCGCAGGGCGATGATGGTGTCGGGATCCCGGGCCTTGGCGAGCGGCATGGCGCGCTCGAAGCCGTCGTCCAGCCCCACGAGGTTCACGTCGACCGTTTCCGACCGCACGCCAGCCAGGTCGAGCACCGTGCCGAGCGACGGACCCGACCACTCCGCGCACCCCACGGCTCCGGTCGTCCATTGGCCGCCGCTCGCGCGGGTGCCCGTGAGTTCCGGGTAAAGGCCGCGCCAGTTTCCGGCGCACTCAAGGTAGGCGGTGATCGTGTGCTGCGGCAGCGACTCGAGGGTGGAGAGGTCGAGCCGCAACTCGCTCTCGGCGCCGTCCCCCTCGACTCGGAGCGAGTAGCCCTCCGGATCGATCGCCGGCGTGGGCGAGTGGTTTCGGACGAAGAACAGCTCGTTCGGCGTGATGAATCCGTCGACGAGTTCGAGCCGCGTTTCCAGGTTCAAGGTGCGCTGGATGAAGGGCGATGGATCCTTCGCCCACCTCGGCGGCTGCTCCGCTTCCCGGCCGGTGGCCAGGGCTTCGTCCGCGGCGTCCGATGACCCGGCGTCTCCCGCACGGTCGCAGGCGGCGAGCCAGGCCGCGGCGGGTGCCACGCTGGCGGCACGCACGAAATCCCGCCGGGTGAGGCGATACATCTCGCTGGTCTGCTTCATCGACGGCACCTCCACTTGGCAGGCTGCGGGCCCGCCAGACGCTTGGCAGGGCCGCGCAATGAGGCATATTAGATGTATGCCACCGAAGAGAAACACGCGCACTCTCCCTGCGTTCCTGTGTGCTACGCTGGGGATGCAGTGGGCGGCATGCAATCCCGACGACGGCTCCGGCGCGGCGTTCGAGGTCGTGGAGGCGACGATCGGCGACGTGCAGGCGGCGATCCGCGATGGGACGACGACCTGCCGCGAGGTCGTGGAGCTGCATCTCGACCGGATCGCGGCCCATGAAGACGCGATCAACGCGATCACCGTGCTCAACCCCCGGGCTCTCGAACGGGCGGACCGGCTCGACGCGGCGCAGGCCGCCGGCGAGGCGATGGGACCGCTCTTCTGCGTCCCCATGCTCGTCAAGGACAACTTCGACACGCACGACATGGTCACGACCGGGGGGTCCATCGCGCTCGCGGACAACCTTCCGCCCGACGACGCCTTCATGGTGCGGAAGATCCGCGAGGCGGGCGCGATCGTGATCGCCAAGACGAACATGGCGGAATGGGCGTTCAGTCCGCGTCAGTCCGTCAGTTCCTCCTTCGATACGACACGCAACGCCTACGCCCTCGACCGCGTCCCCGCCGGATCCAGCGGCGGGACAGCCTCGGGGGTCGCCGCCTCGTTCGGCGTCATCGGGCTGGGCAGCGACACGGGCAACTCGATCCGCGGCCCCAGCTCCCACCTCGCCCTGGTCGGGATCCGTTCGACCATCGGCCTCACGAGCCGCGACGGAGTCATCCCCCTCTCCTTCGACCGCGATATCGCGGGTCCGATGGGCCGGACCGTGGAGGACGTCGCGCGCGTGTTCAATGTCGTGGCCGGTTACGATCCCGCGGATCCGTACACGGAAGCGGGACGCGGCCACGCGGAAGAGGACTACACGGCCTTCCTGGACGCCGACGGGGCGCGGGGCGCGAGAATCGGCGTCCTGCGCGCGCTGGCGGATCCGGAGGAGACCGATGGGGAGATTCTCGCGCTCTTCGGGGCGGCCATCGACGACCTGGCGGCGCTCGGAGCCGAGATCGTGGACCCCTTCGAGTTCGACGTCGCGGCGGAACTGGGGCGCGAGGGGATGTTCTGCCGCCGCTTTCGCTACGACATGTGGGTCTATCTGCGGTCGCTGGGCCCGGCAGCGCCGATGACCGACGTCCTGGAGGTGCTGGAGGACGGACGGTACTCCGACTACGCGCAGGCGTCGCTGCGGCGGAACGAGGGAGCCCCGCTCGACGTACATCCGTCCGAATGGGACGAGCCGTGCCCGGACTACCCGGAGAACGAGGGCCGTCAGGCCTATCTGGCGAACCTGGTGGAAGCGATGGATGACGAACGCGTGGACGCGATCCTCTACCCGTCGTGGCTCTGCGTGCCCGCCCCTATCGACAGGGGGGACGAGGAATACTGCGGTGACAACAGCCAGCGCGTGGCTCCCGCCACCGGGATGCCCGCGATCACGGTCCCGATGGGGTACACTTACGGCGAGCTTCCGGCGGGACTGCAGGTTCTTGCCCGGCCGTACGACGAAGGGCTTCTCTTCCGGATCGCTTACGGATACGAACAGGCAACACGACACCGCCGTCCTCCGGACGGGTTCCCGGAGGTACGATGACCATGAAGATCGAGAGAAGGAACATGCTCAGAGTCACCCTCGCTACCGCTCTTGCGCTTGTATTTCCGACGGCCGTCCTCGCGCAGGACGGAGCCATCACCGGAACCGTGATTAACGAGGAGGGCCTCGCGATGCCCACCGTGACGGTCACGGCGACGGGGGCGCCTCTCGGCGACGAATCGCGCACCGCGATGACGTCCGCGCAGGGCGTGTACACGATCACCGGCCTCCCCGCGGGTACCTATTCGCTGCGCTTCACCCTTCCCGGCTTCGTCGAGGGAGTGAGTTCGGGCGTGGTCGTTCAGGCCGGGGAGCGCACGAACGTCGACATGCAGATGGCCTCCCAGCGAACCATCGCGTTGGAGGAGCTGACGGCCGTGGTGACCGGGTCGCACTTCTCGGCGCCGCCGGAGAATCTGCCGTACGCGGTCGACGTGACCGACCGAGAGTCGCTGCGCGAGAAGGGCGCGCCGCAAGCAGTGGACTTCTTCAAGAAACTTGGGTGCCGCCCACGGCACGATCGGCGAGCGCAACGGCTGGTACAACCAGAGCGGGACGCTCGTTCCGGAGACCGCGACCAACGTCAATCTGCGAGGCCTGGGCGCCTCGCGAACGTTGACGCTGTTGAACGGTCGCCGCCAGGTGTACACCCCGGCCAGACTTCCCGGCGGCCGGTTCGTGGACATCAACGCCTTTCCCGCCATCGCGCTCGACCGTATCGAAGTCCTGAAGGAGGGCGCCTCGGCCATTTACGGCTCCGACGCCGTAGCCGGCGTGGCCAACTTTGTGACACGAAGAGACTTTCAGGGATTCGAGTTGTCCGCCTCGCATGACTACTTCAGCGGTGCCGGCGACACGAACATAGGCGCCATCTGGGGCACGAGTCTGGGCGACGGAACAACTGCCGTCCTTTCGGCCGATTGGGCCATGCGCCGGCAGCTGGAAGCCGAGGAGCGCGACTGGGTGCTGCGCCCGTATCCCGGGCCGGGCGGCGGCGGCTGGTCCTACTACGGGAACCCCGGGGCCTTTCTGCGGCCGACACTCACCGGGACCGAGACTCCCGGCGAATTCATCAGCGCGCTGATCCGCTCCCACTACGGGGACAGCCAGGGCGATGCGCGTCTGTTCGTGGACCCGGGCTGCGAGGGTCTGGGCGGAACGGATGCCGGCGTCACCTGCCGGTTCCGATACGGGCCGTGGGACAACCTGATCGAGAACCAGTGGCACGCCCGGGTGTTCGGCGAGTTGAACAGCGAGTTGGGCGAAAACACCATGGTGCACGTCGAGGGGCTGTGGTCGGAGGCCGCCATCCCTGACTGGTACACGACCCCCTCCTTCCCGCCGACGTCGCTATACGACGGGCTTCAGGTGGTCATGCCCGAGAATCCGGGCAGGCAGGCGTTCTGCAGCTCGAATGCGGCCGCGGCCGGTTTTGCCTCGCAGGCGGCGTGCCTCGAGGACGACTGGTTCTTCTTCGGACGCCTGGTGGGCAACAGCGGTCCCGGCCGAACGCTGAGGCGGGAGTCGCGTACGCAGAGGATCGCGGCTTCGCTGGATCACCACATTGGCGCGACGGGCGAGGTGGACGTGGCCATCGGCTACTCTCGGGCGGCGGGCAACGTGAACCAGCCTGCGGAGTACGCCTACCGCAAATATCTGGCTTTTCGCGGCTTCGGGGGACCGGACTGCGGAGTCGGCGTAGTCGTCGACCCCACGTCGGCAGCCGGGATGAGACTCGGAGACACCGGCGGCGCCGTGGCGGGCCAGGGCAACTGCATGTTCTACAATCCGTTCAGCAATGCGATCCTTCGCGCGCAGCAGCCGGGCACGACGTACACCAACGCGGACAATCCGGGTTACGACCCCTCGGTCGCGAACTCGCCCGCGATGATCGACTGGATCAACGAGGAGGTCGACCTCTTCAGTACCGCCGAGCTTCTCACGGCCGAGGCTACGTTCACCAACTCGCTGAACGACGCGATCGGCTACGCGATCGGGTATCAGTTCCGCTGGTTCGATGTGTCGGGCCAACCCAACGACCCGGGGAACCAGCGTCTCACCCCCTGCCAGGTGCCGGGCGACCGGAGCTGCCTCGACCAGGCGGGGCCGTTTACGTTCACGACCGGGTACTTCCCGTACGCGAGTTCACAGACGGTCCATCGGTTCTACGGTGAGTTGCCGATAAACCTGGGCGACCGGGTGGATCTTCAGTTCGCCGCCAACTATGAGTTCCACGATGTTGCCAGCAGCTTCGACCCGAAGGCGGCCCTGGCCGTCCGGTTGGTGGACTCCGACGACTACCAGCTCTCGGCGCGGGCATCCCTGCAATCCACGTTCCGCGTCCCGTCCGTCGACGATGTCAACACGGACAAGATTACGGCCCTCGAGTATGTGTGGGAGACGGATGTCTACAAGGCGGTGGATACGTACGGGAGCGAGGATCTGGTGCCGGAACGGGCCACCACGGGCAACGTGGGCCTCGTCCTCTTCCATTTCCCGAGTCGTACGCAGGCGACGTTCGACTACTGGACGTACGACTTCAAGGACATCATCAACGTCGTTCCCTATACGGCCGTCACGAGGCTCTACGACGAAGGCGGCGCCAGCCGGGAGGCCGTGAAGGAGTTCATCAGGTGTCCGGACGGCTGGGGGACGGGAACGTGCGACGCGGCTTTCATCGAACGTATTCGGATCGACCTCGTGAACTGGCCGGGCATGAAGACCTCCGGCCTCGACTGGAGCGTGTCGACGCGCCAGCCGGTGGGGAGTGCCGAGATGTCATTCGGGATCGACGGCACCTACACCCACAAGTACGACATCCTGGCGCTCACGCGAGGAGGCGTGGAGCTGCAGGCCGCGACCAGCGGGGCCGGGCTTCTCAACCGGAACAACCCCATCGCGTGGCCTCTTCCGCAGTGGAAGTGGACAGCTTCCGTGGGGTTCCACACGGAGCGTCTCTCGGCGATCGGAGCCTATTACTACATCTCCTCCTACGACGATCCGGACTCCGCGGACGAGAACCATCGCGTGATCGATTCCTTCGGCACGCTGGACGCGACATTGATGTTGAAGGTCAACGACAGCATCGACGGGTTCGTTACGGGGTTCAACCTGCTGGGAACGCCTCCTCCCCTCGTCAACTGGGAGACCTCGTACGATGGCTTCACGCACGATCCCAAGGGACGGCGGATCAAGGTTGGCATGACCTACACGATCAACTAGCGAACGCCCGCGGGCCGGCTCCGACGTCGAGGCGGAGCCGGCCCTCAGGCTACGGGCGCGGCGGCTCGACGGGGCGCGCGACCATGATGCCGTCCTGCGAGTCGATGGAGAGGATCCGCTCCGGCAGCGGCCGCTCCGAAATCTCCACGGACCTGCCGACGAGGGGGGCGTGGAGGAGGTGAAGCGCCCCGTCGCGCCACACGGCGAATCCGGTGTGGGCGACGTCCAGCCCTTCGACGGTCGAAGTGGCCGCGATCACGTCGCCGTTGCGGATCCGGTCCGCCACCTGCGCGATCCTATCCTGCGGCACGTATTCCCGGCCGGGCCCCTCGTCGAGCCGCGCCTCGGTGGCCGCGATGGCCTGGAGCACGCCGGGCTCGGAGAGTTGCCGATACGCTTCGGGGTGCCGGGACATGAAGTTCACGGGCTCCGGATCGATGGCGGGATTCAGTTCACCGGTCGCGATGCGCACGGTCCCCCGGGCTTCGTTGTCCGCGAGCCATTCCGAGAAGTAGTGCAGGCGGCTCGGGTACCCGTCGAGCCGGCCCCCACGGTATCGGAGCGCCGTCAGGTGGGCCTCGTAGCGGGCCTGCGCGCCGGGGGGATCCGAAAGACCCTCGACACCCTCCTCGCGAACGAACCGCGTCAGGGCGAGAACGGTCTCGACTAGCGTCACGCAATCGAGCTCGCGAAAGTTGATCACAAGTCGCTCGGGTCCGGGGACTTCGAGGGTGCCGGGTTCGTACGTCGTCCCGACGAAGGTCTCGGCGAGCTGCACGATGGACTCTCCCAGCTCCATCTCCGCGAGCCCGCCCTCCGCGGCAAACCGCACCTTCTCCTCGAAGACGGCCCAGTCCTCCGGGGCCCAGGCGGTTCCGCCCGAGGGCGCGGAAGATTCCGTACCGAAGCCACCCATCTCGTCAACCACGGTGGAGGTGGAGGGCTGCACCTGCGACCAGGCGAGCGCCGCAATGACGGCGACGGTGGCGAGGATACAGACGACGACTTTCGCCAGCGTGAAGACGCTGCGCCATCTCATGTCGAACCGAGGTTGAGCACGACTCGTTCCTCCCCTTCCCTGTTCCCGTTCTTTCGGACCAGATCACCCAGCGCCCACCAGTGTCGCATCCGGCGCTCGAATCCGGCCAGACCCGCACCCCCCCTCGCGCCGCGTAGCTCGCCGCTTTCCCGAAGGTCGGCTATCTTGCCGGGCTTCCACACCGAAGGCCACTCCCTCTGCCGAGAGTCATGGATGAAGACGTCCCGCTTGCCCGGCCTCGCTTTCGTTTCGATCGCCGTCATCCTCCTTTCCTCCCTCTCCGCTTCCGGAGCGGCGGCGCAGACCCCGGCTCCGACGGATCCGATTCCGCCGGATCCGGCCGTCATCACCGGGACGCTGGACAACGGTCTGCGCTACTTCGTGCATGAAAACGATCAGCCGGAGAACCGGGCGGAACTGCGCCTCGTCGTGAACGCGGGCTCCATCCTCGAGGACGAGGACCAGCTCGGGCTCGCACATTTCGTCGAGCACATGGCGTTCAACGGGACGGAGAACTTCGAGAAGCAGGCGCTCGTCGACTATCTCGAGTCGATCGGGATGCAGTTCGGCCCCGACATCAACGCCTACACGAGCTTCGATGAGACGGTTTACATGCTCCAGGTACCGATGGACGACCCGGAGATGCTGGCCACCGCGTTCCGGATCCTCGAGGACTGGGCCCAGGGCGTGCGCTTCGACCCGGAGGAGGTCGACAAGGAGCGCGGCGTCGTGATCGAGGAATGGCGCGGACGGCGAGGCGCCCAGGCGCGGATGCAGGACCGGCAGTTCCCCGTCATGTTCGAGGGGTCGCTCTACGCGGAGCGTCTCCCGATCGGGAAGACGGAGATCCTCGAGACGGCCCCCGTCGAGCGGCTGCGCGACTTTTATGAGGACTGGTACCGGCCGGACCTGATGGCGATCATCGCCGTCGGTGATTTCGACGACCGCGAGATCGAGTCGACGATCCGCGAGCAGTTCGCCGGGCTGACCGGACCCGCGGAGCCCCGTCCGCGGGTGTTCGCCGACATCCCCGTGGACCACCCGCCGCGCGTCGCGATTGCGACGGACACCGAAGCCATGCAGAGCCAGGTCGGCGTGCTGTACAAGCAGCCGCCGGCCCCGCGAGGCACCGTCGCCGACTTTCGCCGCGGCCTCGTCGAAGGCCTCTACTCGGGCATGCTGAACGCCCGCCTCGATGAACTCCGGCTGCAGGCCGACGCGCCCTTCCTGGTGGGGTTCTCGGGCCAGGGCCAGTTCGCGCGGGGAGTGGACGCCTACCAGCTCGCGGCGGTGGTCGGGGATGGCGGGATTGAACGCGGGCTCGAGGCGCTGCTGATGGAGGCGGAGCGCGTCGTGCGGCACGGCTTCACCGGGACGGAGCTGGAGCGGCAGAAGACGGACGTGAGACGTGCCTACGAGCGGCGACTCGCGGAGCGAGAGAACCAGGAGTCGATCGTGCTCGCGAACCGCTACCTGCAGGCGTTTCTTCAGGATAGTCCGTACCCGTCCATCGAGACGCAGACGGCGCTCGTGGACGCCCTGCTGCCCGGGATCACGCTCGCCGAGACCAACGCCGTCGCCCAGGCGTGGCTGGCGGAGGAAGGGCGCATCATCCTGGTCAACGCGCCCGAGAAGGACGGTCTCGAGACCCCTGCGGAGGCGGACCTGGTCGGCGTCTTCGCGTCGGTTTCGGGCGCGGAGATCGAAGCGTACGTGGACGTGGCGGCCGATGCTCCCCTCCTCCCCGTCGTCCCCGAGGGCGCGCCGGTCGTTTCGGAGGAGACGCTCGAGGATGTGGGCGTCTCCATCTGGACTCTGGAGAACGGCGTGCGCGTCGTCCTCAAGCCCACCGACTTCAAGGACGACGAGATTCTCTTCTCCGCGACGAGCCCCGGCGGCACGTCGCTGCTTCCCGACGATCTGATGCGGAAGACGTCGTTCGCCCTCAACGTCATCGCCCAGTCGGGAGTCGGGGAGTTCGATCAGACCGAGCTTGGGAAGAAGCTCACCGGCAAGGCCGTTCGTGTCTCGCCGTTGCTGGGGTCGCTTTCGGAAGGGATCGGAGGGTCGTCGTCCCCGCAGGATGTCGAGACGGCGTTTCAGCTCATCTACCTGTACTTCTCGGCGCCCCGCAGGGATGAGACGATGTTCGAGGCGCTCAAGGCACAGCAGACGGCAGTGCTCGCGAACGTTGGGGCCAATCCCAACGTCGTGTTTTCCGACACCGTTTCGGCCATCATGTCCCAGGGACATCCGCGGGTCCAGCGGGTGAGCCAGCTCATGGATGACCTCCTGCAGGCCGACCTCGACGCGGGCTACGAGATCTTCCGGGAGCGCTTCGCGGACGCCAGCGACTTCACCTTCTACTTCACGGGCGCCTTCGATCTCGCGATGATGCGTCCCCTCGTAGAGCGGTATCTCGGTGCGCTCCCCAATCTGGGGCGGGTGGAGAACTGGGTGGATCACGACATCGACCCTCCCGCGGGCGTGATCGAGACTGTTGTGTACAAGGGGCTGGAGCCGCAGAGCCGCACGCAGATCATCTTCGCCGGAGACGCCGAGTACTCGCGCGAAGAGGCGGGTGCCATCTACGCCATGGCGGAGGTTCTGCAGATCCGGCTGCGTGAGTTGCTGCGCGAAGACCTGGGCGGAACGTACAGCGTGGGCGTGAACGGACGGCTTACGTACCGGCCCGACGAGGAATACAGCGTGACCATCGGGTTCGGGTCCGCGCCCGAGCGCGCCGAGGAACTCTCCTCCGTGGTCTTCGAGGAGATCGAGCGGCTCAGGACCGAGGGGCCGGACGCGGAGACCGTGGGCAAGGTCCGCGAGACACAGCGGCGGGGGCTGGAGACGAGCCTGCGCGAGAACCGGTACTGGCTGAACCAGTTGGCGAGTTTCGAGCGCGGAGGCTGGGATCTGAACGAGATCCCGAGCTTCGAGGGGATCGAAAGCTGGACCGCGGAGCAGGTGCGGGAGGCCGCCGTCCGTTACCTCCGCACCGACCAGTACGCCCGGTTCGTG
This sequence comes from Gemmatimonadales bacterium, assembly GCA_009841005.1. Taxonomy (GTDB): domain Bacteria; phylum Gemmatimonadota; class Gemmatimonadetes; order Palauibacterales; family Palauibacteraceae; genus Palauibacter; species Palauibacter polyketidifaciens. Next base: position 15,364 of record VXMR01000107.1, read on the forward strand.
CTGCTCCCGGAGCAGAAGGTCCCCTAGTGCCGTGTCCCGCGACGGGCGGATGACCGGATGAGCGCTGCGGGGCACGCGCGGAGGGAACGTGTGCCCGTCCGGATCATGCCGGACCACGACAGCATCGCCGCCGAAGTCGCGGGCCGGATCGCGACGCTCCTGCGAGAGAGGGCGGAGAACGGGCGCTCCGCCGTCCTCGGCCTCGCAACCGGCGCCACGCCCGTCGGCGTCTATCGGGAACTCATCCGCCTGCACCGGGACGAAGGACTCGACTTCTCCAACGCGGTCGCCTTCAACCTCGATGAGTACTTCCCGATGCGGCCCGGCAGCCTGCACAGCTATCACCGCTACATGCGGGAGCACCTGTTCGACCATGTGAACATCCCGGCGGAACACCGCCACATCCCTCGAGGTGATGTGCGGGAAGCGGACGTCGAGGCACACTGCGTCGAGTTCGAGCGCCGCATCCGGCAGGCGGGCGGGATCGACTTCCAGATTCTCGGGATCGGGCGCAGCGGTCACATCGGTTTCAACGAGCCGGGGTCCGAGCGCGACTCGCGCACCCGGCGGCTCTATCTGGACACCGTCACCCGGAGCGATGCCGCGTCCGATTTCTTCGGCGAGGAGAACGTGCCGCCGCAGGCGATCACCATGGGCGTGGCCACGATTCTCGAAGCGCGGGAAGTCGTGCTGCTCGCGACGGGCGAACACAAGGCCGGGATCGTGCGTCGAGCCGTCGAAGGTGAGGTCCACGCGGATGTCGCCGCGACCTTTCTGCAGCAACACGCCGCCGCGACGGTCTATCTCGATCCGGCCGCCGCGTCCGATCTCACCCGCGTCCGCACGCCGTGGCTCGTGGGCGATGTGGAGTGGACGGCCGAGCGCGAGACCGCGGCTGTCATCTGGCTGAGCGAACGCATCGACAAGTCGATCCTGCACCTCGCGACCGACGATTATCGCGCGAATCACCTCGCTCCGCTCACGTCCCGGCACGGTTCGGCCGGGCCGATCAACGGACAGGTCTTCAACGCGCTCATCTCCAAGATCCGGGGGAAGAGCAGGCTGCCGCGCGACCAGGACATCGTCGTCTTCTCGCCTCACCCGGACGATGATGTGATTTCGATGGGCGGACTGCTGCGCAAGCTGGTCGAGAACGGCAACCGCGTCACGGTGGCGTATCAGACGTCCGGGAACATCGCCGTCTTCGACCACGAGGTGCGCCGCTACCTGGACTTCCTGCGGCGCGCGGCCGGCATCATCGAGCTCGGCGACGCCGCGAACCTCAAGGGGGTGCTGCGGTCTCTCGAGCATCGGCTCGCCCGCAAGGAGCCGGGGGACGTCGATCCCGGCGTGGTTCAACAACTCAAGCGGATCATCCGCGAGACGGAGGCCACGGCCGCGATCGAATCGCTGGGGCTCTCCGCCGACCGCGCCCGCTTTCTGAACCAGCCGTTCTACCAGACGGGAGCGGTGAAGAAGAACCCGATCACGTCGGAGGACGTGGAGATCGTCGCGCGGGTGCTGGAGGAAGTGCGGCCGACGATCGTGTTCGCCGCCGGGGACCTGTCCGATCCGCACGGCACGCACCGCATGTGCCTCGAGACGGTGGATGCGGCGCTCGCCGGCTACCGCGGCGACCCGCCGTGGCTCTGGCTCTACCGCGGCGCGTGGCAGGAGTGGGATCTGGACGAAGCGACGGTCCTCGTACCGCTCTCCGAACGCGAGCTGCACGGCAAGGTCCAGGCGATCTTCCGGCACGAGTCGCAGAAGGACTCGGCCCCCTTCCCCGGACCGGACCCGCGCGAATTCTGGCAGCGCGTCGTCGAGCGAAACCGGGATACCGCCGACCGGCTGGCCGCCCTGGGACTTCCGGCCTACTACGCCATGGAGGCGTACGTGACGCTGCGGGATGGACGGCGAGTGGAGGGGCCCGAGATCCCCACCTCCTCGCTCGCGGACGCGGATGCGTGAACCCGTGGCGCGTCCGGTCGGCCCACGCGGCGTGACAGCCTGACATGAGCGGGTTCTTCGGGACGGAGTCGGTACCGCTGGATCTCTTCGGCCCGGTCCATCTCGTGACGATGGGCGTGTTGGTCGCGATCGGAGTCTGTCTGATCCGGGCAGGCATGGCTGGCGACGAGGATCGGCGCCGCCGCCTCCGCTTCGCCCATGGGCGCCGCGATCCTCCTTCTCCTCGGCCTCAGGCACATGTGGAAAGCTTCGGTCGGGATATGGACCCTGCAGAACGACCTCCCGCTGCACCTGTGCGCGGCGATGGCCTGGATGACGGTGTACGGGCTGTGGACGCGGCACCTCTGGACCCTTCGGCTCATGTACTTCTTCGGCGTCGCGGGGGCCGTTCAGGCCGTGCTGACGCCCGATGCGTCCCACGGCGTTCTCCATTTCGCCTTCTACGAGACGATGGCGTCGCACGGAATCGCCGTCATCGCGGGCGTGTGGGCGGTGACGGTGGAGGACTACCGGCCGAAGGCGCGGGATCCCTGGCTGGCGTTCGGCCTGCTGAACGTGTACGCCATCGCGGTGTATCCCATCAACCGCGTACTCGGGTCCAACTACCTGTATCTTATCGACAAGCCGCCGACGGCATCGATACTGGACGTTTTCCCGAACTGGCCGTGGTACATTCCGCTCCTCGAACCGGTGGCCATCGGGCTCTTCCTGGCGCTGCGGCTTCCTTTCCGGAACCCGGCGGCAGACTGACGGTACCAAGTCTCTTTCTGCTCGAATAACCTGTGTATGGAACTCTTGCAAAGAACCCAAATGGAGGATGAACGGCATGCCGGAATGTCCTGTATGCGGCGCGGAACCGACGATTTCCGACGACCCCGTCGAAGGTGAGTTGCTCGAATGTGAGGAGTGCGGCGTCGAGCTCGAGATCCTCGCGCTCGACCCCATCACCCTTGGAGAGGCGCCGGACGCGGAGGAGGACTGGGGCGAATGAGAGTCGGCTTTCTTCATTCCCTCATCCGCAAGGACGAGAAGCTGCTGATCGCGGAGTTGCGCGGGCGCGGCGATGTCGAACTGGTGTTTCTGGACGACCGCAAGCTCACTTTCGATTTCCGGAACGTCCCGGACGTCGATGTCGTTCTGGAGCGCTGCATCAACCACTCGCGGGCCATGCACGCGTTGCGGCTCTTCGAGGGGGCCGGTCTCGATTGCGTGAACCGCTACGAGGTGTCGCGCCGCTGCGGGGACAAGATCCTCACCGCGGCGTCGCTCCAGGAATGCGGTGTGCCGCAGCCCGAAGCCAGGGTCGCGTTCACCGAGGAATCCGCGCTCGAGGCCATCGAGGAACTCGGCTATCCCGTGGTCCTCAAGCCCGCAGTCGGCTCCTGGGGCCGCCTGCTGTCGAGGATCAACGACCGGCACGCGGCGGAGACGGTCCTCGAACACAAGGCGATCCTGGGCAGCTATCATCACTCGATCTTCTTCGTACAGAAGTATGTCGAGAAGGGCGGCCGCGACATCCGCGCGTTCGTCGTGGGCGACGACTGCGTGGCGGCCATCTACCGGTCATCCGAGCACTGGATCACGAATACGGCCCGCGGCGGAACGGCCTCGAACTGTCCGGTGACGAGCGAGATCGCGGAGCTGTCCCTGCGGGCGGCGGCCGCCATGGGCGGGGGCGTGGTCGCGGTGGATCTGCTCGAGAGCGGCGGCGAACTGCTGGTCAACGAGGTGAACTACACGATGGAGTTCCGGAACAGCATCGAGGCGACGGGCGTGAACATTCCGGAGAGGATCGTGTCCTACGTCGCCTCGCCGGACCGGGCGGCGGACCGATGATCCGCGCGTCGATCGCGGGCGGATCCGGCTACGCCGGCGGGGAACTGTTGAGGCTGCTGCTCGGCCATCCGGACGTCGATGTGCGGCAGATCACATCGGAGCGCTTCGCGGGCCGGTTCGCGCCCCGGGTCCATCCCAACCTGCGGGGCGTCACGCGACTGCGCTTCAGCACGCTCGAAGAGCTGTCGGAGTGCGACGTGCTCTTCCTCTGTCTCCCGCACGGGGAGTCGTCCCGCCGTATCGACGAGTTCCGGTCTCTGGCGGGGCGGATCGTCGACCTGGGCGCGGACTTCCGGCTCGACGACGGGGCCGACTATGAGCGCTTCTACAGCCGGCCGCACCCTCGGCCGGAACTCCTGGGATCGTTCGTGTACGGGATCGCGGAGGTGAACCGCGAGGCGCTGGCGGTCGCGGATCTCGTCGCGTGCGCGGGCTGTAACGCGACGGCTTCCATCCTCGGGCTTCTGCCGCTGTACCGGGAGGGGGTCGCGGACTCGGTCGTGATCGAGGTGAAGGTGGGATCGAGCGAGGCCGGGAACCGCGCCAGCGAGGGCAGCCACCACCCGGAGCGCAGCGGCGCCATGCGGTCGTATCGGCCGACGGGCCACCGCCACGCGGCCGAGATCGCCGCGGTGCTCGGCGGCGAGGTGCATTTCTCCGCGACGGCGGTCGAAATGGTGCGCGGCGTCCTCGCCACCTGTCACGTATTCCTGAACCGGGATCTCGATGAGAAGGCGCTGTGGAAGATCTATCGGAGCGCATACGCCGACGAACCGTTCGTGCGCATCGTCAAGGAGCGAAGCGGCATCCACCGTTATCCCGACCCCAACCTCCTGGCGGGCGCGAACTACTGTGACGTGGGGTTCGAGCGCGATCCGCTCTCGAGCCGGGTCGTGGTCCTGAGCGCGATCGACAATCTCATGAAGGGAGCGGCGGGACAGGCGGTGCAGGCGTTCAACGTGATGCACGGGTTGCCGGAGGCGCGGGGGCTCGAGTTCCCCGGGCTGCATCCGGCCTGACCGCGACACGCGGAGCTGAATCCTCGTGTGCCGCATCCTCTGCGTCCGCAGCGACGAGCCCTTCGACATGGAGCCGCACCTCGCCGCCTTCGCGCAGCTCGCCCGAGAGAGTCCCGAGTATCAGGGTGACGGGTGGGGGTGTGCCTGGATCGATGCCGACGGGTCCGACGGGTGGCGCGTCTACCGCAACGTCTCGCCGGTGTGGGAGGACGCCGCGGCGCCGCCCGGACGCACGACGCTTCTGCTCGCGCACGCGAGGAGCGCGTATCGCGGGGAAGGGATACGGGTCGAGAACAACATGCCGTTCTTCGACGGGGAACGCGCATTCATCTTCAACGGGGAGCTGCACGGAGTGCGGATAAAGGAACGGGGGCGGATCGGCGCGGAGAAGGTGTTCAACTTCGTCAAGCGCTTCGCCGGCGGGGACGGCAACGTAGACATGGGTCTCGCGCTGGAGCGGGGACTCGACGCGATCGAGAAGCGCACGCGTTACGTGCGGGCAATGAATCTGATCATCGCCGACGCGTCGCGCCGGGTCCACTTCGCGACCCGGTTCAACGAGGACCCGGCCTACTTCCGGATGCATGCCGCCCGGCGGAACGGCGTGCGGATCCTGTGCTCGGCGCCCTATCCGGCTTCCTGTCCGCCGTCGGACGGGCGGTGGGCGTGGACGCCGGTCGCGAACGGCGCCATCGGGACGTTCTGACCGATGCCGGGACCGACACCCGAACCGAGGCCGGGCGAGTCCGGCGGGCTGCTCATCGTCAAGATCGGCGGCGGCGAATCGATCAACCTGGACGGGATTGCCCGCGACCTGGCGGGCCTGTCCGGTCCGTTCGTCATCGTGCACGGCGCGAACGCGCTGCGCGATTCGCTGGCCCGGCGGCTCGGGGTCGGAAAACGCGTCCTCACATCGGTGTCCGGGCACGAGAGCGTGCAGTCCGACCACGACCTGATCGACGTGATGCTCATGGCCTACGCCGGCGTGCGGAACAAGCGCATCGTGGAACTGCTGCAGGGCCACGGCGTAAACGCGGTCGGGCTCACGGGGCTCGACGGCGCGCTCGTGCGCGGCCGCCGCAACAGGGGTATCCGGGTGAGAGAGGGCGGCAAGACGCTGATCAGGCGGGACCTGTCCGGGAAGCCGGCGGAGGTGAACCGCAAGCTGATGGGGTTGCTCCTCGACGGCGGCTTCACTCCGGTCGTGACCGTGCCCCTCATCGACGAACACAACGTGGCGATCAACTCGGAGAACGATGACGTCGTGACCCTGCTCAGCGCCGAACTGGGCGCGGATTGCGTGATCCAGTTGATCGAGGCGCCCGGTTTCCTCGAAGATCCGGACGATCCGGCGTCCGTCGTCGCACGGCTCTCGCGTGGGGAGCTTGCACGTCGGGAGGACGATGTTTCCGGGCGCATGAAGCGGAAGCTGCTCGCCCTGCGGCGACTCGTGGAATCCGGCACGACGCGCGTCGTGATCGCGGATGGGCGCATTGAACGGCCGGTCGGGGAGGCGCTGGCGGGGCGGGGCACGGTGATCGGATGATTGGATGAACGCGCGCGAACTGGAACGGGCATACGCCCTCGAGGTCTTCCCCAAGCGGGACCTCACCATCGTGCGGGGCGAGGGCGCGTGCGTGTGGGACGACGAGGGTCGCCGCTACATCGATTGCGTGGGCGGCATCGGCGTGGCGAGCATCGGCCACGCCAACCCGGCCGTCGCCGAAGCGTTGGCGGAGCAGGCTCGGGTGCTCGTGTCCTGTCCCGGGATCTTCTACAACGATGTCCGGGCGCGGTTGCTGGCCGAACTCGTGTCGATCGCGCCGGCGGGGCTCACGCGCGCCTTCCTCTGCAATTCCGGGGCGGAGGCGGTGGAGGCGGCGATCAAGTTCGCGCGCCTCGCGACGGGACGGGCGGGGGTCGTGTCCGCAATGCGCGGCTTCCATGGGCGCACGCTGGGAGCGCTGAGCGCAACGCACAAGAAGGAGTACCGGGAGCCGTTCGAGCCGCTCGTGCCGGGGTTCTCGTTCGTGCCGTTCAACCACGTGGAGAAGCTGCGCGCGGCCGTGGGCGCGGACACGGCGGCGGTGATCATCGAACCGGTACAGGGAGAAGGCGGGGTGCGGCCGGCCAGCCGGGACTATCTGTCGGCGGCGCGCCGCATCTGCGACGAGGCCGGTGCAGTCCTCGTGTTCGACGAGATCCAGACGGGCTTCTGCCGTACCGGCCGCATGTTCGCCTGCAACCGCTACGGCGTCGCGCCGGACGTGCTCTGCCTCGCGAAGGCGATCGCGGGCGGCGTGCCGCTGGGAGCGGTCCTGGCGCATGAACGGCTGCAGCCGCCGCCTGGGCGGCACGGCACGACCTTCGGCGGCAACCCGCTCGCCAGCGCCGCCGCCCTGGCCGCGATCCGCTTCATGCGGGATGAGCAGCTCGACGATCGGGCGGAGGCGCTTGGCGCCCGCTTCAGCGAGCGTTTCGCCCGACGCCAGTCGGCTCGCGTCCGCGCCGTGCGGCAGGTCGGCCTCATGATCGGCGTCGAACTCCGCGAGCGCTGCCGCCCCTACCTGGAAGCTCTCGCGGAGCGCGGCGTCCTCGCGCTCCCGGCCGGCACCACGGTCATCCGGCTGCTGCCGCCGCTCGTGATCACCGAAGCGCAGATCGACGAGGTGGCGGATACGCTGACGGAAGTACTGGCCGACTGACGCCGACCGGGAGCCGCCGGACCGTCGATTCCCGGACGCCCGAATCGACTGGAGTCCGGAATGCGGTCGCGGAGGGGGACTGGGCGGCGCTATGCCGAGCCGAGGAGGTCGCCACGAGCCTTGCGATCACGTGGACACCGCCCAATCCCCACTCGCACTCATACGATAGCTGATTGTATGCGACTTTAGGGCGACAGGCAACCGTAAATCAACGATAATCTGACGATATTCAAGGGTTGTGGAGCGGCAGGCAGCAGACTCTCGCCTACGGGGTCGTGAAACGAACCACAGCTGTCGTGCGTTCCGCAGTGTCCGGAGGAAACGCAATACGTACGGTCGCGGGGTTGGCCAGAGCGGTCGTTGCGGCCCCTTGCACGACGTCAGCTTCGACCGTGGCGCCGAAGAGTCCGAGGTCGTAGCTCCGACCCGCCAGTCCCTCCACTTCGAGAAGCCAGCCATCCGGATCTGCGTTGAAGTCGAGGATGCGCAGGCCGCTGCTCACTTGACCGGGCTCCAAGTCGATCCGGGGCGGCGCGATCGCGAGCCCGCCGCCCCACGTCACGACGATTTCCGCGCGGTCGCCGGCGGCGACGGTCTCGCCCAGCGTCACCTCCACCGTTCCATCCTCGGTGAGTTCGGTGACTGCCCCGTTCACGCCGATGGACACGTCCCGCGCGCCCGCCGGCACGTCGGGTACGAAGGCGAATGTCAGCGCAGGCCCCGTGGTCGTGAGCGTCGTCCGTCGCTCCCCGCCTTCGGCCGTCCACCGTTGTCGGATCTCCACGTCCGTCGCCGTTTCCCCGGCTCGGAGCCGTCTCACCGTCACGGCCGGCCAATCCGGCGGGAGTTGCGGGGCGAGGCGCACGCGGTCCAGCGGCGCATCGGGCTCCCAGCCGATGACGCCGCGCAGTAACGGTGTCACCAGGGCCGAAGTCGCGAAGAACTGGTGCGGGACGGTCTGGTCGAGGGGCTGGTAGAACGTTCCGGACAGCAACTCCGGATGGCGTCCCAGGCTCCAGTCGAAGGTCATCTGCTTCACCGCGTCCACGAGGTGGAAGCCCGCCCAGGGACGCCGATACCGGTACTGGGCCCACGACACGTACGCCGTCACGAAGGGCCACACCGTGCCCATGTTGTACTGGAGCGGATGATACAGTTCGCTCTCCGTCGAGAGCATGTGGGCGCCCCAGTCCGACGAGATCCGGTCGCTCGCGAGCCGGGCGAGGGTCGATCGCCCGCGCGCCTCGTCGAACAGGCCGAACGCGGCCGCCGTCGCGGGCCACACGGTCAGATTGTCGTTGGTGCCGCCATCGGCGAGGATCCCGAAGGCATGGTGCCCCGCCTCCTCGAGCCAGTACGCGTCGTTCAGCGTCTTCCGCGCGCGGGGAGCCATCTCCCGAGCCCGATTCGCCATCCCGGGTTCGCCCATGCGCTCCGCCAGCGCCGCGGTCCCCTCGAGGGCCGCGGTCCAAACCCCTGCCAGGTAGACGTCCTGGTGGAGCGCCGCCCCGAGGCCCCCGACCTCGACCGCTGCGAGCCCGCCCACCGTGTTTTCGATGATTCCGTCGCCGTCGGTCTCGGCGCCGAGGCACCATTCCCACGCGCGCCGGTAGGCCGGCCACAGCTCCCGCAGCAGTTCGTCGTCCCCGCTCGCCCGCCAGTATTCGTACAGCGCGACCATCCAGTAGGGCGTGGTGTCCGCGTGGTAGTAGGCGTACGGATACACCTCGAACCACGGGATGCGCGCGGCCGCCTGAGAGATTTCGTGCGTGATCTTCCCGTCTTCACGCTGGTATCTCGCGAGAAAGGCGAGTTCCTCCGCCACCACCCCCCACTGCCCGAGCACATCCATGGCGAAGGTCGTCTGCGCCGCGTCGCCGCCGAAGAACCATCCGAATCCGGGACGGGTTCCGTTGCGCGACAGGCCCCAGCCCGCGACGAACCCGCAGCCGAGGTCGGGATTGCAGACGCGCTGCTCCTCCAGGTTGATCTTCGCCCACTCGAGGGCGAGGTCGAGCTGTGGATCCGGCGACTCGATGGAGACGGTGGAGGCGAGCACCGAGTCGGCCCATGCCCGTTTCGCGCCGTACAGCGAGTGGGCCTCGGCGATCAGCCGATCGTAGCTGGCGAAGACCTCCTCGCGGGGCATGGTGCCGCCCGCTACGGCGATGGGGATGAACTCCCGTCGGGCGCGTTCCGGCTCGACCGGGATCACCATGGTGCGCGGCGCTTCGCCCAGTTGATGCGCCGGGTGTTCGACCGAGTTGACGGCCCACGGCGACCCGACGACGGCGTTCGTCTCCTGCAGGCTCTCGGACAGCACGAAGGCGCGCCGGCCGCCGTCCCAGTAGGCGTACTGCCCCCCCAGCGAACCCGGCCACATGTAGTTCAGCACCGGCTCGAACTCGGCGATGATCTCGAGTGGTTCGGGGCTGTCCACCTCGAGCAGAACCAGGAGGCCGGGGAGTTCGGCGGGCGCAAGGATGTGCTGGCGCACCTGAAAGGCCGCGTGGCTGTAGGCGATCGTCGTCAGTTCGGGCCGGACATGCACCGTGCGCGCGACGGCGCTACCGGGAATCGGCGCGCCGTAGGCCGGGGTCGAGAAGCCGAGCCGAAACCGGTTTCCGACCTTGAGGGGGTGGACCCACAGCTCCGCCTCCCCGGTCTCGAGGCCGAGCCACGCGGACCGGGGTCCGGTCACGCCCAGGTACTCGCCGGGACGGACGGGTCCCGTGAGTTCGATCGGCGACGACGCGATCTCGAAGCGCGGAACCTCGGCGGCGGTCTGGCCGGAGCCGTTCGCCGGCAGGCCGGCGGCCATCGCGGCGAAGAGCATGAGAACCGAGACGCGCGGCGCAGAGTCCAGAGTCATCACCGTAGTCCTCGCTTTCTCAAGATCCGTTTCCGGCCGGCCGCCACCGCACGAGTGTACACTAGTTGACGCGCCAGCGGGACCGAAACCAAGTTCGCCCGCATGGCTACGTACAGCGATGCGCTGCCGCCGTTTCCCGAAGGCTGGTATTTCATCGGACGCCGCACGTCCATCGAGCGCGCGAAGCTCATCGAGAAGACGTGGATGGGCGAGGAGATCGTCGCCTGGGCCGACGACGAGGGCCGCATCTGCGTGGCGGACGCCTTCTGTCCGCACCTGGGCTCGCATATGGGACCCACCACGGGCGGTCTGGTGCGCGACGGCTGCCTCGTCTGTCCGTTTCACGGGTTCGAGTTCGACACGACCGGCCAGTGCGTGGCCACGCCCAATGCTCCGCCCCCGAAGGCCGCGAAGCTGAAGCTCTACGAGACCCGCGAGATCCTCGGCATGATCTTCGCCTGGTGGGGGAGCGGTGGCCGAGGCCCTCAATGGCACCTGCCGGATGAGCCACCCGCCGGCGCGGAGTGGACCGGTTTGCGCTCCACGATCCTGCGGTTCCGAGGGCATCCCCAGGAGACGACGGAGAACTCGGTCGACGTGGAACACCTGGAGTACACGCATGGCTACCACGATGTGGAGCCGACCGACTTTTCGACCGACGGCGCCTACCTGAGGAGCTGTTTCGACTTCAAGGCGGTTCGCCGGATCCTTGGTCTGGTGGACATTCATTCCGAAGTCTCGGTCGTCACGCACGTCCACGGACTCGGCTACTCCTTCGTCGAGATTCACGAGAAGTCGGTCGGCGTGAGGTCGCGCATGTGGGTGCTCACAACGCCCGTCGACGGCGAATTCGTGGAGTTGACGATGGTCAACCAGGTGCGGGAGATCCGGAAACCGGGGCGGTTCATATCGGGTCTGGGCTTTCTACCCGTGCCGCTGCGCCACCGGCTGCTGAATTTCTTCATCCTCCGCGAGGAGAGGCGGTTCGTACTGCAGGACATCGTGATATGGGACAGGAAGCGCTACCGGTCTCCCCCCCGGCTTTGCCGGACGGACGGCCCCATCGGGAAGTACCGCCGACACTGCCGACAGTTCTATCCGGACCCGGCGCCGGCGCCGCGAAGCCCGGACCGCAACGCCGACTAGCAGCCCCTGGCTGCTAGAGCTTGCGGGCCAGGAAACAGTACAGGGGCGTGAAGATGCCCGTCCTGCCGCCCTCGACGTAAGCCTCCGCGGTTCGATCAAGGAGCCGAACCACCTCCGCCGAGCCCCTCGGAAAGAACCGCAGTACCTCGGCCAACTTCGACCCCGCGATGAACGCCTTGCGGCCCCGGGGAAGCCTGCGCACCGCAGTCCCCAACGTCCCGTGCCGACTCTCCATGGGTTGATACCACGGGGTGGCGGGTCCTTCCCGGACCTCCCGATCACTCCCCTCGATGACCTGGAATCCCGCCCCTTCGAGAGCGCGGTTCACTTCCCCGAACGTGGCGATGTCGTGCAGCGCAATACCGCGCATGAGCTCCCGCTTGATGGTCCGGTGCCGGGCATTCCCGGGATCGAACCGGTCCGTCAGGCACATTTCCTGACCCCAGAACAGGGCGCCCGGCTTCAGTACGCGGAATATCTCCGCGAACGCGCGTTGCTTGTCCTGCGCATGGCACGTCGACTCTATCGCGTAACCCGCGTCGAAGGTGTCGTCCTCGATGGCGCTCATGTCCTCGAAGCTGCGCTTCCTGAAATCGGTCATGTGCTCCAGCCCCGCCTCGGCGTTCAGCTTCTTCGCCTCCGCGAGCTGGATGTCATTGATGTTGATTCCCACGACCCTGACGCCCGCCTCACGGGCGACTCGGCGCATGGGGCCGCCGATTCCACAACCGACGTCGACCACCTTCATGCCCTGTTCCAGCTTCAACCTGGAGATCATCGCCCGCTGGTGCCGGACCTTGGACTCCTCCAGGCTTTCGTCGGGCGTGAGGGGCGCAAAATGCAGGGATTCGCCCCAGCCGTACACCATGAAACCGTTGCACAGCTCGTAGTAGTCCCTGACCGTTTCCGCGTGGTCGTAGGTGCCGGCGCCGGCAGCCTCCGATGCCGCCCGCTCAAGCCAGCCGTCAAAGTGCCGGACTCGACGCGCGACGCCCGATCCCGGGTGCGCATCCCGCAGCGCTTTCGACAGTTTGCCCAGTCGCAAATCGGGGGGGCTCAGGCGGGCAGCTCCCGCCTCTGCTCGGTAATGCGGAACCTGACCTTCTTGCTCGGCTTCAGCGACGGAACCGGATTGAAGCGGAGCTTCCGGGCGTATTTCGCCGGCGACACCTCGATCGTGAAGTAGTGCGCCAGCATCAACAGGTTGGCCGCCAGGTGCATCTCCATCCAGCGGGTGCCGAGACACTTGTGCGTACCCAGCCCGTACGGGGCGAACCCGAGGCTATGATGCTCACGGCGCGACGGCAGGAAGCGGTCGATGTCAAACTTGTGGGGTTCGGGAAAAACGTCGCTCATGTAGTGCGTGGCGGTCATGGCGATGTGGATCCGTTCCCCCAGGGGTAACTCGTAGTTCTCGACCGTGCAGGTATTCATCACGTTCCGAACAGACATGGGCACGATCGGGTACATGCGCATGCACTCCATGAGGAAGCGATGCGTCACGTCGATGTTGGCCGGGGTGAAGTCCTCTTTTTCGGGGTCACCGTTGGCAAACAGCGCGTCCGCTTCGGCGCGGATCCTCTCGTAGAGCGCGGGCTGCGACGCCATGGCGTAGACGACGAGGCTGAACGTGTCACCGAGGTACACGCTGGCAATCAGGGCCGCGGAAAAAGCGAAGAGCAGGTTGGACTCCGGGAGAAACTGCGGGTCGCTGGCATGCAGGCTGAGGTAGTCGTCCACCAGGTTCCGTTGGCTGTCCACGCGTTGGGCCGGAGTATGGACGCTCAAGATCCGCTTCATCAGCGTCTCCAGGACGGCCGCCCGACGTCTCATACCCGGGGTATGCAGCGTGAACTCGGGCAGGACCCTGGCAATATGCACGCTGAGGGCCCGCTCCTTATAGACCATCAGGTCGCCCATGAGATCCTGCGTGTCGACGCCGATGAACAGCGGCGATAGCTGGGCGTTCACCATTGCCCGGCTCATGGACGTGGCGCGGTACGAATCCCCGACCGCCAGCGTCGACATGTACGCTCGCCCCCTGCTGTAGAGCTCGTCCAGCTGCCCCGCCAGCCTCGTGCGGGAATAGGCCGGCGACAGGAACTTGCGAAGCCGGAAGTGGTCGGTCCCGTCAAGGGCGGGCAGAACGCCGGCCGCGCCGTAGACCTTCTCGAAGTCGGCGAAGTAGTCCCTGGTTCTCAGGTACATGCGCCCGCGCTTCTGCATCCATTCATTCGTCTCGAGTCCGGCCAGGAAGATCATGCGCTCCGAGAAGGGAGGCCGGATCTGGAACACCGGACCGTACTCCTCCGCGAGGCTTCCGAAGAGCGCGTTCAGGTTGCCGTCTCGGACATGCGGGTTGCGCAGCAGCCTAGTCAGCGAAACCGTCGGAATCTTCTTGGCGAGAGGAGCATGTCTGCGAATCGGGCCGACGAGGTTCTCGGAGACCGCAGCGGCGATGGACCGGCCGATCAGGTCCAGCTGGCATATCCACTTGATGCGCTCTTCCGCCGCTTCATCGAGTTCGAAGATCAGGCGAAAGACGTCGCAGGTGTTGACGAGGCAGACGATGACGACGTCTCTCGGTTCGGGAACCTCGTCGGCGAAGATGACGTTGCCGATGCGCGCCTTGATGAACTGGTCAGTCGCGTCTTCCTCGAACATCCCGTACTGCTGCCGATGCATGACGGGGGGAGCCAGCGTCCAGAATTCCCCGTCGTGGTGTTGGAGGATCCCCCGTTGAACCAGGCGATCCAAGGTCAGGTCGACGACCGACTCCGCGCGGGGGGCGAGCCGTTCGACCCAGTACCGGGCAGTGCGTTGGACCGGTTCGTCCGCGATCTCCTTCAGGATGGGATCCAGGACGGGATCGCCCGTCTCGGCCCGGTCCACCACGTACAGGGATGTCAGGTCCGAGTCGAGCCGCGACCGGAAGGAGAGTTCCGCCAGCACCCCGCCGACCACGGCGCAGTTCAGCTGCCAGCCGGGGACCTGATGGAAGTAGCCTCCCTTCTCGTCGAGAAGCATCAGGATGAGTTCGTCGACGAGGCTCAGGGATTCGACCTTCAGACTCTCCACCGTCATTCGTCGGTTCTCGCCTTGCCGCGGTCGACGTGCACTACGCGGCGTTCGGAATCGAAGGACGCCGCGACGGCATCAAGCGCAGATGCAACGTGCATAGCGCCGGAACTACCATCATGAGTATGGCCGTGATGAAGAGAATGCCGCAACCGAGTGACGCGGCAAACGGAATCAGGAATTGGGCCTGGATGGCGCGCTCCAGGATCAGGGGGGTGAAGCCGAGGAACGTGGTCAGGGAAGTGAGCATGATCGGACGAAAACGCCCTTTTGCCCCCTCCATGATCGCGGTTCGCGGCGGGACGCCCTCCCGGAGTTTCTGATCGATGAAGTCGATCATGACCAGGGAATCGTTCACCACCACGCCGCTCAGACCGAAGATCCCCA
>VXMR01000113.1 GCA_009841005.1 Gemmatimonadales bacterium
CGCCCAGCGCGCCGGTCCCGAAGTCCCACCAGCCCCGCCAGTTGAAGGGCGCGTAGGCCGGGTGGTAGGGGCGGTCCGCCGCGGGTCCGAGCCACAGGTCCCACTCCAGCCACGGCGGGGCGTGGTGCGCCTCGGTCGGCCGCAGGATGGCCTGCGGCCAGATGGGACGGTTCGTCCAGTATTCCACGCGCCGGATCTCGCCGATGGCGCCGGCCTCGTACCACTCGCGAACCTCCCGCGTCCCGTCCTGGGCGTGACCCTGGTTGCCCATCTGCGTGGCGACCCCCGCCTTCTCCGCGGCGGCGACGAGTTGGCGCACCTCCCAGATCGTGGTCGCGAGCGGCTTCTGGATGCGGGTGGGCTTGCCCAGCGAAAGGGCCATCATCCCGGCCGCGGTATGCGTGTGGTCCGGCGTGGAGATCAGGACCGCGTCGATGTTGTCGGCCTCTTCCGAGAGCATCTCGCGGAAGTCGCGGTAGCGTTTGGCCCGCGGAAAGGCGCTCCAGGAACCCGCCGCCTGCCGCTCGTCCACGTCGCAGAGGGCATAGATGTTCTCGCCGACGCCCGCCATGCCCCGCACATCGCCGCCTCCCATGCCGCCGACACCGATGTGCGCCACGTTCAGCGTGTCGCTGGGGGCACGGTGCCGGGGGCCGCCGAGCACATGTGCGGGCACGATGCTCAGGCCGAGGCCGGCCGCGCCGGAGGCCCGAACGAAGTCGCGCCGCGAGAAGTTGTTCTTCAGCGTCATGCTGTGCCTCGCTCCAGGACGGGTCTGCGGAAGAAAGCCTGTTGCATGGTCTCGCGCCAACGGCTTCTAGGCCAGACCCAGGCGTTCGAGAACCTCCGGCGGCGGGCCGTCGAAGCGGGGCATGGGGCGGTTCCCGACGAAGCCGAGATCGGCCATCCCCTCCGCCGTCGTCCAGAACGCGGTCGACGTGAGATCCCGCACCCGGTCGAAGAAGCGGGCTGAGACCCTGTATTCCGGGGCCGCGTTCTCCGCCCAGCAGATGTCGTCGCAGATCGCGTGCTTCTGATCGAGCGTCAGTTCGGTGAACCGCTCGCCGAATCGCTCCGCCGATTCGATGTCCAGCCACACGAGTCCGCCGCGGACGAGCGTCAGATCCTCCCGGTTTCCGTCGTAGGGCGCGCTCACCCACTCGTCGATAAAGGCGTGCGCGCCGAGGGCCGCCGCGCCGGGGGAATGTTCGTCCTCGGGGATGATGACGTCGCACAGCGACGCGAGCGTGGCGAGTTCGTCCTCCGTGAGCACGAGATCCCACCACACGACGGGGGAGACCATGTCCGGGTCGGTCGGCGTGCCGGCCGCTCGGGGGTTGCCGCCCCTCGTGGCGCCGGCGAACGAGGCCGCATCCTCCGCGTCCGGTACGCCGGAATCCGTCCCGTCGGCGCACGCCCCGGTCGAGAGGGCGGCCGCGCCCGCCGCCCCGGCCGCGAGCACCTGGAGCGCCCGGCGACGGGTCAGTCCCTCGACCGCCTCCGGTTCCCGTTCTCGCACCCCCTCGTGTTCCGGCGTCGGTGCCCGATCGCGTTCGTGGTCGGCCATCACAGAGCTCCCTGCCGAAGCTGGTCCACGAGGTACTCGGACGACCGCCATGCGATCGCCATGATGGAGAGCGTCGGGTTCTTGTCCGCGTTCGAGACGAAGGGACCGCCGTCCATCACGAACAGGTTCGGGACCTCCCAGGACTGGCAGTACTCGTTGAGGACCGAGTCTTCCGGCTGCTCCCCCATGCGGACTCCGCCCACCTCATGGATGATCTGGCCGGGCGCCAGGATCGCGCGGGCGCCGTCCGTCTGAACCGTCGAAAGCACGCGACCGCCCATTCCCTCGATGATGCCGGCGAACGTCTGCTGCATGTGCCGGGCCTGGTTGAGTTCGTGGTCCGACCACTTCCAGTGGAACCGGAGCACGGGAATCCCCCACTGGTCGACGACCTCGGGATCGATCTCGCAGTAGCAGTCCTCGTTCGGAATCATCTCGCCGCGGCCGTCGAAATACATGAACGAACCGTAGTAGCGGCGGCACTCCTCCTTGAAGCGCTGTCCATAGGCGCCTTCGGTGAGCGGCTCTATGCCGCTGAAGGCGCCGTAACCGGGCATCCGCTGCCCGCCGCCGAACTCGATGTGGTAGCCGCGGGCAAAATCCATGCGTCCGGCCGCCTGTTCTCCGTACAGCCACCAGGGCATGTACATGTGCATCGCCGAAGACCCCTCCTCGGCGTGCCGGGGCAGGTACTCGAGTGCGGGAATCTGGCCGGAGACCCCCGCGCCCACCGTGTCCATCACGTACTTGCCGACGAGGCCGCTCCCGTTGGCAAGGCCGTCGGGGAAGAGCGCACTGCGGGAGTTGAGGAGGATGCGCGCGGATTCGCAGGCGCTCGCCGCGAGGATGACCACCGGCGCCGAGGCATGGCGGTCGGCGCGCAGCTTCTTGTCGATGTAGTGCACGCCGGTGGCCCGCCCCCGCGCGTCGATCGTCACCTCGCGCACCATGGCGTCGGTGATCGTCGTGAGGTTCCCGGTCGCCCGGGCCGGCGGCAGGCAGACGGTCGTCGACTGAAAGTTGGCCCTGATCGAGCAGCCCCGCCCGCACGGCGTGGCCCAGTAGCAGGCCGCGCGCGAGCGCATGGAGTCGTACGTCACCCGGCGTGCCATTTCGTTGTTCGGCCAAAGCATCCGCGAGAGCCGGTCGGCGTCCTGCGGCTCCGTCAGGATGGCCAGGTGGGCCGGGATGACCGGGATCCCGAGGCCATCGCACGTCTTCTTCGCAAGCAGTTCATAGGCGCGCGGCGCCGGCGGCGGCTGGAGGATTCCGTCGGACGAATTCGGCGTATTCTCCAGCCCCTCATTGGACCCGTAGATGCCGACGAAGGCCTCCGTGCGATCGTACCAGGGCGCGAGGTCCTCATACGTCATCGGCCAGTCGAACCCCAGCCCGTCCCGGCTCAGGGGCTTGAAGTCGTAGGGACCCATGCGGAGGGAGATCCGGCCCCAGTGGTTCGTCCGTCCCCCGAGCATGCGCGACCGCCACCACATGAAGTTGACGCCCTCGGCGTTCGTGTAGGGTTCGCCGGGGACGCGCCAGCCGCCATCGACCGTCGCGTCGTAGAAGCCGAACGGCTTGTCGGCCGTCCCCGCGGCCCGGAGCGGCGCGTCGGCGGGGAGCTGGAACATCGGCGTCTCGGATACGGGGTCGTAGTCCCGCCCCGCCTCGAGAAGGAGCACGCGGACGCCGTGACAGGCGAGCACGTAGGCGGCCATCCCGCCTCCCGCGCCGGAGCCGACGACGATGACGTCGTGGGTATCCTGGCTGCGCCGGCGTAACGCGGGCGCCGAGCCGCCTGTTGTCTGACGCGGGCGTGATGAGGGCATGGCCCGAGGATGAGCGCGGAGGGCGCCGGAGGTCAACGGGTCACCTTGCCGCGTCCGACCGGTGGGCGAACCTTCAGCGCCACCGGAGCGGAAACTCGATGGGAGGCGAGATGCACGGACGAGCCGTCGCGGGGCTCATGGTCGTGGTGGCGCTGATGACGGTGACTGGCCGGCCGGCTGCGGCGCAGTCGCTCACGGACCTCGTGTCGGAACTGTTCGTGTTCGGGCAGTGCGGCGTGCCTCTGTGCTTCGATCCGGACTTCGAGGAGACCGGGAGCTTCAGTACGGAGCACGGCCGGCACTATCTGCGCGAACGGGTTCCGCGGAACGACGCGCTCATCCTCTCCTTCCAGGAAGGGATCGCCGGCGTGGTCGGCAGCCTTCCGCCGACCGCGATGTCCGGCGGCCGCATCTGGTCGGACGAAGATCGGAGCGCGTCGTTCGGGCCGATTTTCGCGGAACGGGCCGAAACCCTCGGGATGGGGCGTTTCTTCCTTGGCCTCGAAGCGACCGCGTTCCAGGTCACGAACTTCAGCGGCGTGCCCACGGACAACCTCATTCTGAACTTCTTCCACGAGGACTCGGACGTGGCCCTGGGTCCGGACCCCGGGCTCGGTCTGCCCTTCTTCGAACGCGACGTGCTCCGGGTGCGGACGAACCTCGACCTCGACTATACGGTGGCCACGGCGGTCCTGAGCGCCGGCCTGGCGTCCTTCCTCGACGTGGGATTCGCGGTGCCGGTCGTGCGGGCCAGTCTGAGGGGAACGACGCACGCCCAGATCCTGTCGCTCGGCAATTCGCTCGCGCACCGTTTCGGAGGCACGACCGGCGCGCCGGTCCTCCAGGCGAGCAACTCCGTGAGAGGGTCGGCGACGGGCATCGGCGACGTCTCCGCCCGGGTGAAGGTCAACCTCATGGGAGGCACGACCGTTGGCCGCGCACCTCCGCCCGTGAACATGGCGCTCCTGGCGGACGTCACCTTCCCCACGGGACAGGAGGAAGATCTGCTCGGGCTGGGCGAAGGCCGAGGCCGCGCGCTGGCGATTCTCTCCCTCAACCGGGGACGATTCTCGCCCCACCTGAACGCCGGGTATCTCCTGCGCGAAGGAAACCTGCGCGACCGCAACTTCGATCAGGACGCGGTGCTCGCGACGGTAGGGTTCGATGCCCAGGCGTCGGACGCGGTGACGGTGGTCGCGGATCTCATCACCCGCTGGGAACTGGCGGATCCGGAGCATCCGATGCCCGGTCCCGTCACCTTTGTCGGTAATCCGGCCCTTACGGTCGAGTCGTCATCCCTCCCGGACGTCGGTCACCATTTCATCGACCTCGCCGTGGGGCTCAAGTTGATGCTCGGCCGCGACATGATTCTCGCGACGAACGCCCTGCTCCCGATCCAGGCCGCCGGTCTGCGGCCGGACGTCCTGTGGACGCTGGGGATCCAGGGCACGTTCAGATAGACGTCTTCAGATAGAGCTCGAATAGACCGAATCACATAGTCCCTCGCGTGGAGGTGTCGATGTTCTTCTTGCCACGAACGGGATCGGCCCGCCGGCGCCCGATCGCGCCGACGCTGGCCGCCGGAGTGCTGACCGCCGGCGCGCTGGCCGCCGGAGTGCTGACCGCCGGCGCACTCGACGCCCAGACCCCGCCGAGGGCGCGGGACCTCGGGATTCCGTTCCCGGGGGAGCCCGGATCCTGGAACGCGATTACCGATGTGGCCGGCATCCGGGTCGGGCATGCGACGATCATCGAAGGGGAGGGGGCGCTCGTCGTCGGGGAGGGCCCCGTGCGCACGGGCGTGACCGCCGTGCTCCCGCGCACGGGGAGCTACGAACCGGTCTTCGCCGGCTGGTACTCGCTGAACGGGAACGGCGAAATGACGGGGACGACCTGGGTCGAGGAATCGGGCTTCCTCGAGGGTCCGGTCATGATCACCAACACCCACAGCGTGGGAGATGTCCACCAGGCGGTCATCGAGTGGTCGCGGGATGCGGAGGCGAATCATCCCATCGCGCCGGGTATCTGGTGGAGCCTGCCCGTCGTGGCGGAAACCTGGGACGGGCGGCTCAACGACATCAACGGGTTCCACGTCGGCAGGGAACACGTGTTCGCGGCGATCGAGAGTGCGGCCTCGGGTTCCGTCACGGAAGGATCGGTCGGCGGCGGGACCGGCATGGTCTGCAATTCGTTCAAGGGCGGGATCGGAACCTCGTCCCGGCTCGTGGGGGACTACACCGTCGGCGTGCTCGTGCAGTGCAACTACGGGCGCCGGCCGCAGTTGCTGATCGCGGGCGTGCCGGTGGGGCAGGAACTCCTCGACTGGACGCCGCCCGGCGGCGCGGACGGATCGGCGGAGGCGGGCGCGTTCGACGGCCTCGGGTCGATCATCGTCGTCGTCGCGACGGACGCTCCGCTCCTGCCGCACCAGTTGAAGCGGCTCGCGCGCCGCGCGCCGATCGGGATCGGGCGGATGGGCGGGTACGGGATGAACGGTTCCGGCGACATCTTCATCGCCTTCTCGACGGCGAACAGCGGGGCATGGAGCCGGGGGGAGAACACGACGGTGGAGATGATATCGAACGACGCCATTTCGCCGCTGTTGCTCGCGACGGCCCAGGCCACGGAGGAGGCGATCACGAACGCGATGGTCGCGGGTCGGACCATGGTGGGACGCGACGGGAACATGGTGCCCGGGCTCCCGCACGACGAGGTGCGGCGCATCCTCGCGGCGCACAATCGACTGGAGAGGCCGTAGTGGTCCCCGGGCCGAGGCGAAACAGACGACGGGGTTCGGCGACCGCCTGGACCGCGCTCCTTCTGGGGGCGCTCGTGCCGGCGCCGGCGGAGGGCGCGGTCGATGTCCCGGCGGCCCGCGCGGGTCCCGGCTTCGCCCCCCCCGCCCTCGTGGCGGCCTTGCCGGTCCCCGCACAGGCCGGCCAGGCATCGGAGTCCGCGGAGGCGGAGGAGCTGGGCTTTCTCGCGCGACTCGTCACCTGGCTGCGCGAGACCACTGCGGGACTGGGGTGGCTGGGACCCTTCTTCTTCGGACTCTTCTACGCTCTCGCCGTGGTGTTCTTCGTGCCGGGCTCAGCGCTGACGATCGCCGGAGGCGTCACCTTCGGCCTCGCGCTCGGCACCCTCACCGTGTTCGTGGGCGCGAACATCGGGGCCGCGCTCGCTTTCCTCATCGCCCGCTACGTGCTGCGCGACCGTGTCGAGAAGCTGCTCGCCAACCGGCCGGCGCTGCGGGCGATCGACCGTGCGGTTGAAACCCAGGGTTGGCGCATCGTCTTCCTCACCCGCCTCTCCCCGGTGTTTCCGTTCAACGCGCAGAACTACTTCTACGGCCTCACCGGCGTGACCTTCTACCAGTACGTGGCGGCCTCGCTCGTGGGGATGTTCCCGGGGACGCTCCTGTATGTGTACATCGGTGCGGCCGGAGCGGAGGTCGCCGAAGCATCCGGCGGCGCGGCCGGTTGGGGGCAGACGGCGCTCCTCGTGGCGGGTCTCGTCGCGACGGCCGCCGTCGTCGTCCTCGTCACGCGCGTGGCCCGGCGTGAACTGCAGAAGGCGCTCGCCGAGGCGGAAGAGGCTCCCGGCGCGTCGGCGTAATTCCGTGAGGCGGCGGGCCCCGCGGCATCCGCCGCCGCGGGACCCCGGCAACCGCGCCGGTCAGGAGCCGCCGAGGATGACGCGTCCACCGACGTACAGCCCGCGCCCCGGCGCCGCGAAGCCCCAGACCTCCTCGTAGGCGGAGTCGAGGAGGTTCTCCGCGCGCACCGTGAGCGTGAATCCCGGACCCCCGCGACTCCCGGCGATGTCGAAGCTGGCCGAGAGATCGAGCACCGTGTAGGCGGGAAGCGTCACGGGCTCGGCCGGGAAGGAGGCGAAGTCCCGATCCTCGCGTTCTCCCACGCGCCGTACGCTCACGTCCAGTCCGACGCGCGACGAGACCGGATAGAAGGCGGAGGCCGCCATGGCATGCTTCGGCCGCCGCAACAGCGCGGAGCCTTCCACGAAGGTTGCGCCGGGCCCCTCGTCGAAGCCGGCGTCCTGCACCTCGGTGTCGAGGTACGTCCAACTACCGGTGAGCTGCAGCCGCCGAGCCTCGACGGACGCCTCCACCTCGAGTCCCCGGCTCCGGGCCTTCGCGACGTTGAAGAAGTTGGGATCGCCCTCGGCGGGCGGAGAGCCGGTGTACTGGATCAGGTCCCGGTAGCTCTGGCTGAACCCCGTCAGCGAGAGCCTCAGATAACCGCCGAGGTTCTGATCGATTCCCCCCTCGAAGCTCGTGGAGCGCTCCGGCGTGAGGTCGGGATTTCCGGTCACGAAGCCGGTGGCGAAGGTCTCGAAGAACGTCGGTTCCTTGATTCCGGTGCCGGCCGAGACGCGGAGGCGCGTCCCCGATCCTTCGGCGCGCCACGCGGCTCCAGTCCGCCAGGTGGCCGCGGCCCCGAACCGCTCGTCGTCCTCGGCCCTGACGCCCGCGTTGAGCGCCAGCGCGTCGCGAACCCAGGAGAGCTGCGCGTGGACGGCGCGGTTCCACCAGTCGTCCTCGGAGTTGCCGGAGCTTTCGCCGAACTGGGAGAAGGACCGATTGAAGCCCCGGACGGACTGTCGCTCCTCCTCGTAGCCCGTCGTGATCGCCATCCCCTCGGAGGGGCGCCACACGGCGCGGCCGCCGGCGGTGACGCGCCGGGTGTCCGTGAGACTCTTGAACCCGAAGAAGCCCAGGCTGTCGGCGGGGCTGTCGGGTCCGTCGTCCGTTCCGCGGTCCGATTCCCAGACGTTGAGGAGGAGCCGCGTCTCGAGCGCATCCGTCCAGCGCCGGCCCGCGTCGATGTTCACGGTGAGCGCGTCGCCGAAGGAATACGCGTTGCGATCGACCACGTTTCCCGACCCGTCCGTCGGATAGTGGAAGCGCGAGTCGTTGTAGCGGATGGCGAAGGTCGCGTCGGTGTCCGCGTCCAGATTCGCCTGCACGCGCCCCGTCGCCGTCGTCTGCCGGTGCTCGTTGTTGAAGGCGAGGATTCCGTCCGTCGTGCTCCCCCCGAGCGAGAAGGCGTAGGAGAGTCCGCCGCCGCCTCCGGAGAGGTCGCCCTGCCAGCGCGTCGTCCCGAAGCTCCCGGTCTGGAACGAGACGCCGCCCCGAGGCGGCCCCGCCCCCCGGCGCGTGAAGATCTGGATGACCCCGCTCACGGCGTCGGAGCCGTACAGCGCCGAAGCCGGCCCGCGCACGATCTCGATCCGCTCCACGTTGTCCGTGGTCAGCGAGGCGAAGTCGTAGGATCCGCCGGGCTCGTTCACGCGCACCCCGTCGACGAGCACGTGGACGTAGTCCGACTCGCCCCCCCGCAGAAAGACGGACGTGATGGCGCCGAAGGATCCGTTGCGGGCGACCGCCAGGCCGGCAACCTGCCGGAGCGCGTCGGACACGAATTCGATCCCGGCCCGCTCGAGGTCCTCGCCTTCGATGACCGTGGTGTTGGCGGCCACGGTCCACTCCGGCTCGGCCCAGCGATAGGCGGTGACGACGAGTCCCTCGAGGTTGATCGGTTCCTGCGCGCGAAGCGGGGACGCGCCGGTAACGGCAAGCGCGGCGGCAAAGGCGCAGACGGCTGCGGCGAGTGCGTGAAACGGGCGCCCTCGCGCCGGATTCACATGTCTCATCTCGGCTCTCCCTTCCCGCGGAAAAGGGAGGGAGACTTCCAGGGTGTGCCGGACCCGGAAAACGACCCCTCACCTCCCCGCGGAGGTGTGTTATGGGCGCCGGATGGGCACGTCTCCTGGCTCGAGGCCGCCGGGGCTCGCCTTCCCGGGACCACGCGGGTCCCAGTGGCACGTCCGAGTCGGCGTTCCGGGAAATCCCGGACCTCTCACAGTGGCGGGGCCGCGCCGGATTCACACCGGCTTCCGTAAGCCCCCCCGGCCGATTCTGTCGTGCCCCGAGGATGCGTCAACCGTCCCCGCCGGTCAACTCCCCGGCGGGCGGGCATCCCCCGGGATGCGTCAGGACAGCTCTTCGACCCGGTGGCCGAGTTCGCGGAGCTTGGCGACGATCGTCGCGATGTGGTCCGGTCCGCGCGTCTCGATCGTGAGTTCGATGCCGACGCGGCCCACGGAGATGTCTCCGAAGGCGCGCGTGTGCTCGACATGGAGGACGTTGGCGCCCTCGATCGCGACGAGGGCCGTCACTTCGTTGAGGTAGCCGGGGCGGTCGCGAACGACGACCGCGAGACGTGCGAGCCGGCCATCGGCCCAGAGCGCGCGGTCGATGACCCGCGACACGAGGTTCATGTCGATGTTGCCGCCCGACAGAATGCAGACGGTGACATCGGACGGGCCGAGTTCGACCTTCCCCTCGAGGACGGCGGCCACGGACACCGCTCCACCGCCCTCCACGACGAACTTCTCGGATTCGAGGAGGAAGAAGATCGCGCGGGTGATCTGTTCCTCGTCGATGAGGACGACTTCGTCCACAAGCGCCGCCAGGTGAGGGAAGGTGAGGTCGCCGATCCGCTTCACGGCGATGCCGTCCGCGAGCGTGTCGGAATTCTCCAGGTGGACGGGCTTCCCGGCGGTCAGCGACTCACGCGCACCCGGCGAGGCGGCGGCCTCAACGCCGATCACGCGCACGTTGGGGCGCTGCGCCTTCACCACGGTCGCTATGCCGGAGATCATCCCGCCCCCTCCGACGGGGACGACGACCGTCGTGAGATCGGGCACCTGTTCGAGGATCTCCAGCCCGATCGTCCCCTGGCCCGCCATCACATCGAGGTCGTCGAAGGCGTGAACGGGCGTAAATCCCTCCTCCCGGGCCAGACGGTCGACGAGCGCCATCCCGTCGGAGAGGGTCTCCCCGGTCTGAATCACGCGAGCGCCATAGCCGCGCGTGTGGGCGACCTTGATGAGGGGCGCGTGGGTGGGCATCACGATCGTACACGGGATCCCAAGCCGGGAGGCGTGATACGCGAGGGCCTGGGCGTGATTCCCGGCGCTGGCCGCAACGACACCCCCCTCGGGTGCGGCCGGGCCGAGGCGCAGGAGCTTGTGGAGCGATCCCCGGTCCTTGAACGACCCGGTGCGCTGCCGGAACTCCGTCTTGAGGTGGAAGCGGCCCGCGGCGCGCGCCTCGAGGGCGAAGGACTGCGGGCAGGTGGTCCGCGCCACGCCGGACCGGATCCGTTCGCGGGCCGCGACGACGTCTGAGTTGCTGAGCATGGATTCTAGACCCAGTGACGGTAACGGGGTTCCGCGACGGGCGTCAGGATGCGAGGTGCCGAAGCTGGTCGATGGCGCCGGCCGTGTCGAGATGGGTCAGGTCGATTGCGTGTCCGTCGTCACTGCCCTCCTCGATCCACCGGCCGACCATCGCGCTGGGCACGGATTCCCGCGGCGAGAGCACGGTGGGCGCCCGCAACTCCGCCACGCGCACGGCGTAGCAGGCGTTTTCAACGGCCTCTTCCCAGGCGTCCTCGACCCACGCCACCCGGCGCCGCCGCAGCACCTGCCCGTGCGCAACCGGCTGGAGCACGCGGTGCGCCTCGTCGAGCCCGGGGAGTACGATGAGCCAGGAGTGCGGTTCCGCTTCCGGCTCCAGCAGGAACCGAAGCTCCTCGAGTTCCTCGATCCAGTCGAGGCGAAGTTGCGCCGCCGCGGCCCGCTCGAACTCCAGCCGCTCGCATGCGGCGTCGCGCGCCTCCGTGAAACGGTCCATGAGTTCCCACGCATAGCCCGGGTCGGCGAGCAGGCGCCCGGCCGCTTCCGCCTGCCGCCGATAGGCGTTGAGTCCCACGCGGCGCGCGCAGGGCGCGGTGCAGAGGTCCATGTCGAACTGCATGCAGGGGCTCCGCGCGGTGTCCGGCTGCACGGATTCGGCGCAACTCCGCAGCCGGAAGATCTTCTCCACGAGGCGACGGATGCGCTCGGGCAAGCGGCGACTCCAGAAGGGGCCGACGTACCGGGCCTCGGCCCGGCGCGGCCGGCGCACCACGCGCAGCCGCGGGAAAGGTTCGTTCCGGCGCAGTTCCAGATACCAGCCGGCGTCGCGCCGCTTCAGCGCCTTGTTGTAGGGCGGACGCTGGCCGAGGATTCGCTCCGCCTCCACGAGTCGCGCCTCGAGGTCGCTCCCGGTCGGGTGTGCCTCGACGCCGCGGGCGATCCGCAACATCTCCGCCAGACGCTCGTTCGATGGCCCGCCGGAGTAGAAGTAGCCCCGCACGCGCCGCCGCAGGTTCACGCTCTTCCCCACGTAGAGGGGATGCCCGTGTGCATCCACGAAGACATAAACGCCCGGGGTCGCGGGAAGATCGGGCACCCATTCCGGAACCGGCGTCGCGCGCGGGATCGCGATCCCTCCTCTGTCTTCGGCCTTCGGTCTCCGGCGGTCCTGCCGCCCGCGGGAGGGGGAATGTCGGATTCGGGTTGTCTTCGGTCAAGCGGCGGCGCGGCGCTGGCCTCGCGCGCGCGGCGCCCGTTTGGCCGCGGCGCGCCGGCCGCGCATATTCGGCCGCCATGATCGCGCTCATCACCGGCATCACCGGACAGGATGGCTCCTACCTTGCCGAGTTCCTGCTCGACCAGGGGTACGAGGTGCACGGCGTGGTGCGCCGTTCCTCCGTGGAGAAGTACGACCGCATCTCGCACCTCCGGGATCGGGTCACGCTCCACCAGGCGGACCTCCTCGACCAGTTGTCGCTCATTCGCGTCCTCGAGCGCGTAGGCCCGCGGGAGGTGTACAACCTCGCCGCGCAGTCCTTCGTCCCCACTTCCTGGGACCAGCCGCTGCTGACGGGTGAGTTCACGGCGCTGGGCGTCACGCGCATGCTCGAGGCGATCCGCGCGGTCGACCACGCGATCCGCTTCTACCAGGCCTCCTCCTCGGAGATGTTCGGGAAGGTGCGGGAGACGCCGCAGAACGAGGACACGCCCTTCTACCCGCGGAGCCCGTACGGCGTCGCGAAGGTGTACGGCCACTTCATCACGGTGAACTACCGGGAGAGCTACGACCTGTTCGCGGCGAGCGGGATCCTCTTCAACCACGAGAGTCCCCGGCGGGGCCGGGAGTTCGTCA
Source organism: Gemmatimonadales bacterium (assembly GCA_009841005.1). Classification (GTDB taxonomy): domain Bacteria; phylum Gemmatimonadota; class Gemmatimonadetes; order Palauibacterales; family Palauibacteraceae; genus Palauibacter; species Palauibacter polyketidifaciens. Next base: position 12,473 of record VXMR01000113.1, read on the forward strand.
CGCGCAAGGTGAGCTGGGAGGCCGCCCGCATCCACCACGGGCTCGTCGACCGTCTGTCGATCGGGAACCTCAAGGCGGAGCGCGACTGGGGCTTCGCGGGCGACTACGTCGAAGCGATGTGGCTCATGCTTCAGGCGGAGACGCCCGAGGACTACGTGATCGGGACCGGCGCGACGCATTCAGTGCAGCGGCTGATCGAGATCGCCTTCGATGAGGTCGGACGCGACTGGCGCGAGCACGTCGAGCAGGATCCCGCGCTCCTGCGGCCAGCCGAGGTCGAACGGCTGTGCGCCGACCCCTCGAAGGCGAAGCGGCAACTCGGCTGGGAGCCCCGCATGTCGTTCGAGGAGTTGATCCGCCTCATGGTGCGAACGGACGTCGAGCGGCTCGCCACCGCGGCGCCGCCGGGCCCTTCCTAGCGTCGCGTCGAGGCTGCGCTACGTCCGGAGTTTCGCGAAGAGCAGGAGTCCGGCGCCGAGGAAGATGATGTTGGGCAGCCAGGCCGCCGCCGTCGGCGACAGCGCCCCTCCGGCGCCCATCGCTTCCGCGATGCGGATCAGGGTCAGGAAGAGGATCGTCGTGCCGAGCGCGATCCCGACCGAGGTCGGCGCGCCGCCCCGCTTGTTGCTGTGCGCAAGCGGCATCCCGAACACGGCGATCACGAGACAGGCGAACGGAAAGGCGATGCGCTGCGCGCGAGAAGTTCTCAGCCCGTTCGTCGTGCCCCCGGACCGTTCGACGGATTCGATGAGGCGCCCCAGTTCCTGAAAGCGCATCTCGTCCGGCTCCTTGGGTCTGGCCTGAAGCTCCTCGGGCGTCTCATCCAGCTGCCGCACGTACAACTCGCCGAACTCGTAGGCGGTTTCCTCTTCCGGGCCGCGGAACTCCCGCATCCACCCCTGCTGGAGCACCCAGCGCGAGGACGCCGAGTCGTACTGCGCCGTGTTGGCCGTGATGTGTATGGTGGGGAAGTCGGGTTCCGATCCCCTCCGCTCGATCTGCACGTTGTCCATCCGGCCCTCGCGCGTGTCGAGCAGCCGGGCCTTGTACACGAGGCCGTCGTCTCCCCGGTAGACGAAAGAGTTCCGGATCGTCTGGCTGCGGGCCTCTTCCTGCTCGAGGATTTCGGCCGATTTCCGGGTCGTCACGGCGACGAGCTCCGTGAGACCGAGCGCGACGAAACTGAGCAGCGTGGCGCCGCAGAGAATCGGTAAGACGAGCCGATAGAAGGAAACGCCGCCGGCCTTGGCGGCCGCGACCTCGAAGTTCCGGGACATGGAGGCCACCGCGAACACGGACCCGAGCAGGGCGGCGATCGGAAAGCCGAGCAGCGAATGGTACGGGAACTCGTACACGTAGTGGAGGATGATGTGACCCCAGGTGGACCCCTGGTCGAGAAAGCGGTCGATGTTGTCGGCGACATCGATGACGATGAAAAGGAAGGGCACACCGAGCGCGCAGGCCGCGAAGATCCGCAGGAACTGGGAAAGGACGTACCGGTCGAGCAGTTTCACGGCGTCAGCGCATCACTTTGGTCGAGCGGGCCAGGGCCACGAGCCCGGCGCCGCCGAACAGAACGTTCGGGGCCCACATGGCCCAAAGCGGCGAGATCCAGAGGCGGTCGGCGAGTCGCTCACCCCCGATGAGCGACACGTAGTACGCCCCGAAGATGCCCAGGCTGACGCCGACGACGAGCGCGATGCCCCCGCGTGGGAACCGGACGGCGATCGGGGCCCCGAGGAGGACGAAGACGATGCACGCGGCAGGGATCGTCCCCTTCTTGTGAATCTCGACCCAGTACTGGTTGATCCGGCGAAGGCCCGTGACTTCGCGCTCCGCATAGGACTGGAACTGGGTCGCCGCATCGAATGCGGAGTAAAAGCGGCGGGCTGCGCTCTCGGCGACCTGTGTCGTGGAATCCGGCGCGGCCGCTTCTCCGCTCGGGGGGTACGGGGATTCCTGCGCTTCCGGCTCGATCTCGCCGGGCGCGCGCGTCTCCCGTGTCCGGGGAAGGCCGTCTCGCCGGTCCGCGAGATCGACGTCCCGGCCGCGTTCCGGGTCGGGGATCTCCTCCCTCCAGTCGACGATCTCGCTCTCCGGGGGACGGGTGCGGCCCGCCAGCCGGTCCCCGGTCCCCGACGTCGGCGCGTCCGCGAGAGGCTGCTCGAAGTCCAGCAGCATGCGGGTGATCGCCTGCGCGTACACGAGGCTCTCCGAACGCGCCGCGTCCGCCATCTGCGCACCGAGATCCGCCTCCGCGCGCATGTCCGCGATGTTCATCTCGCGATCGCCGCGTATGGCGGCGGTATCGCGCTCGAGGCCGTTCGCCACATCCGGGATCTTGAGCAGCATCTGCTCGAAGGCGATGCGACGGAAGGCGTGCGGGCGCTCGTTCATGCGCACCTGGACGACGCCGTCCTCGAGGTCGAAGTAGAGGTCTTCCCCCTCCTCGGAGAAGCCCATCCTCCCGCGGGTCGCGTAGATGGAGCGGCTCTCCTGGCCGTTCCGCTCATCATAGATCGCGACATCGTGGACGACGCTCTCTTCCCGGTCGATCATGCCCGGGTGTACGTAGACATAGGACGGGAGCACTTCGTTGATCGTATGTTCCCGAAGGTTGAAAGTCGGCGTCTTGCGGCCGATCCCGCGGAGCAGCACCTGCAGGTGATGATTCGACTGCGGCAGGATCGTGTTGTTGAACCAGGTCATCCCGCCGGCCAGAATGACGGCACAGACGAGGAGCGGGGCCATCACACGCGACAGGGGGATGCCGCTCGCCTTGATGGCGGTGATCTCGAAGTCGCCCTCCATCCGGCTGAAGACGTACAGGACCGCGATGAGCACGGCCATCGGGAGCGTCTGGGCAAGGATGAAGGGGATCGAGTAGATGAAAACCTCGGCGATCACGGTCCAATCGAGGTCCTTGCCGATGAGCCGCTCGAAGCGCTTGCTCACCTGATCGAGGAGGAGCAACACCGTGGTGCCGATGACGGCGAAGATGAACGGCCCGGCGTGACGGCGCAGGATGTAGCGGGTGAGAGTTCGCATCGCCCCGAGATTACTGTGTTTTCGGGCCGTTGTCAGCCCGGGTGGGTCTTTCCGGGGCCGCTTCCGCCCCGCGGTTTCGTCACGTTCCGCCAACTTCTGTACCAGGATGCGCGCCGATAGATCCCCCGGCGGGGCGGACGCTCCGCCGCGCCGGGTCGCCATCGTGCTCATGAGCGCGGTGGGAAGCACCGTCCAGGGGATGCCCATCGTCGCGTCCCTCCGGCGGGCCTGGCCCGGCGCCCAACTCACGTGGGTGCTGCAGCCTGGCCCGGCGACGCTGATGGCCGGCCGGCCGGACGTCGACCGGACCCTTCTCTTCCACCGACGGTTCGGGGCCCGCGCCTATTCCCGCTTTCGGCGCGAGGTGGCGGGGGAGGTGTTCGATCTCGTCATCTGCCTGCAGCCGAACTTCAAGGGAGGGATGGTCACGCGTCTCCTGCGCGCTCCGGAGCGCCTCGGCCACGATCGGGCACGCGCCCGCGACCTCAGCTGGCTGGCCACGAACCGCCGCATCCCTCGGGCTCCCGTGGCCCACATTCAGGACGAACTGTTCGAGTTCCTCGATCATCTCGGCGTTCCGCGCCGCCTGGAGTGGTGTTTTCATTTCACGGAGGAGGAACGGCGGATGTCGGCGCGGTGGAGAGAGGAGTTCTCGCGCCCGGTGCTGGCGATCGTGCCGCGGAGTTCCAACGCCCGGCGAAACTGGACCCTCGAGGGGACGGCGCGGGTAATCGACGTGGCGGCCGGCGATCTGGGCCTTCAGCCCGTCCTCCTGGGAGGAGACTCCGAGGAGGAACTGCGGGATGCCCGCCGCCTCGAGGAGCTGTGCGGGGTTCCGCCGCGCGTCGCGCTGGGAGGGACGCTGCGGGAGTTGGCGGGCCGGCTCTCCGCGAGCGACCTCGTGCTGGCGCCGGACACGGGCCCTCTGCACATGGCGGTGGCGCTGGGGACGCCGACCATCGGACTGTACGGGTACACGGATCCCGCGCGCAGCGGTCCCTACGGCCGGTTCACGGATCTCACGGTGGACCGGTTTCGCGGCTCCGCCTGCTCCGATGGTGGGCGAGCGCCGTCCCGGGCCACTCGGCCGGGGCGCATGTCGAGAATCCGCGCCGAGGACGTCGTGCTGAAGCTGGAGCGGGCCATCCGCTCATATCTGAAAAGCTGAAAGGCCGCATATGACCGAAGGGACGAAGACCGTGGCGGGCCGGATCCTCTGGGTGGACGACGAAGTCGACCTGCTGCGTCCGCATCTCATGCTGCTGCGGTCCTCGGGATATCACGTCGATGCCGTGATGAACGGCCAGGACGCGATGGAGCTCCTCACGGCGGCTTCCTACGACCTCGTGCTGCTGGATGAGCGGATGCCGGGGCTACGCGGGATCGAGGTTCTCGACCGCATCCGGAGTTCCGCCCCGCGGCTCCCCGTGGTGATGGTCACGAAGAGCGAAGAAGAATCGACCATGCACGAGGCGATCGGACGGCGGGCGGACGACTACATCGTCAAACCGACGAGTCCCCGGCAGGTGCTCTCGGTCGTGACCCGTCTCCTCGCCGGCCCGGCCCTGCGCCACGAACACATCACGCGCGATTTCTCGCGCCGCTTCGGCGAGTTGCGGGAGCGGGTCTCCACCGCGACGTCGTGGCGGGATTGGGCCGACCTCTACTCGGAGCTCGTCGACTGGGACCTGAGGCTGGAGGAGGCCGGCGAGTCGGGCCTGCGCGAGATCCTCAAGGGGCTGCACACCGAGCTGAGCCGGGGGTTCTGCGACCTCGTGGCGGACCGGTACGGGGAGTGGGTGCACGAGGGCGGCGAGCGGGGGCCGACTCTCTCGGTGGATGTGCTGCCCCGCTTCTTTCGACCGATCCTCGACGAGGACCCGGCGGCGCTGCTCGTCGTGATGGACTGCATGAGGCTGGACCAGTGGCGGGCCGTCCTCCCCATCGTCAGCGAACACTTCGAGATCGAAGAGGCGCTCTACGCGGGCCTCCTGCCGACGGCGACCCCGTTCGCGCGCAACGCGATCTTCGGAGGCATCTTCGCGGACGAACTCGCCGAGCGCCGTCCGGATTGGTGGGAGAGGGGCAGCGAGATCGGCTACAACTCGTTCGAGGACGAGCTCTTCGAGCGGCAGATCCACGAACTGACCGCGTCGCGGATCCCCGTGCACTACGAGAAGATCTTCTCGGCCCAGGAGAGCGAGCCCATGCTGGCGCGGCTCGGCGGCTACCTGTCCTCCCCCTCGGCCACGGCGCTCGTGTTCGGGTTCGTGGACATGCTCACGCATGGGAGGGCGCGGTCGCGCCTGATCTGGGAGATGGCGCAGGACACCAGCGCGCTGCGCTCGCTCACCGTGACCTGGTTCGAGCGTTCGCCGGCGCTGAAGGCGCTGCGGTTGGCTGCGCAACGGGGTGTGCGGGTCCTCCTGACGACGGACCACGGTTCGATCCACTGCAAGCGGCCGGCCACGATCTACGCCGGACGCGATGCGTCGACGAGCCTGCGCTACAAGATCGGCGACGACATGAAGGTCGAGAATCCGGCCGCGGTCATGTCGACTTCGGACGCGGACGAATGGCGCCTGCCTCCCGGCGGGATGAAACAGACCTTCGCCCTCTGTCGCGAGGACTATTTCTTCGTCTATCCGACGAGGCTCCGGGAATACCAGAACCGGTACCGGGACAGCTTCCTGCACGGCGGCGTAAGCCCCGACGAGATGGTGCTTCCGGCCGCGCTGCTCACGCCGCGGTGATTCGATGAACCCGGGCCGGAGCGGCGAGGGCGCATCCTCGTACCGGCGGCTGCTCCGGTTCCTGCGTCCCTATCGGTGGACCTTTCTCGCGAGCCTGGCACTCGGCGTGCTCGCGGCCGGACTCGAGGCGTTCAGCCTCCTCCTTCTCATCCCGTTCCTCCGCTCGCTCTTCGGCATGGGGCCTCCCCTGCCGGGCGGCGGACGGAACGCGGCGGAGCGGTTCATCGACGGGATCGCGGGGGGGTGGCTCGGCCCGGAAGCCGGACTGGACGGGCTGCGGACCGTGTGCGTGCTGGTGCTGGCCGCGCTCCTCCTCAAGAACGTCTGCATCGTCGGGGGGCGGGCCCTCTCGATACGCACGCAGGAGTTTCTCGTCCGCGACGTGCGCAACGCCGTGCACGCGCACCTTCAGCACCTGCCGCTCGCCTTCTTCGAGCGTCGGAAGGTGGGGCAGTTGATCGCGCGCGTGATCACGGACGCCGGGGAGGCGAAGCCCGTCGTGACGGATGCGCTCGCGCAGGCCGTGCGCCAGGTCGCGACCCTCGCGGCCTACGCGGCGGCCCTGTTCGCTCTCTCGTGGAGGCTGGCGCTGATCGCCGTCATCCTGGTGCCGCTCGTGTGGCTCGGTCTGCGGCCGCTGCTCGGACGGCTGCGCGAAAGGTTCCGCCGCACCTGGGATGACCACGGCGAACTCGTCGCGGCGCTGCAGGAATCGCTGGGCGCGGTGCGGCTCGTGAAGTCGAGGGTCGCCGAGGACTTCGAGAAGACACGCTTCCGCCGCCGTTCGGACGCGTTCAGCCGCAAGCGGATCTCCGCGGCGACGACCCGGCACCTCGCCTCGCCCGTCTCCGAGGTGCTCGCATCCGTCGTGGCGCTTGGCCTTGTCTGGATCGGAGCGTCGTTCGTGGGGGGCGGCGGGTCGATCGCTCCCGAGCAGTTCGTCGCCTTCGTGACCATCGCGCTGCGCGCCATCACGCCGGTGAAGGCGTTCGCGCAGTATCCGGCCATCGCCGCGCAGGGACTGGCCGCGGCCGACCGTTTCTTCGAGATCCTCGACCAGGACCCGGAGCCGGCCGGAGGGTCGCGGATCGCAACGGGTCCCGAGCGGGAGATCCGCTACGAGGACGTCAGCTTCGCCTACGAGCCAGGCCGGGCGGCGCTGAGCGGCGTCGACCTCGTCATCCCGCGCGGAACCGTCGTCGCCATCGTCGGGGCGTCGGGGAGCGGGAAGTCCACGCTGGTCGACATGCTGCCCCGGTTCGCGGACCCGCAGGCGGGACGGGTCACCATCGATGGGACGGACATCCGGGAGTGCTCGGTGGACTCCCTCCGCCGGCTCATCGGTCTCGTGGGGCAGGAGGCGGCCCTCTTCCACGACACGGTGGCCGCGAACATCGCCTACGGGGAGGACGCGCCGGATCCGGCGGCGGTCGAGGCGGCGGCGCGGACGGCCGGGGCGCACGGCTTCATCACGGGGCTGCCCGACGGCTACGGCACCGTACTCGGCGATCGCGGCGTGCGTCTGTCGACGGGCCAGCGCCAGCGCATCGGGATCGCGCGGGCCCTCTTCCGCGACCCCCCTATCCTCATCCTGGACGAAGCCACGTCGGCCGTGGATGCCGAGACGGAGACGGCGCTCAGGACGGCGGCGGAGGGCTTTCGCGGCCGCACGGTGATCGTGGTCGCCCACCGGCTCTCAACGGTGCGCGAGGCCGACCGGATCTTCGTCCTCGAGCGCGGGCGGCTTGTGGACGCCGGCCGCCACGACGCGCTCGTCTCCCGCGGCGGGCCGTACCGCCGGCTCTTCGGCCATCAGCTCGAGTGCGTCCCGCAACCGTGACGGACCGGACGGGCCGGCATGGACCGGGCGGCGGCAGACCGCTCGCGGACGCGCTCGTGGACGGCGGAGTCGCCGGCCTGCACCTTGGATTGCGCGCCGCGCCGGAACCGGTGGCGATTGCGGCCGGCCGGGCGCTCGGGATGCTGTGTCGCGACGTTCTCCGCGTGCGTCGCGGCGTCGTCGACTCCCAGCTCGCCGCGAGTTTCCCGGCCGCGACAGCGCATTGGGTGCGCGACACGGCTCGCGCCTGCTACCGACACTTCGGTCGGGAGGCCGCAATCCTCATGGGCCATCCGTCCCGGATCGAGCGAGCGCTGTCTCGCGTCGACGACGAGGCCGGGCTGGGCCCGCGTCTGCGCACGGCGGTCGCGGAGCGGAGCGGCGCCGTGGTCGTCTCCGGGCACCTCGGAAACTGGGAGCTCGGCGGCGCTGCCGTGCGAGCGCTCGGAGTACGCGTGACGACGGTTGTGCAGCGGCAGCGAGGCGCCTCCGGCCGTCGGCTGGGCGAGCTGCGCGCGCGGCTGGGGCTGGAGGTGCTCGACCGCGGCGCGGCGGCGCGGCCCGCACTCGACGCGCTGCGTTCCGGCCGGATCCTCGCCCTCGTGGCCGATCAGCACACCCGCAGCGGCAGCGCCCCGATCGACTTCCTCGGCCGCCCCGCCCGGACGTCGCTCGCCCCGGCGCGTTTGTGTCTCGCGGCCGATGTCCCTCTCTTCTTCGCGGCCCTCGTTCGAGACCCATCGGGGTACAGGATCGTCCATGAAGAGATCGACGGCGGTCGATCCGGCGCCGGCGGCGATCCGGTCGAGGTCACGAAGGGATGGGTTCGGGTGTTGGAGAGGGAGATCGAGCGGCGGCCGGAGCAGTACTTCTGGTTCCACCGGCGCTGGAAGCGGGTGGCCCAACGCGGAGAGGGCGCGTGATTCAGATCGGGATTCCGGTTCACAACGAGCGCGAGACCATCGGTCCGCTGCTGTGGCGCATCCGCGAACTGCTCTACGGCGAGCGGCGGCAGTTTCACGTGCTCGTCTGCGACGATGCCTCGGAGGACGGGACGGACGAGGCGCTCGAGCGGTATCCGCGGGTGCTCCCGCTGACCGTGCTCCGCAACGAGGAGCGGCGGGGCTACGCCGCGAGCCTCGACCGGCTGATCCGGGCGACGCTTCGCCGCTCGGACTATCCGCGCCGCGACGCTTTCGTCTCCATGCAGGGCGATTTCTCCGATCCGCCCGAGCGCTTGCCGGAGATGCTTCGCCGCTTCGAAGGCGGTGCCGATCTCGTCACGGTCGCGCGTGGTGATGCGGAACCCTTCGCCCGGCGTCTGACCCGGGCCGGCGGCCGGCTCTGCGCCCGTCCGCTGCTGTCGGCTCCAGCCGTGACGGACCCTTATGCTTCTCTTCGGTTATATAGGTTGTTCGCTCTGGAACGCGCTGTCGCCGCCGGCGATGGGCCGCTGCTGCCGTACGGAGGCTGGGCCGCCAACGCCGCGCTGCTCCTGCAGGTGTGGCCGTTCGTACGAAGATTCGAGGAGATTCCGCATGATCCGCACCCCCTTCGCCGATACCGCGACGCCCGCTTCCGGGCCGGCGAGCAACTCCGGCAGCTGTTCGCCGCCGGCCGGGACCGCGCCCTGCGCGAGATCGGCCGGCAGATCGCCGAGGCGGCCTGACATGCGGAGACGAAAGCTGCGCCGCGGTGCCGTAGCGTGTCTCGCGCTCCTCGCCCCGTCGCTTTCGGGTGCACCCGACCTCGCGGGGCAGAGCAACCCGGGCGACGTGGCCGATGACCTCTTCTCCGAGAGCTGGCCGTTCGAGATCGGGGAGACCTCCGAGTACGCCGTGCTGTTCGGGCCCGTGAACTTCGGGCGCATGCACCTCCGCGTCGAAGCCCAGGATACGATCCGCGGCACGCCGGCGTACCGGCTCTCGATGGAGATGAAGGGGAGCATTCCTTTCTACAGGATGGACGACCGCACGGTGAGCTGGCTCGCCCCCGATCCCTACCGGTCGCTTCGCTTCGAAGAGAACCTCCGGCAGGGAGGGTATCGCAGACAGCGCCGCTGGGAGCTGGATCACGAGGCCCTCGCCGCCACGAGGCAGGACTGGAACGAGGAGGCCGAGGCCTATCTTCCGCACCGCCGGCAGCGGGATCTTCCCATGCCCCCGGGCGCGCTCGACGAGATCTCCTATCTCTACCTGATCCGGACCCTCCCGCTGGAGATCGGCCGGACCTACGAGTTCGACCGTTACTTCGAGGAGGACGGCAATCCCGTCGTCGTCGAGGTCCTGCGCCGCGAGCGCGTGCGTGTGCCGGCGGGGACGTTCAACACGATCGTCCTGCGTCCGACCATTCAGACCGACGGCCTGTTCGGAGAGGAAGGACGGGCCGAGGTCTTCATCTCGGACGATGACCGTCGCCTCATCGTGCAGATCAGGAGCCGCATGAAGATCGGTGGAGTGGACATGTACCTTCGCGACTTCGAGCGGAACGAAGCGGAGACCGATCGCTGACGTTCGAAACGTTTCCGGTCGAGCGACCGCCGCGACAGTGCGGCACTCCCTTTTTGCCCTGGTGCATCCTAAGTTGGTCTCGACACCCGTAAAGCGACGACGACCAGCAGGAGGTGCCTTGAGCAAAGGAAATCATGTGCCGAATTCAAGTGACAGGGCCCGCGACGAGTTGTTCAGCCACATCCGCCGCTGTGGCGTGCTCGACGCGGAAGAAGAGCAGCGGCAAGAGTGGTTCGACGATACGATTCAGTACCTCGGAGAGCGGTATCCGGAGCTGACGCCGGCCGAGTTGTCTGTGCTGCGCACCATCGGCGAGCGGTACTGTGCCCCGGCGATCCCGCACGGGGGCGCGGCTCGGCAGTCAGAGCAGGAAGCCCCGGTTTAGCCCGATCCAGGACCACCGGCGAGGTAACGAGGTAACGTAGCCTGAACGAACCCCCGCCCCCGGACAGACCGGGAGCCACACCATCTACTGGTCGGACCGCTGAATGGACCTCGGACTCGCTCTGAGGCTCGGCGCGGTCCTTGCGCTCGTAGCGGCGAACGCCTTCTTCGTTGCGGCGGAGTTTGCGCTCGTCAGCGCGCGCCGCACCCGCATCGACGAACTGGCCGATGCCGGCGACCGTCTCGCCCGCGTCGTCCGCCGGGCGCAGGACAATCTCGACCGCGCCATCTCCGGTACACAGCTCGGGATCACGCTCGCGTCGCTCGGCCTTGGCTGGATCGGCGAGCCGGCGCTCGCGCGCTCCATCGAGCCTCTCTTCGGCGCGCTGGGCTTCGCCGCGGGGCCGGTGGCTCTCCACACGACGGCCCTCGTCGTCGCCTTCATCCTCATCACCTACCTCCACATCGTACTCGGCGAACTCGCGCCGAAGACGGTCGCGCTCCTGCGCCCGGAGACGGTAAGTCGCTATCTCGCCGGCCCTCTCCTCGCCTTCAACCGCGTCGCGACGCCGGCGATCTGGCTGCTCGATGGCTCGGCCCGGCTGTTCCTGCGGATGATCCGCGCCCCCGTGGGTGACACGCACGGCGTCGAACATGCCCACAGCCCGGACGAGATCGAGGTGCTCGTCCGGCAGAGTCTGCGCGAAGGAATGGTGGAGAAGGACGAACAGGCGATGATCGAAGGCGTGTTCGATCTCACGCATACCGTCGTCCGGGAGGTGATGACGCCGCGGCCGGACATCGTCGCCGTCGGGGCCGGGGATCCGGCCAAGGTCATCCTGGAGGTCGCGGCGGAGTCGGGACATTCGCGTCTCCCCGTCACCGACGAATCGCTGGACGACATCGTCGGCATCATCGTCGTGAAGGACCTGCTCGCGGAAGTCCTCGCGGAGCGTCCGACGGGACTCGTCGCGCGGGACGTGATGCGCGAGGCCCTCTTCGTCCCCGAGTCGAAGGCGGTCGACGACCTGCTGGCGGAAATGCGGGCCCGGAAGACGCACATGGCCGTCGTCGTCGACGAGTTCGGCGGCACGGACGGCATCGCCACGCTGGAGGACCTGCTCGAGGAGATCGTCGGCGAAATCTACGACGAGCACGACGAAGCGGAGGCGGGGCTGGAGGTCGGACCCGATGGGTCGGTCGGACTCGATGGCGGGGTCTCGTTCGCGGATCTGCTCGCGGGCCTGGAACTCGATGATCTCGACGAGGACGAGGAATACGACACCGTGGCCGGCTACGTGATCGGCACGCTGGGCCGAATCCCGGAGCCGGGCGACCGGGTTCCGCTGGGAAATGCGCGGCTGGAGGTCGCGGAACTCGTCGAACGGCGAATCACGCGGCTCACCCTGCACGGCGTGGACGAGAAGACGGTGGCGCGACTGTACGAAGCCCTCGAATCGTGAATGCAGCCGCGCCCGAACTTGCTGGCACGGGCATCGCGTCCGAAATTGGAAGCGCGTCCTTCAACGAAAGGCTCCGCTCTGGCTCGCCGAACACGGTCGGAAGGGTTCCTGACTTGAGGTTCCGGCTTTGAACCTCTCCGACTCCTGGAACTACGAGCAGTTCGACGCCGAAGCGCAACGGCTGTACGAAGCCGGCGACTTCGATCAGGCGCTTGGCCTCCTGAAGGAGGCCCTCACCCGTTATCCCGACTCGGTCGAACTCCTCGTCTCACTCGGATACACGCGTCTCGCCAGAGAGGAATATGCCTGGGCCCGCGCGGCCTTCGACGGCGTCCTCGGGATGGATCCGGAACACGAGGAAGCGCTGGCCGGCCTGGGAGACGTCCTGCTGAAGCTGGGGGAACGCGCGGCGGCCTTCCAGATCTTTGAAGGCCTCATCGCGCTGGGGTACGATCGGGACGTGGAACTCATGCTCTGCGTGGGCCGCAGCCTGCTGCGCGAGGGTCTCCTGCGCCGGGCGGAGCGATTCTTCCGGCTTGCCCTCGCCGCCGATCGTGAGAGCCCGGACGCCGCGCTGGACCTCGCCTTCACCTTCTACCGTGACGGCGACACCGAGGGGGCGCTGTTCTGGAGCCGCGAGGCGGTGCGCCTGGATCCCCGTTTCGCGGAGGCCCGCGCGCTCTACGGCAACGTCCTCTACGAACGCGGCGATTTTCAGGGGGCGCTCGCGCAGCTGGCGACGATCCCGGTGACGGACCTGGCGGACCCGATCGTCGCGTGGCGGGTCGTCGACCTCAAGCGGCGACTCGAAGACCTGCCATCGGACGCCGAGGAGCTGCGGCCCTACCTGCTGGCGCTGGAGGAACTGGCGCCGGAACCGAGTCCGGAGGAACGCCTGCTGGCCGAGGTCGAAGCCCGGGCGAACGGGTTGACGGCCGGACCGGGCACAGGCCAGCTCGATCTCTTCGGCCGCCCCCCCGACGCATCGGCGGTGGAGGTACACCGCGTGCGGGCCCCGAACGGGGTGGTGTACGAAGGAGACTGGGATGGGATCGTGCGGGCCATGCGCAACGGGTCCGAGGAGCCCGGCGTCTCGCTGGCGGACTTCATGCGCAACGAGGCGATGCGGCTCCAGGCGCTGACCGGCATCGCCGTGTCCTGGCAGACCGCGCGCGCCTTCCTCGAGGACTCGGCACGGGTCGGCGCGCTCGAGATCGAACGTTAGTCGCCGGGCGCCGGGCTGACGTGAAAGCTTCGCTGCGCATCGCCGTCATCGGCGGCGACGGGATCGGACCCGAAGTCACCCGCGAAGCGTGTCGCGTGCTTCGGGCGGCGGCCGCGAAGGGTCTCTCCGACCTCGAACTCACACACTTTCCGCACGGCGCGGATCACTACCTCGCCACCGGAGAGACGCTGTCGGAGCAGACCTTCGAGTCTCTGAGGGATGACTTCGATGCGATTCTCTTCGGCGCCGTGGGAGATCCGCGCGTGCCCGATGGACGTCACGCGCGCGACCTCCTCCTCGGACTGCGGGTGCGGCTGGACCTCTTCCTCAATCGCCGGCCGCTCCGGCTGCGCGCCCCGGAGTTGTCGCCGCTGAGGTCCGCGGACTCGGCGCCCATCGACTTCGAGATCTTCCGGGAAAACACGGAAGGCCTATACGTGGGCATCGGCCGGGTCGAACATGAGGGCACGCCCGATGAAGTCGCGGTGTCCGAGTCGGTCGCGAGCCGGTTCGGGGTCGAGCGCATCGTGCGGCGTGCGTTCGGGCACGCCGCTCCCCGGGGACTGCGCGTCACGCTCGCGGACAAGGCGAACGCGGTGCCGCACATGTTCGGCCTCTGGCGCCGCGTGTTCGCGGAGGTCGCCGCCGGATACCCGGGGGTGGAGTCGGAGATGCGCTACGTGGACGCGCTCGCGATGGAGATGATCCGGGTGCCGGAACGGTTCGGCGTCATCGTCACGTCGAACCTGCTCGGCGACATTCTCTCCGACCTGGGTGCCGAGATCGTCGGCGGGCCGGGGCTCGCGCCCTCCGCCAACGTGAACCCGGGCGCGCATGGACTGTATGAACCCGTGCACGGCAGCGCGCCGGACATCGTCGGGACGGGACGGGCGAATCCGATGGCCGCGGTGCTCAGCGCCGCGCTCCTCCTGCGGGATCACGGGGCGGTCGATGCGGCCGACGCGGTCGAGGCGGCCGTGGATGCGGCGCTGGCTTCCGGCGTGCGGACCCCGGACCTCGGAGGAAGCGCGACGACGTCGCAGGTCGGAAACTGGCTCGCGAAGCGGGTGGGCGGGGCTGATACGCCAGCGTAGTGCTACGTTCCATGCGCGGACCGGTCATCGGCCCCGCGCGGCCAACGGGCGGTGTCGGCGGAGCCGCATTCATGGCATTCATACATGACACGGATCCGGTCGGACGACCGGAAAGAGATGGAAGGACACTGCGAAGATGAGCGACAAGAACGGCAACGGGACGGTGTTTCTCTCCGCGGCGCGGACCGCCATGGGCGCGTTCGGCGGCAGCCTCAAGGACTACTCGGCCGTGGACCTGGGCGTCGTCGCCTCGGAAGCGGCGATCGAGCGCTCGGAAGCCGAGCCCGGCGACTTCGGACACGTCGTGATGGGGAATGTGATGCAGACGTCGGCCGATGCGATCTATCTCGCGCGGCACGTGGGACTGCGCGCGGGGCTGCCGATCGAGACCCCGGCCGTCACCGTGAACCGCCTGTGCGGCTCGGGCTTTCAGGCCGTGATCGATGGCTCGCAGGAGATCGAACTGGGGGAGAGCGACGTCTGCCTGGTGGGCGGCGCCGAATCCATGAGTCAGGCGCCGCATATCGTGCGCGGGGCCCGCTGGGGTCTGAGGCTGGGTCCGGCGCCGAAGTTCGAGGATTCGCTTTGGGAGGCGCTCACGGATCCCTACTGCGGTTTCTCGATGGCGCAGACGGCGGAGAATCTCGCGGAGGACTACGGGATCTCGCGCTCGGAAGCCGACGAGGTGGCGGTGCGCAGCCAGCGGCTGGCGGCGGAGGCCTGGGAGGGCGGCCGCTACAGGGACGAGGTCGTGCCGATGATGGTGGGAAGGAAGGGAAGGGAAACGTCGTTCGAGCGGGATGAGCACCTCCGTCCCGACACGACCGTCGAAGGGCTTTCGAAGCTCCGGCCGTACTTCAAGCAGGACGGCCTCGTCACCGCCGGCAACGCGAGCGGGATCGGGGATGGGGCGGCGGCGCTCGTGCTCGCGGGCAGCGACTACGCCGCGGCGCACGGCCTCGAGCCGGCCGGCCGCCTCGTGTCCTACGCCGTGGCCGGCGTGCCCCCCCACATCATGGGCATCGGGCCCGCGCCCGCCTCGCGCGCCGCACTCGAGAAGGCCGGCCTCACCCTCGATGACATCGATCTCGTCGAAGTGAACGAGGCGTTCGCGCCGCAGTACCTGGCGGTCGAGCGCGAACTCGGTCTCGACCGCGACAAGGTGAACGTGGACGGCGGGGCGATCGCGCTGAGCCATCCGCTCGGCATGACGGGGGCGCGGATCACCGGCCATCTGCTCCATGAGCTGCGGCGGCGGGGCGGCGGACTCGGACTCGGGGCCGCCTGCATCGGCGGCGGACAGGGCGCGGCCATCGTCGTGGAGGTCGACGCCTAGCATGTCCTGATTCGGAGTCGGTGCGACGGGTTCACCGGCCCGGCTCGGCCACGAGCAGCAGGAGGGAGCGAACATGGATCCTCTGTTCTTCATTCTCGCCGGGGCGGGCGCGCTCGCGCTGGCCACGAGTCTTCGCATCCTGAAGGAATACGAACGGGCCGTCGTTTTCCGACTCGGCCGTGCACGTCCGACCCGCGGGCCGGGGCTCATCTTCCTCGTCCCGTTCGGCGTCGAGCGCATGGAGCGGGTGAGCCTGCGGATCATCGCCATGGACATCCCGCCGCAGGACGTCATCACGCGGGACAATGTGTCGGTGAAGGTCAACGCGGTCCTCTATTTCCGCGTCGCGAACCCGAAACGGGCCATCCTCGAGATCGAGGACTATCTCTTCGCCACCTCGCAGCTTGCCCAGACGACGCTGCGCTCGGTCATCGGGCAGGCGGAACTGGACGAAGTCCTCGCGGAGCGGGAGAAGTTCAACCAGATCCTGCGCGACATCATCGACCAGGGGACGGACGCCTGGGGGATCGACGTCACGGGCGTCGAGGTGAAGGACGTGGACCTGCCGAACGAGATGAAGCGCGCGATCGCGCGGCAGGCGGAGGCGGAACGCGAGCGGCGCGCAAAGGTGATCAACGCGCAGGGCGAACTGCAGGCGGCGTCGAACCTGCGGGACGCGGCGCGCCAGCTGAGCGAATACCCCGCCTCGCTGCAACTGCGCTTCCTGCAGACGGCGACGGAGATCGCGGCGGAGAACAATTCGACGACGCTCTTCCCGCTGCCGGTGGAGCTCGGGCCGTTGGCGGGTCTGTTCAAGGGATTTGCGACGGCGTCGGGCGATGCGGCGGGGGCTGACACCACGCAGGCGGCTGATGCGGCGCCCGCTCCGGTCGACGAACGCGCGCTCGAAGGCTCGGAAGGAGCGCCGCGGCTGCCCCGCGCGGAGGCCGCGGAGGACGTGCCGGAGGCGTCGGGCGAAGCGGAGGCGGTGACGAGGGAGCGCGATGCCGCCGGCTGACGACAGTCGCGACAGTCCAGGCGGCTCCGGTCCTCCGGAACGCCGTCCGTCGCTCCCCCAAACGGTCACGCAGGAGCAACTCGAACGCGTGATCCGACGGGCATCGGACCTCCAGTTCCGCAGCTCCACCCCGGTCGGCGGGGAGCTCGGGGCGGGCGACGTCGTCCAGATCGGAGCGGAAGTCGGGCTCGAGGAACGCTACGTCCGGCAGGCGCTGGCTGAGATCGAGGCCGCCTCGCTGATCCCCGATGCGCCGTCGGACGAGGGACTCGCCCGCCGGATCGTCGGTCCGGCGATCGTGAGCACGAGCCGGGTCGTCCCCGGAAGTCCGGCGGATGTGGAGGCGAATTTCGAATCGTACCTGCGCGAAGAGGAACTCCTCCGCCAGGTACGCTCGCGGCCTGGCGGATCGCTCTGGGAGCCGGGGACCGGCCTCGTCAGCCAGGTGCGGCGCGCGATGGATGTCGGCGGCCGACGGTACACGCTCGCGAAGTCGCGTAACCTCCAGGTCAGCGTGGAAGCGCTGGAAAGCGGGTGGTCGCTTGTCACGCTGACGGCCGACATCGGTAACATGAGGGCGGAACGGCTCGGTGGCTGGTTCGGGGGAATGGGGCTGGGCGGGGCGGCCGGCGGGTTCGGCCTGTTCATGGCGACGGGAGGCGG
>VXMR01000095.1 GCA_009841005.1 Gemmatimonadales bacterium
AGCGGGGGAGGAGGCGCCCGCGGGAGAGGGGGCGCCCGCGGGGGAGGCGCTTCAGGAAGTGGACGGGATCGGACCCCTGATGGCGGAGCAGATCAGCGCCTTCCTGGCCCGCCCCGAGGTGTCGGCGGTCGTGGACGAACTGCGTGCCTGCGTCGAGCCCGTGCCCCCGCCGCGCGCGGGAGACACCCTGGCCGGACTCCGAATCGTCCTCACCGGAGGGCTCGAGTCGATGAGCCGCTCCGAAGCCGGGAAGAAGCTCGAGGCTCTGGGCGCGAAGGTCACGTCATCCGTGAGCAGGCAGACGAGCTACGTCGTTGCGGGCGAGAACCCCGGCCGCAAACTCGAGCGGGCGCAGACCCTCGGGGTCGAGATCCTGGATGAGGCGGGCCTCCTCAAGCTCCTGAGCGACGGACCCGGCGCCCTCTCGCCGTTCGAAGACGTTCCCGCACCCGATGAGGCTCCTGAACCCGGCGCCGCGGGCGACGCTTCCGAACCCGACGCGCCCTGATGGAGAACATCGAGATCGTCCGCGTCCTGGACGAGGTGGCCGATCTGCTCGAGATCCAGCAGGCGAACCCGTTCCGCGTCCGGGCCTACCGCAATGCGGTCCGCACGATCAACGCGCACGCATCCCCCCTGCGCAAGCTGGTCGAGCAGGGCGCCGACCTCACCGAGCTGCCGTCGATCGGGAAAGGGTTGGCGGACAACATTCGCGAACTCGTGGAAAGCGGGCGCCTCACGATGCTCGAGGAGATAGCGGCCGAGATCCCCCCGGGGCTCGTCGAGTTGATGCGGCTCCCGGGGGTCGGCCCGAAAAAGGCGCGCAAGCTGTGGGACGAGCTGGGCGTCGAATCGATCGACGACCTGGAGGAGGTCGCGAGCGAAGGACGCGTGGCCGAACTGCCCGGCTTCGGAGTCAAGACGCAGGACCGGATCCTGAGCGGCATACGCAACTATCGCACGAGCACGACTCGCTTCCGCCTCGGAGAAGTCGACAAGCTCCTGCCGCCGCTGATCGACCACCTGCAGGCGACGCCCGGCGTCACCCGCCTGGAAGTCGCGGGGAGCTACCGGCGCCGGAAGGAAACGGTCGGCGACATCGACATCCTCGTCCTCGCCGACGACGCGCGCGCCGCCTCCGACGCCCTCGTCGGGTTCTCCGGCGTGGAGAGCGTGATCGGAGCCGGAGGGACGAAGACCTCGGTGCGTCTCCGCAGCGGATTGCAGGTCGACCTGCGGGTCGTGCCCCCCGAAAGCTGGGGAGCCGCGCTCATCTATTTCACCGGATCGAAGGAGCACAACATTCGCCTGCGCCGCCGCGCGCTCGACCGGAAGCTGCGGGTCTCCGAGTACGGCGTGTTCACGATCCCCGAGGACTCCCTGGACGATGCGCTCGGCGAGCGGGGCATCGCCTCCGAGGGGGAGATGGTCGCGGGAGCGACGGAAGAGGAGGTCTACCGGGCGCTCGACCTCTCCTGGCTGCCGCCGGAGATACGCCGCGACCGGGGCGAGTTCGCGGCCTCCGACGCCGGGGAACTGCCCCGCCTGGTCGAAACGTCCGACCTGCGTGGCGACGTCCACATGCACAGCACCTGGTCCGACGGCCGCGCTTCCCTGGAGGAGATGGTCCGGGCGTGCGTGGCGCGCGGCTACGAGTACATGGCGATCACCGACCACTCCAAAGCGCTGGCGATGGTCGAGGGTCTCGATGCCGCGAAGCTTCGACGCCAGTGGCAGGAGGTCGCGGAGGTGCAGGCGGCGCACCCCGAGATCCGGATCCTGCGCGGGCTGGAAGTCGACATCCTCCGCGACGGGTCGCTGGACCTCGAAGACGAAATGCTCGATCAGCTCGACGTCGTCATCATCTCGGTCCATTCCTTCTTCGGAATGGACCGGGCGCAGCAGACGTCACGCGTCCTGAAGGCGCTCGCACACCCCCGCTCGATGATCTTCGGGCACCCGACGGGACGGATCATCAACCGGCGCGGCCCCATCGATGTGGACATCGACGATATTCTGCACGCCTGCGCCGAGTTCGGGGTCGCCGTCGAGGTCAACTCGCACCCCCACCGCCTGGACCTGAAGGACAGCCACCTCTGGCGCGCGCGCGAACTGGGCGTGCCCGTCGTGGTCGCGACCGACGCGCACCGGCCGGACGATCTGGATCTGGCGCACTACGGCATCGAACAGGCCCGCCGGGCGTGGCTCACCGCGGAACACGTCCTCAATACGCGTGGCGTGGACGACTTCCTGGCAGCTCTTCAAGGGAAGCCGGCGATTTGATCCCCCGTTGAGAGCCGGTCCCCATACTCCCGTCGACAAGGGCCGGCATTTGGGACCCCAGGGCACGGAGGCTCGGACACATGACGCGTCGAAGCGGACTCTCGCCGCTGTCGCGGGATCACCACATACCGCTTCCCCGACAGCTCGCGGCCGATCTGGAGGCCGGGATTCGGGATGGACACGTGCGGCCCGGAGCCCCGCTACCGTCATCCCGGGACTTGGCGCGTCGGCTCGGCGTCGACCGGGGGACCGTCGGAGCCGCGCTCGCGCGACTGCGGCGGAGAAACCTCATCGAACTCGGGAAGGGGCAGCGTCCCCGCGTGTCGATGCGCCCGCGCTCCCCCCGTCCGCCGCCCGCCGTGGAGATGGTGCCGCGGGCGGCGGCGCTGGACCTGCTGAGGCGGGCGCATGCGGGGGGACTCTCACGTTGGCGGCTGCTCAACGAGCTGGAGCGGATCGTGGGCGAGCCGCGGAGCCCGGATCCGCATCCCGTGACGCTGTGCGAACCTCGCGCCGGGTTGCGGGCCGTGCTCGCTGCGGAACTGGAAGAGGCGTGCGGGTTCGTCGTTCACGCCGTCGACTCCGCGCGAAAGATGCCGGAGGACGCCCCGGTGGTCCTGCGGCGTGAACTGCTGTCACGGATGCGCCGGTCCGGAACCGTCGAGTGCGTTCCGATTTCACTCGCCGGGGGCACCCGCGAACGCGAACTCGTCCGACGCCGAATACGCCGTGGATTCGTCGTGCTTCTCTCCCGCAGCGAGACCGTGCGCGTGTTCGCCGCGGAACTCGCCGCCAGGGACTTCGCTCTCGGAATCCGCTTCAGGGCCCTCGACCCGCACGTCGACGCGCAGGCCGTGCAGCGAGCCGTAACGGCGGCAACGATCATCTTTCATGACCGACTCGTCCCGCTATCCCGGTATTCCGCAGGGACGGCTCCAGCGGTGCCGATCACGCTCCTCCCTCCCGAAGAGATCGAACGGCTCCGCGCCTACCTGTCCAGCACGGACCGGCCCGACCGCGGCCGCAGCGGATCCGCTTCCTCCGGGCCGCTACGCCCGGGGAGGACATAGCCCATGCGCGCATACCCCGCTATATTGAGGGAAGTTCTGCCGTCGCCCCGCCACGGAGTTGTTGAGATTGTGAAGAACAGGTTCTATCCGGCCGACTATTCGGAAAGTGGGCCATACACTGTGACCACTGTCTGTCGCGGCATGGACTCCGGCTCCGAGTGTGATCGTGTCTAAAGCCAACTTCGACCCCGGCGTGATCGTGAGGGCCCTCCGCTTCCGGGCGAAACTCGATGGATTTCGGCTCGAGCGCGGCCATTACATGGATCGGTCCGAGGATCGCGCGGATCGCTGGTACGTCGTTCCGTTGGGAGACAGCGACGCGTCGCGCTCGGGAGACGGTTTCCCGACGATCAGGAAGGCGGCCGCCGAAGCAGAGCGCCTCCGCAAGCTCCGCGAAACTTCCCCTCCCGAGGACTAGTGTGGCCTCGCGGACGTCT
Organism: Gemmatimonadales bacterium; assembly: GCA_009841005.1. Classification (GTDB taxonomy): domain Bacteria; phylum Gemmatimonadota; class Gemmatimonadetes; order Palauibacterales; family Palauibacteraceae; genus Palauibacter; species Palauibacter polyketidifaciens. The sequence goes on from VXMR01000095.1 coordinate 3,791, forward strand.
GCGACACCACGCTAGCGCTCCGTCGCGGTGACTCCGGCGGACCGGCCTCTCTCCCCACCGGCCATCCAGAGAAACCGCCGCTTGAAGCGTCGACCCCCCGCAAGTATTATCGACGCCCCAACTCATCGGGACGTTGGCCCGTGGTGGAATTGGCAACACGTCTGGCTCTGGACCAGAAGATTCCAGGTTCGAGTCCTGGCGGGCCAATCAAGCACAGCAGCACCAGCAGCACCCTGCGGAGGGGTGGCCGAGTGGCTTAAGGCGGCGCCCTGCTAAGGCGTTGACTCGAGAGAGTCTCGTGGGTTCGAATCCCACCCCCTCCGCCTCAGAAGGAAGGTGTGGGCGGCTCGAAAGAGTCTCGTGGGTTCGAACCGAGCGACCGCAGGAAGCGAGCTCGACGAACCCGCGGAGCGGGTGAGTCAATCCCACCCCCTCCGCCTCCCTACCTCCGGCCTCACCCCGGAGGCTTCCGGACGGGTGGCCGAGCGGACTAAGGCGCACGCCTGGAGAGCGTGTGGGCAGCAACCCTGCCTCGTGGGTTCGAATCCCACCCCGTCCGTTAAGCAGTTTCCCACGAGGCAGTAAGAACACGCCAGCCCGGCGCGGGTTCGAACCGAGCGACCGAAGGGAGCGAGCTCGGCGAGCGCCGCGCAGCGGCGGGAAGCCAATCCCACCCCGTCCGTTAGAGCAGTTTCCCACGAGGCAGGTCGAAGATGCCTGCCCTCGTGGGTTCGAACCGAGCGACCTCTGGTCGCGAGCTCGGCGAGTCCCGCGCAGCGGGAGGAAGCCAACCCCACCCCTTCCGCCCCGAAAGTTTGACAGCGGCAGCCCTCTCGGAGCACCTTCCCCGGCCGCGCGTACCGGCCGCTTCAGCAGTCTCCGAGAGCATCCCGGTAGCCGGCACCCGGAGAGGTGGCAGAACGGCAATGCACCGGTCTCGAAAACCGGCGCCCTCACGGGCTTGGGGGTTCGAATCCCCCCCTCTCCGCTAAGAAGGGGTTCGAACCGAGCGACCGCAGGTCGCGAGCTCGGCGAGTCCCGCGCAGCGGGAGGAAGCCAATCCCCCCCTCTCCGCTAAGAAGGGGTTCGAACCGAGCGACCGCAGGTCGCGAGCTCGGCGAGTCCCGCGCAGCGGGAGGAAGCCAATCCCCCCCTCTCCGCTAAGAAGGGGTTCGAACCGAGCGACCTCTGGTCGCGAGCTCGGCGAGTCCCGCAGACGATTCGACTCGTGCGAATGGTCACACACCCTGCTCAGCGACCCGCCGCCAACCGTGATCGGCTGTGCTTCTAGTGAAACCGCAGTGCGTCGAATAGGTTACGAAATGAACCTGTCTGCGGCGGTCAACCGGTGAACCCCGTGCTCGTCGCGTTCGCGTTCACGGCGTGCTTCGGCATGCGCTGCTGGATCCTGGACGGCCCGCGCGTCACGGAGATCGATGAAGCCTCCGCCGACACGCTCCAGAGTTGGTTCATCGGCGATTTCGGTGCCGACACACTGTGGGTCGGCGAGCGTGGCCGGATCGTCCATGCCATGAACAAGGAAACCGGTGAACGGGCTACCATCGACCGGTTGCTCGTCCGGGTCACCCGTCATGGCGCAGAGGGTTCGAAGACCCCGCTCCGACCCCGGAGTCGACGCGACCCGGAACCTCCGCGCCCGAGACGCCTGCGCCGCAGCACCCGGGCCCGCTACGGGGACTGATACGGGGCCGGATCCCGGACTCCCGCCGCCGCGAACCCGGCGAGCCTCAGGCGGCAGGAGTCACACTCTCCACAGGCCGCGCCCGATTCATCGGGATCGTAGCAACTGCGCGTCATCCCGTAGTCGACGCCCAGCGCGAGTCCGCGCCGGATGATCTCCGCCTTGGTGAGGTCGATCAGAGGTGCGTGGATCCGGAACGGCCGGTTCCCTTCCACCCCCGCCTTGGTGCCGAGGCCGGCAAGCTTCTCGAACGCATCGAGAAACTCGGGCCGACAGTCGGGATATCCGCTGTAGTCGACGGCGTTGACGCCAATGAAGATGTCGGAAGCCTGGAGAGCCTCCGCCCACGCGAGAGCCATCGACAGGAAGATCGTGTTCCGCGCCGGGACGTAAGTGACGGGGATGTCCTCGGAGTCCGCAGCCACCTGCGGGCCCCTGGGTACGTCCAGGTCACCGGTGAGGGCCGAGCCCCCGAACGCCCGCAGATCGACGGCGGTGATCACATGGCGGACCACCCGCATCGCCTCCGCGAGGCGGCAGGCGGCGTCCACCTCGAGTTCGTGTCTCTGTCCGTAGCGGAGCGTTAGAGCATAGGGCCGATATCCCCGCTCGACCGCGATCGCCAGCGTGGTTGCCGAGTCGAGTCCACCACTGAGCAGGACAACCGCTCTGCGGTCCATCCACTACCTCCAGAAAGCGCGTTCACGACCCCGGAGCCCCTGCCGGGAGGCCACTTGTAACACGGTTTCGCACCGCGCGGCAATGCATGATAGAGTGGAGCAGCAAGTGGCTGTGGCACCTGGATGTCCTGCGGGGTCGGGCAGGGATACCCGGAAGGAGAAACGATGCGGATCCGGTCACCCGGCCGGGGCGACGCACTGCTGGTCGTCGATGTGCAGAACGACTTCCTCCCCGGCGGCGCGCTCGCCGTCTCTGAAGGCGATGCCGTCATTCCATTTCTGAACGAAGCGATCCGCGCCTTCTCCGAAGCGGGCCTTCCGATCTTCGCGACGCGCGACTGGCACCCGCCGGACCACTGCTCGTTCGTGCAGCAGGGCGGGCTCTGGCCGCTTCACTGCGTTGGAGGGACGAGTGGAGCGGCGTTCCCGAAGTCCCTGAGACTTCCTGCCGCGGCCGTCGTGATCTCGAAGGCCGATGACCCGGCCTCCGAAGCCTACTCTGCGTTCTCGGGCACCGATCTCGCCGAGCTCCTCTCGGATCGACGCGTCGGACGGGTCTTCGTGGGCGGACTCGCGACGGATTACTGCGTGCTTCGAACCGTCCTCGACGCACGGGCGGTCGGTCTGGACGTGGTCGTTCTGGACGATGGGGTGAGAGCCGTGGATGTCGAGTCGGGCGATGGGGACCGCGCCATCGGACGCATGCGAGCGGCCGGGGCCGTATTCGCCTCCACGCGAACGGCCCTGGCCGAGGAGTAGCGAACCATGGCGGAAGGCGGCGTCATCCGGACGCCGAACCGGGGAGGGAGCGCCCTGCTCACGGACCTCTACCAGCTCACCATGCTCAAGGCGTACTGGGAACACGGGATGCGCGAGACGGCTGTGTTCGAGTTCTTCGTCCGCCGTCTCCCCCCGAATCGCAATTTCCTGTTGGCTGCGGGCCTGGCTCAAGCTCTCGACTACCTGGAAGGCCTGCGTTTCGAGCCCGACGAACTCGAGTGGCTCGGCGGCCAGCCCGGCTTCCCCCCCGCCTTCGTCGACTGGCTCGCCGATCTGCGCTTCACCGGGGATGTGGACGCCATGCCCGAGGGGACCGTCTTCTTCCCGGATGAACCGCTGCTGCGCGTGACCGCGCCGCTCCCTCAGGCGCAACTCGTCGAGACACGACTCATCTCGCTGCTCAACTACTCCTCCCTCATCGCCTCGAAGGCGATCCGCTTCGCGCTCGCAGCCCCGACGGCCCGGCTGGTGGACTTCGGCCTGCGGCGGGCACACGGCTCGGAAGCGGGGCTACTCGCCGCCCGGGCCGCCTATCTTGCCGGCTTCGACGGCACGGCGACCGCACTTGCGGGCCAGCGCTGGGGGATCCCGACCTTCGGCACCATGGCCCATTCGTTCATCCAGGCGCACGACAGCGAAGCCGAGGCCTTCATTCGCTTCGCCCGCGCCCATCCGGAGAACGCGGCGCTGCTCATCGACACGTACGACACCGAGGCGGGCGCGTCGAAAGTCGTGGAGATCGCGGCCGACCTCCTGGCCGAAGGCATCGAGATTGCGGCGGTGCGGCTCGATTCCGGAGACCTCGCGTCCCACGCCCGGCGCGTGCGCCAGATTCTGGATGAAGGAGGCTGTCCCGGAGTCCGGATCTTCGCGAGCGGTTCGCTCGACGAGCACGGCGTGGCCCGGCTGGCCGACGTCCCGATCGATGGCTTCGGCATCGGGGCCGCCCTCACCGTTTCCGCGGACGAGCCGGCGCTCGACAGCGTCTACAAGCTTCAGGAGTACGCTGGCCGGCCACGCCGCAAGCGCTCGGAAGGGAAGGCGACGTGGCCGGGTCGCAAACAGGTCTTTCGCACCTGCGAACGCGGTCGACTCGCGCGCGATGTCCTGGGGCTCGAGGACGAGGCATTGTCCGGCGAGGCCATGCTTGTGCCCGTGGCGCGCGCCGGAGCACGACTGCGGTCGGATCCCCCGCTGGAGGAGATCCGCGATCGTGTCCGAGCCTCGCTGGAAACGCTGCCGGCGGAGCTTCGGGGACTCGAATCGGCCCCCACGCCGTTCCCGGTGGAACCATCGCCGGCCGTGCGTGAACTCGCCCGGGAGGTCGACCGCCGGACTTCCGGCGACGACGTCGGGGAGGGCTTCGCGGCGACCGGCACACCCGGCTAGCTTTCTCAACACGACCGTGTTCGAGGAGGTCAAATGAGGTTCGCCAAACTTTCCTTCGGGTTCGCCCTCGCCGCGTACGCCGCGGCTCCCTTCGCCGCGGCCGGCGAGCAAGCGTCGCAGACCGGCGCCACCGCCTTCGTCGGCGTGAACGTGATTCCGATGGATTCCGAGCGGGTCCTCACGGGACACACCGTCGTCGTGCGCGGCGACCGGATCGTCGCGGTCGGGCCGGCCGCCGAGATCGACGTGCCGGACGGCGCTCGTCGCATCGACGGCGCCGGGAAGTACCTGATGCCGGGACTGTCGGAGATGCACGGACACACGCCGGGCGGCTTTCCGACCGACACCTTCCGCGAACAGGTGATGTTCCTCTACGCCGCGAACGGCGTGACGACCGTACGGGGGATGCTCGGACTGCCCGGCGACCTGGAGTTGAAGGCCAGGACGAACACGGGCGAGATCTGGGGGCCGACGCTCTACCTCGCGGGTCCGAGCTTCAACGGCAACTCGGTCACGTCGCCGTCGCAGGCGGCGGAACGCGTGTGGATCCAGAAAGAGGAAGGGTGGGACCACCTGAAGATCCACCCGGGACTCACCGTGCCGGAGTACGACGCGCTTGCCGCCGCCGCCGGACAGGCCGGCATTCGCTTCGGGGGACACGTCCCGGCCGATGTCGGGATCCGCCATGCCATCCTCATGGGACAGGAGACCTTCGACCACCTCGACGGCTACCTGGAGGAGGCGGGAGGCGTCCGCGGCCCCATGGACCCAGCGAAGCTGGAGGAACTGTTCGCGCTGACGATCGGCGCCCGGGCGTGGGTCGTGCCCACGATGGTCCTCTGGGAAGTGGGCGTCATCGGCTTCGGCGACCCCGAGGCGCTCGCGGCCTATCCCGAGATGTGCTACTGGCCTCCGCAGGGCGTCCAGGGCTGGAAGGACCGCCTCCAGGCGATCCAGGCGCGCGGCAACTGGGACGTGGAGCAGGCGCGCCTCCACGCGAGTAACCGGACGCGTCTCCTCGGCATGATGAACGAGGCCGGCGTGGGCATCCTCATGGGCACGGACTCACCGCAGATGTTCAGCGTCCCCGGCTTCTCGCTCCACCGCGAACTCGCCGCGATGGCCGACGCCGGGATGTCGCCGTACGAGATTCTCGCCAGCGGCACCCGGAACGTCGGGGACTACTTCCAGGGTTACGACACCTTCGGGACGGTGGCCGCCGGCCGGCGGGCCGATCTCATTCTGACGAACACGAACCCCCTCGACGACGTGGCTAACGTCGCGGACCGCGCGGGCGTCATGGTGCGCGGCGTTTGGAAGTCCGAGGAGGAGATCCAGCAGGGGCTGGCCGAGATCGCCGCCAGCTTCGGCAACTGACGGAGACGCACGGGACGGAGACGATGATGACGGAGAATGGAACCGTACGCGGCGTGGTCGAGCGCCACGAAGGGATCATTACGGTGCGGGGTGGCGGCAGGCACCGGGCCTGGAACGGGATCGAGTACAAGACCGGGATGTGGGCGGAGAACGTCGGCTCGGGCGCGCTCTCGATGAACGTGGCGATGATCCCGCCGGGCGGCGTCGCGAAAGCACACATCCATGTGGATTTCGAAGTGATGCTCTACATCCTCCAAGGGCACGTCAGGCATGAGTTCGGCCCGCGGCTGGAGAAGACGCTCGACAACGAAGCGGGCGATTTCATCTTCATCGAACCCGGCGTGCCCCACGAGGTGTTCAACCTCAGCGACACCGAGCCCGTCGTCGCGGTGGTCGCGCGCTCGGACGCGCAGGAGTGGGAGAACATCGTCGACTTCCAGCGCCCCGTGCGAGACTCACGGTAGATGCTAGGGCGCGGGACGTTCGCGCGGGCACACCGGCGGCGGAGGGAGATGAACCATAGGTCTTGAAATATGAGCATTGAATGTTCATATTTCATGGATGATCGCTCGTCCCGCGCACGTCGCTGAACTCGTCCGGAAGCTGGACGCCAACCCGGTCGTCGCCTTGCTCGGCGCCCGCCAGGTGGGCAAGACGACGCTCGCCGGCATGCTGGCGAGCACCCTCGCCGAGACGCAACGTCCGGTCACGAGCTTCGACCTGGAAGATCCGCGCGACCTCGCCAGACTCGATGAGCCGACGCTCGCCCTGGAACCCCTGCGCGGCCTGGTGATCATCGACGAAATCCAACGCAGGCCGGACCTCTTCCCTGTCCTGAGGGTGCTTGCGGACCGCCGGCCGAGACCCGCGCGCTTTCTCGTCCTGGGCAGCGCCTCGCCCGAGTTGCTGCGCCAGGGGTCGGAGTCCTTGGCGGGCAGAATCTCGTTTCACGAACTCGGCGGTCTCGATCTGGCCGAGGTCGGACCCGAGCGGTGGCGCAGGCTGTGGCTGCGGGGCGGATTCCCCAGGGCATGGCTGGCGCGCAACAACGAGGCGAGCGCGGAGTGGCGGCGCGACTTCATCCGAACGTTCGTGGAACGCGACCTGCCGAGCCTCGGCATTTCCCTGCCGCCGCGGCTCCTGCACGATTTTTGGACCATGCTCGCCCACTATCACGGGCAGATCTGGAACGGGGCGGAACTGGGGCGCGCCTTTGGCATCGCACACACGACGGTCCGGCGCCACCTTGACCGCATGACCGGGGCCTACGTCATGCGCCAGTTGCGGCCGTGGCGGGAGAACCTCGGCAAGCGCGTCGTCAAGTCGCCCAAGGTCTACATCGCCGACAGCGGTCTCCTGCACGCGCTGCTCGATATCCCGACGGCGCGCGACCTCGCGGCCCACCCCAAGGTCGGTGCGAGCTGGGAGGGATTCGCCCTCGAAAAGGTCGTGCGCCGCCTGGGCGCCCGCCCGGAAGAGTGTTACTTCTGGGCCGTGCACGGCGGCCCGGAACTGGATCTTCTCGTGGTCCGCGGCCGGCGGCGTCGCGGCTACGAGTTCAAGCGCACCGACGCGCCCCGCGCCACGGCTTCCATGCACGCCGCGATGCGCCACCTCGGGCTTGACCAGCTGGATGTCGTGCATGTAGGAAACGATACCTTCCCGCTGACCGACGGGGTCCGGGCGGTTGGCGGGGGAGACATATTCACCGCAGTCGCACCGCTGTAGGCGGATCGGGCGCATCCGTAACGACATGGAGATCGACGAGCCCTTCCGCCGCGGCTTCAGAATCCGAGCGACGCAGTCTCCCGCCTCACGTCTCCCGCGGCGGTCATCACCCCGGTTTCCGGGTCGCGCCATGTCACCGTCGGAGCGCCGGCACGCCAGTTCCACAGGCCCCAGGAGCGCACATCGTGGCCCATGGCGCGCAGCGCCTCGGCCGTCTCCGCCGGGATCCGGTCCTCCATGTAGAGGACGGCGGGATTCCGGTTCACCTCGCTCCCGGTAGCCGGGAAGTTGTAGCTGCCGAAACGGGGCTGGTCCAACGCCTGCTCGGGGGACATGCCCCACACCACGACGTTCAGAAAGACCTGCAGGAGGCACTGCATCTGCTGGTCGCCGCCCGGGGTCGAGAGCCCCATGAACGGCTCACCATCCTTCACCACCAGGAGGGGAGAGTTCGTGTTCCGCGGGCGCTTGCCGGGCGCCATCACGTTGGCCAAGTCGGGGTCCAGGTTGAACTGGCCCATGCGGTTGCCGAGTCCGAAGCCCCATCCCGGGATCATGGGCGTGAAGGTGTGGCCGTCGCTCTCGGTGAGAGAAAACACGTTGCCCTCGCCGTCCATCACATTCAGAGAGGAGGTGTCGAAGGAGGGGGCTCCAGCGTCGGCATCGTCCGACCCCCGATGCTCCGGCGCGGCGGCAACGGGCTGACCTTCCGGTACCACGAAGCTCGCGGGTGCGCCCTCCGCGACCGCCGCCATCCGTACCGGATCGCCCCACGGAGGCATGTCCGGGAACGCGCGATTCTCGTCGATGAGCCCGATGCGCTCGCGCGCGTACGCCTTCCCGTACAATCCCTCCGGAGCGGGCGCGAAATCCGGATCCCCGACGTACTTGTGGGCGTCCGCCATCGCGAGGTTGACCACCTGTGAGACGAGGTGGATGTACTCCGGTGTGTTGTAGCCCAGGGCGCGCAGGTCGTAGTTCTCCAGCATGTTGAGCATCAGGATGATGCGTGGCCCCTGGCTCCACCCGTCGCCGGCGTGCACGTCGTAGCCGTTGAAGCCGGTCGCCAGCGGCTCCTCCCACCGACTCTCGTATCCCGCCATGTCCTCATAGCGGACGATGCCGTCGTGCTCCCGGAAGAAGCGGTCCACATCGCGCGCGGGGTCCCCCCGGTAGAAGGCGTCCCGGGCGGCGCGGATTCCTTCGGAACGGCTTCTTCCCGCCGCCAGCGCCTGCTGCTCGGCCTCCATCATGTAGCGGATGAGCCGCCCCAGGTCGGCGTTCACCATGAGATCGCCCAGGCGCTGCTCGCCGACCCCGTTGGGGAACCAGAAGTCGCGATTATACGGAAAGGCGAGGATCTCCTCCGTCTGATCCTCGGTCATCCATTTCTGCATCTTGTAGAGGTGATAGCCCTCCTCGGCGATGCGCAGCGTCGGCTGCGCGGCCTCGCCGAAACTGAGGGTGCCGAAGCGGTCGAGGGCGGCGAGCCAGACGTCCACGTCGGCGGGAATCAGCGCGTTGTTGATGGGCGACTTGCCGTGCTCGAGGAAGTAGTCGAGGGTGGCGAGCGCGGGTGAGGTTCCCGCGCCGACCCGGGTGATCACGCGATCCTCGGCCGCGCTGTAGATGATGAGCGGCGCGACCCCGGTCCATCCCGCGTAGTCCATCTTGAGCGCCTTGAGCGCCATCCCCGCGGTCACCCCGGCATCGAAGGCGTTTCCTCCCGCCCTCAGCACGTCGTAACCGGCCTGCGTGGCGAGATAGTGCCCGGAGGAGATCACCCCGTGCGTGCCCATGATCCGCGGCCGCATGGCTTCGACGTTGTCGGCGTCGTGGACCGCGCCGTGACTCCGGAACGGAGCGATGGTGGCGAAGACGCCTTCCTCGGCGGCTGCGGATTCCTCCGGGACGTCCATCCCCGGACTGCACGCCGCGACGAGTGCCAGAGCTGCGACTGCGATCACACGTGCGAAGGGCTTCATCGCGTCATCCTCCTGTATCCGCTTGCTTCCCACACCCCTGAAGCTACTTCCGCGGATCGCTCCGGCAACGACGCAACCGGGCGCTCCCGCGGGAACGTCAGACCGCGGTCAGCCCCTCCAGTGCGGCCAGGGCGTCGGCCCGACCACGCGCTTCCGGGAAGAGTTCGAGCGCGAGGGCGACGATGCCGGTCGCGTTCGCCACGGCGAAGCTGATGCCGTTGAGGTTGCGCGTCGGCGGGACGCCCGGAATGGGCCGCGGGTAGCCCGACGCATACAGGACGCGCCGCCCATCGCGGCGACCGATGCGGACGCGGTGCCGCGGCAGGTCCCAGTCGAGGCACACGCCGAGCGCGCCCGGGAGGCTGCCTGGGAGCCATCGCTCTCCCTCGTGGGAATAGGCCGCGATGACGAGCGTTCCGGCTCGCGCGGCGTGCTCGACCGCGGGCTGCAGCATCTCGATGCGGCTCCGGCGGGGCGTTCCGAGGCTCAGATTGGCCAGCTGGCAGCCGCGCTCCCCGGCCCAGTCGATGGCCTTCGCCAGCGTCCGGGCGCTCGTCGCAAGTTCCTCGTGAAAGACGCGGACGACACGGACCCGCGCGCCCGGCGCCTTCTCCTGGATGGCCGCGGTCACGGCGGTCCCGTGGCCCAGCCGGTCGGTCAGGTCGTCGTGCTCGCGCCCGTCGGGGGTGAGCGCGATGCCGCCCGCCAGGAGCCCCAGGTGCGGATGGCCCGGATGCGCCCCGCTGTCGATGACCGCGATCGAGACGCCCCGGCCGGTCCGGCTCCAAAGCGGTGCCGCGCGCATCCGCACGGAGGGCGCCACGGGCGGTCCCGCGGCGGGCGCCGTCACCCGGCGAACAGGGCGCGGAACGCACCCGGTCGACTGTCGAGCTCCGCCGGCCGCCCGTCCTGCGCGACCCGCCCGTCGCGGAGCACGACCACGCGCTCCGCCCGCCGCGCGAGCTCGGGACGGTGCGTGATGAGCACCGTGGTCCGCCCCCGCATCAGCGCCGCATAGCCCTCGAGCACCTGCGCCTCCGAGGCCGGGTCCAGCGCTCCCGTCGCCTCGTCGAACACGAGCACGGCCGGATCCGCGAGGAAGGCCCGCGCCACGGCCACGCGCTGCCGCTCGCCGGCGGATAGCTGCCGGCCCCGCTCCCCGACGACCGTCTCAGCCCCCTCCGGAAGCGATGCCATCAACCCATCGAGCGCGGCCGCCGCGAGCGCCCCGGCGACCTCCAGGTCCGTCGCGTCGGGCTTGGCATAGCGCACGTTCTCGGCGATCGATGCGTGGAAGATGAACGGATCCTGCTCCACCACGGCGACGTTCCGGCGCACGTCGGCCAGCGCGAGCTCCCGCAGGTCCCGTCCGTCGAGCAGCACCCGCCCGCCGTCCGGGTCGAGCTGGCGCGAGAGCAGATCCGCGACCGTCGACTTCCCGCTCCCGCTCGCCCCAACGAGCGCGACCACCTGCCCGGCGGCCACCTCCAGCGACACGCCTTCCAGCACCTCGCCTCCCCGCCCGAAGCCGAGCCGCACATCCTCCAGAACCAGCGCCCCGGAAGCCCGCCCCAGCCGCTCCGCCCCCTCTGCCTCCACGACCTCCAGCGGCGTGTCAAACAGTTCATGGACGCGGACGAGCGACGCCCGCGCGCTCGCCAGATTCGCGTACAGCCCCATCAGCGCCTGCACGGGGAAGAGGAGCCGCATCTGGTAGGCCATGAACGCGACGAACGTCCCCAGCGTCGTCGCCTCCGTGGTGACCCGGTAACCCCCGTACAGGAAGACGGCCGCCGTCCCCGTCTGCAGGAGGACCCCCGGCAGGCCTCCCGCCAGGTACGTGTACCGTCGCATCGACAGCAGGGCCCGCACGAAGCGGTCGTTGTGGCGCCCGAACCGCGCCGCCTCCCGCTCCTGGGCGTTGGACGCCACCACCGTGCGCACGCCCTGCAGCGTCTCGATGAGGAAGCTCCCGATGTCCGCGCTCCGCTCCCGCAGTTGCGTCACGCGCCCCTCGAGCCGGTTCCGGTATCTCACCAGCGCCCAGAGGCTCGGCGGCAGCGCGATGAGCCCCACCAGGAAGAGCCGCGCATCGAGATAGACGAGCATCCCCACCGTCCCGACGAGGAACAGCACGTTCCCGAACAGCCCGAGCGCCGCGTCCGCGGTCACCCGCTGGATCTCGCCGATGTCGCTGTTGATGCGCGAGACGATGTCCCCGAACGGCGTCCGCGCGTAGAAGCGCGGCGAGAGCCTCTGCAGGTGGCGGTAGAGCGCCAGCCGCATGTCGAAGAGGATGCCGGCCGACACCCGCGTGTACCGCAACCCGCTCGCCACGTTCGCCCCGAAACCGAGGAGGGTGATTCCGATGAAGAGGCCGACGATCCTGAGCAGGAGAGGGAAGTCTCCCCCCAGGATCGCATCGTCGATCATCGACTTCGACAGGTAGGGAAGCGCGAGCCCGAGCGCGGTCCCGGCTGTGGAAAGGAGGACCACGGGAAGCAAAGCCCCCGCGTACGGTCGGACGTAGGCGAGGGCTCGGCGAAGGTGCGGGTCCCGGATCACGCGGACCTCACGAACTCGAACGCCGGATCGAAACCGGATCGCGGGCCGGGATCAGCCCGGATCGGGCACCACGACGACGCTCGTCATGTCCGCGTCCAGCGTCACCGTGCGCAGGAACTCGAACGTCTCCTCGTCGTAGATGTCGATCGTGCTGCCGGCATTGTAGATGTAGAGCTTCGTGCCGTCGGCGCTCGGCATCAGCGCCATCCGCGGCCGCCCCGCGAAGGTGACGCGCCCGGCGACCCGCCGGTCCCGAAGATCGAACTTCCACATTTCGTAGTGCCCGATCTCGGACTTGAGCCCGTATCCCTTCGTCCCGTCCGGAGAGAGCACGAACGACACCCCCTCGTCGGGGCCGATCGGGTGGAACTCCACGTCCTGCCCGGCCAGATCCACGGTCGCGATGCCCATGAGACGTCGGTTCTGGAGCGGATCCGTCATGCGGAAGAGGCCCGTGTAGACGCCGCCATCCTCCTGGTACGGGCTCTCGCCGAACGGCAGCCGCATCTCGCCCAGCCCCGGCTCCAGCGGCTCCGAGATATCCCAGCGGTCGACCTCCTCGAAGGTCTCCGAGTCGAGCGCGACGAGGTCGTCCGCGAACATGTACAGGAGGTCGCCGTCGGGGGAGAACCGGAAGTTGGCGAACCGGCGCGGCTCCTCGCCGGGCCAGGGGATAGTGTCGGTCACCTCGTACGTGCCGAGGTCGAGACGAAGGATGGTCGGCTCGCCGATCTCGTACCGGTCCGCGAGCTTCGTGCGGCTCTGCACGAACATCGCCATCCATTCCTGGTCGGGGTGGACCTGGAAGGAACGGATCCAGGTGCGCGTCGCGCCTTCGCTCAGCGTGAACTCTCCGATGGACTCCTTGGAGGGGAGCGCAATGATCTCGATCGTCTCGAAGAACGGATCCATCACGTAGAGCCGCGACCGGTCCTCGGAGACATCGAGACGAAGGGAGATCGGACGCTTGACCGGGATCCTGTCCACGACTTCCTCGGTGGCCTCATCCCAGACGAGGACTTCATTGCTGTAGTTGCCCATGTACCAGTGGGCGTTGCGGCCGTTCCCCTGAGCCTCCAGCGCCCGGACCCCGCTCAGGGCACAGGCGAAGGCGGCGACCGCGGCGAGACCGGCCGCGCGCGTCCGGACCATCCGCGGGAGGCTCACGGGAAGACGAGGTCCAGCTTCCGCCAGTCCTTCTGCGCCGACGCGCACTGCGACGTCCAGTCCGGCGAGTGGTTGAGCTGGTCGGGCACGTGCGCCGGCCAGAAGCAGGCGAGGTGGCAGTCGAACAGGTCCCGTTCCACCGGCTGGCACAGCCCGGCCGTGCCGCCGGTCGAATCGACCTCCCAGCCGGGCGAGAAGACGAGCGAGCACCCGAGTGGGATGTGAGGCCCCTCCGGCCGGCTCTCGAGCCCCACGACGTCCAGCTCATCGCGGGCCACCTGAGCCTCGATGCGGCCTGCCTTCTGGTTGATCGGCTTCAAGTGTTTCACGTCTTCCCCCCTCGCATGCGAAGGTCGGCCGGGCCCGCGCCCGGCCGCGTCAATGGTCGAAGCGGGCCAGGTACTCCGGGTTCCGCTCCGACAACTCTCCGTAGATCTCCAGACACGTGTGCGTCCACGTCCGGACCCAGTTGCAGAAGTGCAGGTTGGGCGCGGTCGTCTCGCCGTGTCTCGTGTGCGCTTCGTGATAGCAGCCGCCCGAGCAGATGGGCCGGGCCCAGCACGTATGGCAGTCCGTCTTGTTCTTGATGTGGTGATCCTCGAGGAAATCCTTCTGCCGCTCCCGGTCGATCCCCTCGGCGACAGTCCCGAAGCTGTGGTCGTTCGAGTAGGCGAAGCGGTGGCAGAGCGAGACGTCGCCCCCCGTCGTCACGCCCATCAGCCCGAGCCCGGCCCCGCACGGATATGCCTTGCTCACGCCCTTGTGGATCTCCTCCAGCGTGTCCTTCACGTTCGAGAAGCCGTGGTGCCGGTTCTCCACCGCGTGGTCCAGCCAGTCGCGCGCCAACTCCCCGAACTGGCGCAGCATGCGGTCGTATCCCTCGTCCTCGATCTCGTAGTCACGCCCGGAGGATGTCGTGACCGGGGCGAAGCCCACCTCCCAGAACCCCATCTCCTCCGTCAGGTGCTGGTAGATGCGGTGGATGTCGAGGTTCTCGCGCGTGAGCGTGACGCGCGCCCCGATCGGCCGGGTCTTGTGCCGCCTGAGGAGTTCCTTGATCCGGGGCTTGACCGTCTCGTAGGAGCCCTTGCCGCTGTGGAAGACCCGCATGCGGTCCTGCATCTCCTTCGGGCCGTCGATGGAGACGGTCACGCCGATCTCGTTGTCCGCCAGCCACTCGATGATGTCGGGGCGGAGGAGCGTCGCGTTCGTCGTGAGGCTGAACTCGAGCCGCTTCCCCTCCTCCTCGGCGCGGCGGCGGGCGTAGGCCACCGTGTCCTGCAGGACGGGGAAGTTGAGCAGCGTCTCGCCTCCGAAGAAGGTGAGGTGCGCGACCTCGATGGGGCCGGACTCCTTGAGCAGGAACTCCACGCTCTCCCGCGCGGTCTCGTCCCCCATGAACTTCGGGTCGTCCGTGCAGGTCGTGTCGACGATTTTGTCTTCGCCGTACTCGTAGCAGTAGGTGCACGCGAGATTGCACTTGTTCGTGACGTTGAGGACCATCGTCGTGAGCGGGAAGCCGTCGGGCGGCAGATCGTTCACGACCTGTTCGGCGGGAGCCCCCGCCTCCCCGATGGCGCGGATCTGCTGGAGTTCCAGCAACCCGTCGTGTACGCGGTCGACGGAGTACCGGTCCGAGAGCGAGTTCACGACTTCCCCCGGCGCGCGGGGACCGTAGCTGAGCAGATCGAGGATCGCGGAGGATGCCGCGTCGATCCGGAAGATGCCGGCCGAGGGGACGAGATAGAGAAACCGCTCGCCCGCCGCCTCGAAGGCGTGGAACTCGCGCAGCGCCAGTTGGCCGACGGGTTTGATCATGGCACCAGCCTCCCTGCCGGAACGCCCTGCCACGGGTCGAACTTGAGATAGAGCGGCACCGTGACGATGAGGTGGGCGCGGGCGCGGAGGGCGCCGCCGCCGTCCGCCGCCGCGTCGGAACCCGCGTAGGTCGCGACGACCCACACGTCGCCGATGTTGTTCCGGTTGCCCTTGCGGCTCTCGTTCGGACCGTCGATGGCCGGAGTGAAGACGCCGTCGGATCCCAGCGCGCCCACGTACTGGATGTCGTCGTCGTCAAAGGTGGCCGTGTACTCCTCCATGCTCCAGGTCACGGGCACGCGCCCGAGCCGGATGTCGTCGTCCGTATTCGGCTCGCCGTCGGGGCCGTCGTCCCACCCGATCGCGTCGTACGGCTGATAGCCCTTCGGGAAGGCCCCGCCGCCGATCCGCGCCATGCCGGCGCGCGGCGTCACCTGGAGGCGGTCCACGCCGTCGTGGACCTGAATCGCGCCGGCCAGGCTCACGCCGCCCACGAAGAGGTCGCGCCCGCCGACCGCCGCATCGTCATCGACCGAGAGGCGAAGCGTGACCTGGCTCCCATCTCCGCCCGTCGCGGACTCGACCCGGACACCCGGCCCGAAATCGAAGTCCATCGCGTCGGGATTCGCCGGGAGGTTCAGACCGTGGACCCGGAGTTCGGCGGACGAAGCGCCGGTGCGGATCGCGCGCGGGTGCACACCCGATACGACGGGGCCGCCGCCCGCGCGGGTGAGCGTCACGTCGGGGCCGAATTCATCGTACGCGCCCGTGAACCAGCGGCCGGTCATCTCCTGCCATCCGCGGTCCACCGTCATGACTTCCCGCAACTCGTCCGCACCGCCGGGATTCGACCGGCCCCGCCACTGATAGCCCGTATAGACGATCGCCTGTCCGCTGCGACTCGCCTCCTGCCCCGACTCCGCGTATGTGTACGTCGCGCGGGAGCGGAACTCATCGGGTCCGTCGCCGGCGGAGATCTCCACCGTGCCGAAGATCTGTCCCTTCCCTGGCTCGAAGCCCGCCAGCGCCCAGGTGCCGGCGAGGCGCGGCGTGCGCATGGACGCCGACCAGGCGGACCATTCGGGCGTCTCGAGGGGAAAGGCCTCCGAGAGGTGGTCGATCGCCTCGTCCACCGGCTGAGGTCCGTCGCCGCCGTCCTGGAAGCCCTGGAAGTCGACGAGCGGGTAGAGGCCGCGGTGCGTCGCCATGAGAAGTTCCCACTCCTCGCGCGTGCGCCGCTGGGTGATGACGCGGCCCATGCTGTGGCACTGGATGCAGGTGTTCTCGACGTCGCGGTCTGCCTCGTAGACGTGTTCGATGAGGCGGCGCTCGACCTCGAAGCGGCCGGGCTCGAGTTCCCCCGGAGCGAGACCCTGCCGGTTGGAGAGGTAGCGCACGACCTCGCGCGCCTCGTCGGGGCCGAGGGAGACATCGTTGAGCGCCACCATCCGGCGGACCGATGTCTGCCACCCCTCCGGTGTCTTCCGCTCGTAGGAGATCCGCGTCATCCGCCCTTCGTCATCGCGTTCGTGACAGCGCTGACAGCGACGGATGATGATCTCGTGCTCGATCGGATAGCCCTCGTCGTCGGCCTGCGCCGGGACTCCCGCGGTGCCGGGGAGCTGAGCCGAAGCGAGGTCGACGGGCGAGGTCGCGGGCATGCCCGCGACCGGAGGCAGCGCGCCTGCGCCGAGGAAAACCAGCGCACCGACGGCCATTCCGGCCGCCGGCAGTCGGTCAAGTGCCCGTCGCGTAGTCGCTTCGCGTCTCATCCAGCCTCCGTTTCGAACCGGTGAATTGTGCGCCAATCGGTGCGGCCGCGCCACCCCGAACGGGGCATTCTCCACGCCTTGGGGCCGCCCGCCCGCCCGTCACGGGTCGGCCAGCTGGAGGAAGCCGGCGCCCACGGCGAAGGAGAGAGCGGCCAGAAAGTCCGGGAGCGGCACCGCCGTCCCTCGCCGGTTGTACGTCTCGAACAGGTCGGGAACCTGATCAGAGTCCGGCGCGACCTCCACGAGCCGGCGGAGGTCGACGTTGCGTACGTAGCGCGCGCCGTCCGGGAGTCGATCGGAGATGAGGTGGGTCTCGAGGGCGATCCGGTCGTCGACGACGGCGGGGCGGGGCACGCTCGAGAGCCCCGACGCCGGGCGGAGACGCACGGCCGGCAGCGAGCGGATCGTCTCCCACGCGGTCCGCACCTCGGGGCGCGCGAGGAAGGCGTCGACCCGGCGTTCCGCAAGCGAGCGGTCTCCGGGTTCCGACACCGCGGGCGCTCCGGGTGCCGAAGCGGGCCCCGGGATGTCCGCGCCCGCTTCCCGGGCCGCGGCCAGGCGAACCTCCCAGAAGGCGTGGTCGTTCGCGGCGGCGGCCTGCTCGAAGAAGGGGACGGACAACGCCCGGTAGGTGCGGTACACCTCGCGTTCCCGGTCGTCGTACAACTCGCAGGCGGGGCCGGCCATGGCGTCGTCCTCGAGCCCGGTGTGCGCCACGATCGCGGCGAGCCAGGCGGAGGCGAGCGCCTTCTTGACGCCGTACGAGGAGAGGGGGTCGATGAAGGAGCCGGCGTCGCCGACGAGGAGCAGGCCCGGCCGGCCGTGCGAGGTCGCGCCGTAGAGCGACGCGGGACATGCCCGCACGGGCCCGTCCAGCCGGCCTCCTTCGAGGCGCCGACCGAGCCGCGCCGCCTTGGCGAGTTCGGCGCGCCACATGCCGCCGAGGCCCTTCTCGCGCGCCAGGTGCGTGCGGCGCGGGTCGACCATCGCCGTGACGCAGCGGGTACGCGGGGATGTGGGCACCGACCAGGCCCACCCGTCGTGGTAGCTCTCGATGAGCGTACAGCCGGGGTCCGGCGGAGCGTGCCCGCGGTCCGCGGTCCAGCGGCCGACGAGCGCGAGCGTGGCGATCCCGCGTTCGCGCGCGCGCAGCCCGCGCCGGGCGAGCACCCCGGCCCGTCCGGAGGCGTCGAGCACCCAGCGGCCCCGGTAGCGCGCGGCCGAAGTGGCCACGCGCCAGCCATTGGGCTCCTCGGCCGTCTCGATGACCGGTCCGTCCGTCACGAGGCGCACGTCCGCCTCGCGGGCCACTCCGCGGAAGACGGCTTCGAGCGCCGCGCGCTCCGCATGGAATCCATGCTCGCGCTCTCCGAACCGTTCTTCACGGCGGGGCATCCCGGCCCACCACACGGTGTTGCCTTCGTTCGGCACGAGGCCCGCCGCGTCCAGAGCGTCCAGCGCTCCCACGCGTTCGAGGAGCTTCCGCGCCGAGCCGGGGATCGACTCGGCGAGCCATTTCGCCGGCGGGGCCGGCCGCGTGATCAGCGCGACATCATGCCCGCGCCGCGCCAGCGACGCCGCGGCGGCGCAGCCGGCCGGCCCCCCGCCGACGATCAGGACATCGTAGACGTGTCGGTCCGGCCGGCTCAGTTCGCCCGCTGGCGCAGCGCGAACGCGCCCGCGCCGCCCGGTCCGTTCGTCGCGAAGCAGTAGAAACGCCCGTCGCCGCCCGTCCCGCGCAGGTCCTCGAGGCTGCAGCCCCGGGACCCGTGCGCCTCGTTCCACGAGGTCGGGTTCTGTCCGCCACCCGTGCGGTCGTGGTGCCCGACAAGCGCGCTGCCCTCGGCGCTCGACGTCCAGTTGCCGCACGTCGTGTCCCCGTCCGCGTCCGACGCCGTTCCGCTCATCAGCGACCCGGTGAGGATGTCGTGCTGGTTCGGCTGGTCGCCCCGGCCGTTCACCTCATCGCCATTCTCCGTAAGGATCGTGGCCTTCGTGAGGTTCGGGCCGTTGCTGTGCAGGTGCTCGACATCCCGGGCGATCATCGTCCCCGCGTGGTTGTACCACGGCCCCTCTCCGATCCGGTCGCGCGCGTTCACCCCGCCCGCGCCCGTCGTGCTCAGGTAAGCCCGCCACGTGCGGTCGGGCAGCCCCGCCGCCTCGGCCAGCGTCGCGCAGTACGCGTCCGCGCCCTCGATACCGCCGAGATCCGCACCGCCCCCCGGATTCGAACTGGTGATGAAGAAGCTGATGTTCTCGTCCTGCGCCGCCGCCCCGCTCACGCCGAACGCGAACAGGACCGCCATGAAGCCAATCGTGCGTCTCATCTCCGACTCCCGTGCTGGTTGTGCGAAATCTGCTACCGCCGGATGTACTTTCTCATCTGGCGGGGTCCGACCTCGGCCCCGTAGAGGTTGCCGTGCGCATCGATCGCGATCCCCTCCGCGCCGCTCGTGCCGGACGCATCCTGATCGGGTTCCGGATCCGGGATGAAAGCCGTCACCCAGCCGGTCGCCGCGTCGCCGATGTAGATGCCGCGGAGCCACCCCTTGTTGCGGCGCGCATTCGACTCCGAGTCCGTCGAATAGAGGACATCGCCCTCATCGATGAACAGCCCGCTCGGACGTCCGAACTGGTGCCAGGTTTCGAGGTGGTTCCCCTCCTGATCGAAGATCTGGACGCGGCTGTTTCCGCGATCGCCGACGAAGAGCCGTCCCTGCGAGTCCATCGCGAGCGCGTGCGGGTCGCGGAACTCGCCGTTCGCCGTGCCCGCGCGTCCCCACTCCATGAGGAAGGTGCCATCGGGCGCGAACTTCACGATGCGGTTGTTGCCGCCCGAGTCGTGCCCGTCCGCCACGAAGATGCTGCCGTCGGGCGCGATGAGGATGTCCGACGGCTTGTTGAAGTGGTTCGGGCCGTCGCCGGCGACGCCCTTCTCGCCCAGCGTCATCAGGACCTCACCCTCGGGGCTGAACTTGTAGACCACGTGTCCCCAGCCCTCCGGCACCGGCGCGTATCCCACGGCGTCGGCGACCCACACGCTGCCGTCCTCCTCGACGAACATCCCGTGCGGCCACGCGATCAGTCCCGAGCCGAAACTCCGCACGACATTCCCCTCGGTATCGAAGAGCAGGATCGGGTCGACATCGCTTTCGACGCACAGGTTAGCGCCGCACCGCTCGCCCACCCAGATGTGTTCGCCGTCCGGGGCCGGGTAGACGGCGCTTGTCGCGCCCCACGCGCGTCCGTCGGGAAGCTGTCCCCAGCCGTCCATCGCCATGTACGGGTTCGGCGCCGTCAACTGCGCCTCGAGCGCGCGGGCACCCGGAATGACTGCCGCCAGCGCGAGTCCCGTGACGAGTCCGATTCGCCTTGTGCCGAGCATCCGTCCTCCTGTCTTTCCGGTCCGTACCATCCACATCATGTCCCCCCCTTCGCCTTCGCCGCCAGCCGGCCGAAGGGTCCGCTGACCGCCCACGCCGCGCCCACCACGATCAGCGCCAGCGCCCCCCAGCGCATGAGCGCGGCGCCCAGCGCTCCGTCGAAGGCGGGCCAGGCAAATCGGTAGGCCAGCAGGTCGGAGCCCCGCTCCGTCATCCAGTGCCAACCCGTGTGCGCCAGCAGCGCCGACCCGATGATCGTCCCCATCCGCTCCGCCACCACCTTGCGGAACAGCACTTCGACCACCGGAACGGCGACCGCGACCACGACGAGCTGTCCCAGTTCCACCCCGACGTTGAACGCGAGCAGGGACGTGAGCAGGTGTCCGCCCGCGAACTGCAGAGACTCGCTGAGCGCGAACGAAAAGCCGAACCCGTGCACGAGCCCGAACCCGAACGCGAGCAGCCAGCGTTTTCGAGGTTTCGCCCCCACGATGTTCTCGAGCGCCATGTAGACGATCGAGAGCGCGATGAGGGTCTCGATCAGCGGCGGGAACCAGAGCGCGCGCGGCGCGATGCCGAAGGCTGAGGCGATGAGCGTGATCGAGTGCGCGATCGTGAAGGACGTGATGACCGGGACCAGGCCCCACAGCGTCCGCAGCGGGATGACGAGACAGAGGAGGAAGAGGAGGTGGTCGATCCCGTCCAGGATGTGCGTGAAGCCGAGCGACACGAAGCGCAGCGCGGCCTGGTGCCAGCGGGGGTCGAGCCGCACGAGTCCCGGGTCGCCGACGTACTGGAAGACGCGCTCCGGCCGATCCGGCGGCCGCAGGCGCAGCACCGTGACCGTGCGCAGGCCCAGGTGCGCGAAGCCCGGATCGATCGAGAAGCGGGATTCGTCCGACGCGATATCGTACTCCAGCAATACATCGAGCAGAGCCTGACGCCACGGGAGCTGCAGTCCGGGGTCGAGCGGCGGGGCGTCGAAGTGCGCCAGCGCCGTCTCGTAGGTGGCGAAGGACCGGTCCGAGGGGAGCGAGACGCGGGTCGCCACGATGCGGGGCGCTTCCAGGCGTCGATCTTCCTCGTAGAACGTCACATAGTCGGCGAGCCAGAGCTGCGCCGCATCGCGGAGGAACGGATCCGCCGCCTCCAGATCCAGATACCCGAGTCCGTACCGGGGGAACTCGATGTCCCGCATCGCCTCGAGCGGCGCCCGGACGAGGAAGCGGAGGCGGGATCCCTCCGGCGTGACGAACGCCTGCACGGTGACGTCCGCGGGAATCTCGTGCGGCACCGGCTCAGGTGCCGCCCGCGCCGCGCCGGCCAGACTCGTCAGGCCATAAAGCGCGAGGACGCACCCCATCAAGGGCGCCGCGCGCCGGGTTGGACGCCGTGCGTTACGTCGCTTCATCCACCATCCCCGGACTCCGTGAGACTGGGAAGAGCATTCCTGGTCCGCCCGCACGATGGCGCGGCCGGCGCGCGCCGTCGACCCCGGCCGGTCTCTGGACGAACGCGGATGGTATCTGTAGCGTGAATCGATCGGCCAAAGTCGGAATCGGGCGACTCGGGAGCGACTCAGGATCCGCAAGGAGAGACAGCCATGAACGGAAAGCGGCGAACGCTCATCTTCGGTGTGGTCGCGGGTATCGCTCTCGCGTTGGCGTGCGGTCAGGCGGCGATGGACGACGGCGCCGCGGCGAGCACGGGGCAGGGCGTCGAGGCGCCGATGTTCGAGGTGGATCCGTTCTGGCCGAAACCGCTGCCGGACCACTGGGTGCTCGGCTCGGCCATCGGCGTGGGCGTGGACTCGCGCGACCACGTCTTCATCGTGCACCGCGGCAACCTCACCGAGCGCACGGAGGGCGGCGCCGACGCCGACCCGCCCATCGGCGAATGCTGCCGCGCCGCGCCGCCCGTGCTCGAGTTCGATCCGGACGGGAACCTCGTGAACGCCTGGGGAGGGCCCTCCGAGGACTACGTCTGGCCCGGCTCGAACCACGGGATCACCGTCGACCACATGGACAACCTGTGGATCGGCGGGAACGGACCGAACGACACGCACATCCTGAAGTTCTCCCGCGACGGCGAGTTCCTCGCCTCCTACGGCGAGCCGGAGGCAGGCCCCGAACCCGACAGCCACAGCGAGACGCGCTTCAACCGCGTGGCGAAGCTCGCCTTCGACGCCTCGGCCAACGAGGCCTACCTCGCGGACGGCTACGGCGGACGCAGGGTCGCGGTGCTCGACGCATCGACCGGGGCCTTCAAGCGCTACTGGGGCGCCTACGGGAACGCGCCCGACGACACGCGGACGCCGCCCTACGATCCCGACGCGCCGCTCATCCAGCAGTTCCGGACGCCGGTGCACTGCGCCGAGCCTTCGCTCGACGGCCTCGTGTACGTGTGCGACCGCCCCAACGACCGCATCCAGGTCTTCCAGACGGACGGGACGTACGTCGATGAGGTGCGGATCGCGCCGCGCACGCTGGGCGACGGGTCCACGTGGGACATCGCCTTCTCGCGCGACGCGGACCAGAAGTACATGTACGTCGCCGACGGCAAGAACATGCGGGTCTACATCATGGACCGCGCCTCGCTCGAGATCCTGACCAGCTTCGGCGACGGCGGCCGTCAGCCCGGCCAGTTCTTCGCCGTCCACAGCATCGCGACGGACTCGAACGGCAACATCTACACGACGGAAACCTACGAGGGGAAGCGCGTCCAGAAGTTCGTGTACATGGGCCTGGGCCCGGTACCGGCCGAGCACCAGGGACCGCCCTGGCCGCGCGGCGACCAGTAAACTGTCGGACCGGCGAGGAGGTACGGCCATGAACGGCAAACGGCGAACCCTCATTGGCGGTATGACGGCCGGCGTCGTCATCGCGCTCGCCTGCGGGCAGGCCGCGATGGACGACGCGGGCTCGGCCGACGCGACGGGACAGGGCGTCGAGGCGCCCCGGTTCGAAGTCGATCCCTTCTGGCCCAAACCCCTGCCGGAGCACTGGCTGCTCGGCTCCACCGTCGGGGTCGGCGTGGATTCCCGCGACCACGTGTTCATCATCCATCGCCGCGCCTCGATCAACCCCGGAACGGAACTGGGGCTCGATGCGGACCCGCCGACGAGCGAGTGCTGCCGGGCGGCCCCGGAGGTGCTCGAGTTCGATCCCGGGGGGAGTCTCGTGAACTCCTGGGGAGGCCCGTCCGACGAGTACGTGTGGCCGGAGTCGAACCACGGGATCACGGTCGACCACATGGACAACGTGTGGATCGGCGGCAACGGGGCGAGCGATTCGCACATCCTCAAGTTCTCGCGCGACGGCGAGTTCCTCGCGTCGTACGGGCAGCCGGCCCTTGGAGAGGAGCCGGACAGCCACAGCGAGACCCGCTACAACCGCCCGGCGAAGGTCGCCTTCGACGCGGATGCCAACGAAGCCTACGTCGCAGATGGCTACGGCGGGCGCCGCGTGGCGGTGCTCGACGCGTCGACGGGCGAGTTCAAGCGTTACTGGGGCGCCTACGGCAACGCGCCGGACGACACGCCGTCGCCGCCCTACGATCCGGATGCGCCGCCCCTCCAGCAGTTCCGCACGCCCGTACACTGCGCCGATCCCTCGATGGACGGACTGGTCTATGTCTGCGACCGTGCCGGCGACCGGATCCAGGTCTTCCAGCGGGATGGGACGTACGTCGACGAAGCGATGATCGCGCCGCGCACGCTGGGCGCAGGCTCGACCTGGGACATCGCCTTCTCGCGCGATGCGGACCAGAAGTACATGTACGTCGCCGATGGGTCGAACCATCGCGTCTACGTCATGGACCGCGCCTCGCTCGAGGTGCTGACGACGTTCGGCGACGGAGGCCGCCAGCCGGGGCAGTTCATCGGCGTCCACAGCATTGCGACGGACTCGAAGGGCAACGTCTACACGACCGAAACGTACGACGGGAAGCGGCTCCAGAAGTTCGTGTACATGGGCATGGGCCGCGTACCGGCCGAACAGGGCCCCCTCTGGCCAGGCCGCTAGAAAACCCCCGGCCAGGCCGCCAGGGAGCCCCGGGCCGCTAGGACGCCTGCAGGCGCGCGTACAGGTAGCGGCCGTTGAAGCCCATCGCCGAGAACGAGCGATAGGTGAAGATTCCCCCGAACGCGTCGACCCGCGTCGGGAAGGCATCGAAGAGGTTCTCGCCGCCGACCGTGAGGCGCCACCTTTCCGCGACGTCGATGTGGACTCCCGCATCGAAGGTGACCTTCGGTTCGAGGAGCCGGATCCTGTGGGGGTGCTCTCCGACGCCGACCGAGCGCAGCTCCTCCTGCGCCCCGTAGACGTTCGCTCCCACGCCGAACTCGAACGCTCCGCTCGTGAACCTCGTCTTGAACCTGCCGCGCCAGTCCGGGCGTCCCTCCTCGAGGAAGAAGACGTCGAAGCCGTCGTAGATCCTGAACGATTCGTCCCGCAGCGCCTCGTTCTCCTTCACGCAGGCCGCGATGTTGCCGTCGGGGCACCGCCCGCGCACCTGTCCCCAGTTCACGGAGGCCCCGAACTCGAGGCGTGACGCGTCCCCGAGCCGCCGCCCCCACGTGATCCCCGCGTCGATGCCGTACGACCGGAGGTCGACCACGTTGGAGAAGAAGCGGATCGATTCCGCGGCGAAGTCCGCCAGCAGAAGCTCGAGGAGGCCGCTGGCGCCCGTCTCCAGCCGGTTGGAGAGGAGGACGGCGTCGGCGACCTCCGTCGCATACCCGTCGACCGTGATGTGCAGTTCGTCGGCCGGCGTGAGCGCAAACCCCGCGCCGACGGAGCGCGACCTCTCCCCCCGGAGGGGCGACGCGCCGACGGCCCGGGCTTCCGGCGCGTCCACGGGAAACGTGCCCGCCTCGAACCCGAGGGTCGCGCCCGGCTCGTCCGGGTCTGCGCGCCGCCCCGCCGCGACGTGTCCGTAGTGAGACTGGCTCAACGCGGGCGGTCGGAATCCCGTGGACATGCTCGCGCGGAAGATGGCGGTGCCGGAGAGCGCGAGGCGCAGCGCGAGCTTCCCGTTCAGCGTGCCGCCGAGGTCGCTGAAGCGTTCGTAGCGTCCCGTCGCGGAGACCAGGAGCCGCCGTGCGAGCGGCGCGTCGACGTCACCGTGGAGGCCGACACTCGACCGGTACCAGCTCCCGGTCTCCTCCGGCCGGAAACCGGTGAAGCGTTGAGCACCCGCCGCCGCGACGCCGCCGCTCTGGGTGGGGTGAAAGCCGTCGATCCGCGACGCGGGTTCTCCCGCCAGGATCCGGTAGCCGTCGACGCGGAACGTCGCCCCGAGGGCGAGGCTCACCGGCCCCGCGCCGAATCCCGTCTCGATCCGGCGCCCCACGTCCGCGTTCGCAAGGAACTGGTGGTTCTCGAGCGCACCCGTGGAGAACCGGGTCCCGTTCGGAATCCCCGGGTCGTCCGCGGTGCCGGGAATCCCGTCCGCGCCGGGCGCGCACGCCGATTCGAGGCACGGTCCGAGCGATGGGTTGAGCGTATCGAACAGGTCGTTGTCGACCCGATTGGCGCCATATTGCGCGTTCAGGTCCCAGCTCCAACCCCTCCTGGACGCATCCCCGATTTCGGTCTCGGACCCACCCGCCCGGGGGGGGGGGCGGGGCGGGGGGGGTGGGGGGGGG